>JAUXXX010000062.1 GCA_030684695.1 bacterium
ACATGAGGGGTAATCACACATTCAGGGTCGTGTGTATCGACAAACGCTTCTGGACTAGCCACAACGTTTGATGCAGCTAAAGCAATAATAGGATTAAAGTTGCGCTGTGACATTCGGTATGTTAAATTTCCATACTTATCCGCAATACACCCACCAATCAATGCCAAATCTGCATGAATGGGTTCTTCTAACAAATAGTCTTTCCCTTGTACGGTAATCACCAATTTATTGTCTTGAACAATGGTATGAATTCCTGTAGGTGTTAACACACCTCCAAGACCCGCACCTGCAGCTCTGATTTGTTCAATCAACGTTCCTTGAGGAACTAGTGTCACTTTTAATTTTCCTTCTTGCATCAAGCGTCCACAACTTGGATTGGTTCCAATATGGGAAGCGATTAAATGATCGACTCTTTTATCAGAAATTAGTTTCCCAATTCCTCCTTGCTCATATCCCCCATCGTTGGCAATGATAGTTAAATGGTGGACTGAAGTTTCTAAAACGGCATCAATCAAGCGTTCTGGAGTTCCGTTGGTTAAAAAGCCACCAATCATGATGGACATCCCATCAAATAATAAGTCTTGAAACTCTTTTTTTGAAATGACTTTTTTCATAGATCCCCCTTCTTTGTCGGCATCACAAAAGCCTCGCCAATCAAAACAACTTGACCTTCTTGATTGTGAGCAACACATTCTAATACGACTCTGTTCTTTTCTATGAGTAACTCTTTAGCAGAAACAGTTGCCGTAATGGTATCTCCAAAGTACACGGGTTTTGTAAATTTTAAACTTTGAAAAGTATAGACTGTCCCAAGTCCAGGAAATGAATTTCCAATGATTTGTGAAAACATACTTCCAACGAAAAAGCCATGCACGATTCGTTGTTGAAATATTGTACTCTTTGCATACTCATCGTCCAAATGCACAGGATTTTTGTCTCCTGTTACTTGTGCAAACATGTAGACATCCGCTTCATAAAAGGTTTTTGAAAGTGTCGAATGTTGCCCTATAAAAATTTGATCAATTGAAAATGAACTCATAAATCCTCCTTTTAAAAATAAAAAAGCTGCTATATTCAAACGAATATAACAGCGCTCCATTATGAATGGCAGTGAAGTGGAATTGACCAATTCACCAAGTCTAGATTTGTGAACGAAATCTATCCTTTCGGCGACTAAATCCCTTCCGTTATCGCATCTAAGGTTCAGCTTATTTGCATCGATAACGTACCAATTTAGACGCTCCTCTGTGGTACATGAAATTGTACTTTCATTATACGATGAAATGAAAGCGTTGTCAATCGCTCTTTTAGAGAAGTGGGTAAAATACATCGATAAATCGCCACGTTGTGCAGTATTTCGAAAAATGTCGCAATCCATTTTAATAGGGAAATGACCTATTGTCGTTTCCCTTGATCAAATTCCTTATGAAATTCTTTTAAGAATTGCTTCATCAAGCGAATCCGTTTGGATGCAATTTGTTTTGCTTTCGGTGTGTGAAGCAAAGAGGGAAGTTTCAGTAGTTTTTGATAAAAGTGCGCAATCGATGAATCATCATCCAAATCGCCTTCAAAAATTGCCCGGCGTTTGCTTCCCCCATAGGCAAATGCTCTGGCGATTCCGATGGCTCCAATGGCATCCAACCGATCGGCATCTTGAACAATTTTACCTTCGAGTGTCGTCACACGTTTGCCCGCTACATAAGAAGAATATGACATATTGGAAATAATCTCTGCAATGAGGTCAATCCGTTCACTTGGATAATGATTTACTTCTAAAAAATTACGATATCGACTTCTGGAATCCATTGAAGGAGTGACTAGTTTAGGGTCATCAATGTCATGCAAATAGGCTGCTAAAAGAATGATTTCTTCATCCACTTTTTGATTCTTCGATAGTTGTTTTGCGATTTCAACCACACGTAGCACATGAAAAAAATCATGTCCCGTGGTATCGTCTTTCATCAACGTTTCTACATAATTGGCCGCTTTTGCAATTAATGCAGAATCTAATGCACTATTCTTTTTCATAACTGTTTGCTAACTCCAAGTACGCTTCGATATTTCCTTGATTGCTAGAGAGTTCACTATCCTTCAGTTCCCTAACGATTTTCATTGGATTTCCTACTGCTAACATCCGTGAAGGTACGACTTTTCCAGGTGGAACCAAACATCCAGCTGCGACCATCGCATAGGGTTCCACCACACAGTGATCCAGTAAAATCGCTCCCATTCCGATCAGTGCATGATCCCCAACAGTCGCTCCATGAATAATCGCACCATGACCAATGGTAACATTTTTACCAATAGTGGTTGGAGTTAAGGTGTTGACATGAACAACCGCATTGTCTTGAATGTTTGTGTTTTCTCCAATGACAATTGATGCCATATCTCCTCGAATGGTTACGTTATACCATATATTTACATTGGCATGGATGATGACATCCCCAGCCACAATCGCTCCTTCAAAGAGCGTGGCGGTTTTATCAATTTGTGGAATTTTTGATAGATACGCTTGTATTTTCATGTGTGTCCTCCAAAAATGTTTGTATCTCAATGGTTCGTCCTTCAAAATCTTGACAAAAGAAATGATAAATCTGAAATGTTGGATTGATACTTGGAAGATGCTCAATTTTGATTATTTTGGATAATCGTTGATAAACAGAATCCACTTCTTCTACCGTATCATAAACAAATGTAATACAAGTCGATGCCAAAAAATTTGTGGGATGATGCAAACAGAATCCAATATGGCTGTGCCTATGAAGTTGATAAATCAAACAAGATCTCTGATCTTTATAAAGGGGGAGTCCTAAAGTATCAGAATAAAAGGCAACTACTTTCGTTAAGTCACTGGACTTATAAAAATGGATGATTTCTTTTAACATAGTTCACCTAAGGCAAATGTCTAGAAGCAACTTCTTTATAAACCACTTGGTGATCGATGCGATCACTTCTCATTAAACATACCTTTTCCACATCGACTCGCTTATGAGGAATGGATTGACAATAGGTTGTTAGATCAAAGTTTTCTTGGAGCACTACTTCTCTTGCAAGTGTAATGTGTGGTTTATATTCTTTGTTCTCTAGTGAAAAACCAGACCGATTCAATGTTTCTTTGAGTTCAGATACAATGGTTTCTAACTGATCATTTTTTTTAACATTCACATAATATAAGCGTCCTTCTTGTGTTTTGAAAGACGATACTTCTTGTAATAACACTGAAAAAGACGGAACGGTAATCTTCCGCATGGCATCTTTGACCATATTGAGTCTTGTCGCTTCCATTTCTCCCAGAAATAAAACCGTCAGATGCAGATTTGATGATTCTACGAAATGTCCGGATTTGGTATGCCTCATTAATTCCTTTTGAATGGTTTCCAAATGAGACACAATTTCTGGTGGAAATTGAATGGCAATAAATAGTCGCATAATCCACCTCTTATATTTCTTGTTTCTTTCATTATACCAATGCTTTCCAATCCATACAAGATAGAAAGAAAAAACAAGTTGGATAGAAAAAAAGAAAGAACCTTGGAAATCCAAGGTTCATTCGAGTACATTTGTGATAATTAAGCAGCTGGTTTTAGAACTAGTCCTAATCCTCTTGAAGCTGTGCCGAATTCTGCGAATACAGCATAGTATGTTCCAGCAACTAAAGCAACTGGATTGGAGTTGTGATCTCCTGCGTTGTCAACGTTTTCTTGAGCGTAAGCAGGCATGAACATGGTAGCTGGAGATAAATTAGTGATTGCGCCTGATTCTGGAGATGGAGCCCACCAGTCTCTTGAGTCTGGATCGTTAAGAGCAGTACGAATGACTTTGACAGTTAAGTTTCCACTAAATGTAGTTACTACGCCATTGATCTTGTACTCTGGTCCCCAACCTGGATTATCCGCTGGTAAAGTGATTTCCATGATGTAAAGAGCAGTTGCGCCAGTTAATGCAGAAGCAATTGGAGCAACACGTGGGTCAGTAACACGAATAGCTACCATTTTGAAGTCAGCCTTTGTGTCCCAGCCATTAAAGTTTCCTGTTACATAGTAATCTTTGTCCGCACGGGCAAGGATTGGAGCTTCAGTAGTTGTAGTAGAACAAGCTACTAAAGTAAACGCTGCAAATAAAGCAACAAGCATAAGTACGATACGTTTCATTTTTTTCTTCTCCTATGATATAAATTTGTGATAACGCTTGTATTCTACCACTAAAGCACAAAATCGTCAATATAACCACGTTTTTTTAATAGGTAACCTATTTCACAATTACAGAAGTCATCCCATCGAGGGTTAATACTTGACCCGAAAGGGAAGCGCTTCCTTTTCCAGCATACCCACGGACGCTTTGAAATGATTGACTACGGTAGTTTGCAAGATTAATGGTAATTGGTTCTTCTGAGGTATTATGAAATACTCCGACGGTGGATCCATTCCATGTGGCTGTAAATCCTCCAAAAGTGTTGTACCCTTGGAATACAAGAGGTTGATACACCCCGCGAGCAATTTCTGGATTTTGAGTTCGTAGCATAATCAAGGTTTTGTAGTGGTTTAGTAGACTCGTTTTTTGATTGAGTTGATCTTTGACGGTTCCATTGGTTTGATTCGCGACATCATACGTTGTTCCTACCGGATCTTTTACTGTGTCTTTGTCTCCCCAAAGCATGGCAGTGCGCCGGTTAGCATCAGTATTTTCGCTGCCTCTAAACCCCTTCATCCCAATTTCTTCCCCATAGTAAATATATGGATTTCCACTACTCCAAATGTATAAGTTCGCAGCCATGTGCATGCGATGATTGGCTATGGATAAAAATCCTGCTGCACGGTTCATGTCATGATTGGAGATGAATGGATGTAAGATGGCAATCGGATTTTTTGATTTGGTTTGGGTCCGCCAATTGCCCACATAGGTTGTGAAATAATTGACCGAGTCTTGTCCATTGGCGGTTGCGGAAATCACCCCTGAAACACCAGACATTCCAAAATCAAAATTATTGAACGGCTCATAGTAAGGTAAAATGGATGCATCCCCAGACCATACTTCACCGACCACATACGCATCTTCTTTGATCTTATAACACTCTTCCATAAACCAGTTCCAAAACTCGATGTTTTTCGCAGTATCATTTAAATATACATATTTGGCTGCGTCCAACCGAAATCCATGAACGCCCAAATCAAACCAAAAACCAATGATATCAACGATTTCAGCTTTGACTAAAGCAGAGTCCATATTCAATTCAGGCATGGTAGAAGAGAAATTGCCTTCGTAATAATAATCTCCGTAAAGTTGATAATACGTATGACCATTTAAGCGTTGATTGCTAGTAACAATCGAATAATATTCTATATAAGGATTGGTCATATCCCCTGTTTGAATCGCTGTTTTTGCGGCTTTGAACCACGGATGTAAATCCGACGTATGGTTTAATACCAAGTCGATGACAATGGAGATTCCTCTTTTATCTGCTTCTTGGATTAGTAATTCAAAATCTTCTAACGTTCCATAATTAATATCGATTGCCTTGTAGTTACGTACGTCATACTTATGATATGAATTGGCTGGCATAATTGGCATGAGCCATAGGCCTTCTACTCCTAAACTTTTGCCAGACTCCTTAGAACCATCATTTAAATAATCAAGCCGATTGATCAGCCCTTTTAAATCACCAATGCCATCGTTGTTTGAATCAGAAAAAGCTCCAACAAAAACCTCATAATACACTTTGTAGTTATCAACTGGAATTTCTTGGTCAAACGTACCCACTTTGACACGGTACTCTCCTCCACTACAAGCAACTAATACCAAAGACAAAATAAAAATGCTTAAAACAATCCATAATTTCTTCATGTGTTTTCCTCCAATGAAAACAGACTTGCATGCAAGCCTGTTTTGTTGTTACCCTTTGACTGCTCCGGCTGTAACCCCTTCAATGTAATACTTTTGCATCATTAAGAACAACGATACAATCGGTACAGCGACCAACAGACAACCGGCCGCAAACATCGTGAAGACGTTGGAATCTACCCGTTGACCGTAGATCATGTAATACAACCCTACTGCAACGGTATGTAACCGTGTATTTGTTTCCCCCAAGATGACTCGAGCAAAGATAAAGTCCATCCATGGTCCGGTAAAGGAAAGCAATGCGGTGTAAATGATGATTGGTTTGGAAATAGGTAATACAATTTGTGTGAAGATTTTCGAATTAGTCGCTCCATCTAACCGAGCTGACTCGATTAAGGAGTTAGGAATAATATCAAAGAATCCCTTCGCTACATAAAACCCAAGACCCGCGCCAGCGGAATATACCAAGATCAAAGCAAACAATGTTTGTGTTAATCCAAGAGCTTTTAAGATGTAGTAAATCGCAATCATTGACATAAATCCAGGGAATAATCCAAGAATAATGGCAATGTTTAGAATCTTCTTTCGTAATTTAAAACGAAGTTTACTCATGACATAAGCAACACTTAAAGAAAACATCGTTGCTAATACAAAGGAAATCGAAGAGACAAACAAAGTATTAAAGAACCACGTCAGAAACTGTGTTTTTGTAAATAAGTTCACAAAATTTTCGAGTCCAAGTTGTTTTGGGAAATAATGACTAACGACAACTCCAATCAAATCTCCTTGGTTGTTATATTCTGTCCGGAATGCGTTTAAGACAATCCAAAGAATCGGATACAACCAAATGAGTGCCATGATAATCAAGGTCAAATAAGAAAAAATCGTAGCAGTGCGTTCGGATGCTTTATAGCTTTTGTATTTCACAGTTTTTTCTTGAATCATTGGAATGCATCCTCCTCTTTATACGATTTGCTTCGACGATACGAAATCAATGTCGCCGTTGCCGTTAAGATAAACGTGAAGATGGCAATCACAGAACCAATTGACACATCGGATTCTTCGATGGTTAGCGAGTACAACCAAGTGACCAATAGATCCGTTTGACCCGCCTTATAGCCAGGTACCACAGGATCTCCACCCGTTAACAAGAAAATGATGTTGAAACTGGTAATATTACCAATAAACGATGTAATTAAGTACGGTGCAGTAACGAACAAGATATAAGGTACCGTAATGTTAAAGAAAGCTTGACGACGGGTTGCGCCATCGATTTGCGCAGCTTCGTACAAATCCGCAGGAACATTCATCAAGATTCCTGATGTCATTAGCATCGTATACGGAATCCCTACCCATAAGTTAATGACTAAAATAGTAATCCTTGCGGTTGTTGCACTGGTGGCTAAACCTAAGAACTCAATGGGAGCTTCTAAGATTCCCATATTGACTAATGCAGAGTTGATGGGTCCATACAACGATAACAAGTTTCTCATGGCCAACAAGCTAATGAATTGTGGTAACGCAATCGTTAAGATAAAAATGGTTCTCCACATTTTTTTAAACTTGATTTGCTTACGATTTATTAAAAGTGCTAATAAAATTCCGGCGATATAATTCGTAAATGTCGCGAAGAATGCCCACGTAAGCGTCCAAGTCAATACCGGCACAAACCGTACTGCAATTTCACCTGTTCCTGAAAAAACAGCAGCGAAGTTTGCAAATCCCACCCAATCGATCAAGTGTTGACCAGGAATATGATCGGAATCAAAGTTCGTAAATGCAATTAAAATCATAAAGATGGTGGGGAGTACAGTAAAGATTAATACCCCAATCATCGCTGGTGTTAACATCAATACATGGAATCGAGAATCAAATAACGAAGCGATGTCTTCCTTAAACGTGGTTGGTTCTTTTCCTTTTCGAAGACGTAAGTCTGTCGCATATGAACTTTTTATATTGCTGAGATAGACAATGATGAAGACTGCGATAATTCCCACTGTTACCACACCAAATAGCAACATAAGCATCGAGTTATCCGTTGGATTAAACAAATCTCCTGCTTCGGTTCCTAAAGTAATCATGTTCCCTAAGGATTTCCAACCAAATGGTGTGGAGTTTACAACGGGAGATGAAACCATAAAGAAGATGAAGATAATTTGAAGACCTAAATATAGAATTCCTTTTGCATATTGTTTTCGTGTTAGGTTACCAAAACCCATCACGAGATGACTCACTTTGGTTCCAGTACTTCCATCTCTAAACCGGTCATAAAAACGCTGAAAGGATTTCCCGAGACGGGAAAATCCTTTTTTTAGCGATTGGGATAATGATTGAAACAACCGGTTGATGAAAGAAGGATGTTTTGTTTCTTGCGTGTTTTTATTCATACACTTCTTCCCCTCTTCAATTTATGAATCAATCATGTTATGCGGCTGGTTGTTGACCTGTTTTCCAAATGGTTTCTACGATCGTCATCCGAGCTTTGATTTGTTCAAATGTATTATACGATCCATCGACATTTCTTAAAATTGCTAAAATAATATCTGGAGCGCCTTTTTGATAGTAATAAACGTTATAACGAGCTTGGAATCCAAATGGTTGTGGAATTCCATACGCAAACATTTCTACTTGAGCAGCCGCAAGTTTTGCTTCAATGGAAGTTCCTTGCATTTTTGTAAATTCAGTCGCAGCGTTTTTGTACGCTGGTAAATTGTCTACTTCATTGAAGGAAAGCTCTTGCATTTGTTTGCTGGATAGATATAAAAGGATATCTTGTAAATAAGCTGCTTTCGGAGAATTTTTCTTCATAACGAACATTTTCGTATCCGTAAATGATCCGGATTGGAACTGGGTTCCTGCAGCGACAGTGCCGTAAGCATCTTCAGCAGTGATGGTAAACTTTGGAAGAATGGCGATACCTAAATTTTCACCTAAAGCAGCCTTGGCAGCGTTAAAATGCCACGCACCACCGATGACCGATAAGGTAAGTCCATCTTTTAATTCCACTTCCCACCCAGAACTAGAAGCTTGAGCTGCGCCATTGGAATCCATAAAGAAACGTTGTCCCCATTTCAAAACAGAAATAGTGTCATCACCTGTACCAAAAGTATCTTCTTGAACTCCATTTTGGTATAAACGAAGGGAGGTAGTTCCATCCGTCACTCTCGTGGATAACAACAAGAAGGAGTTGTTAAAACCATCGGTTCCAGTAATGGTTAAGGCACGTTTGTTTTGTGCTTTCGCGACACCCCAAATGCCTTCCCAAGTTTGAACATTGGCTTCTGTTAAGAAGGTATTGTTATAGTATAGGACCAACGATTGAGCAACATATGGAATTCCAAAGATGTACTCTGTTCCCCCAACAGTTGCGCGAATGACTTCTTGGAAAGAAGCTGGATTATCGTTATTGATTTGATCAATCAATGCTTGAAGTGTTACCGGTGCGATTGCGGAAGAACCGGCTACTAAGCGACCTAAGTTGTCATGAGCAACAGTAAATATATCTGGACCTGCTTCTTGGTCATCCAAAAATACCCCCGCTGCGGTTCCAGTGTCCACTGGCTTCACTTCAACGATATAAGGAAAGTCTTCATCATTGGCTTCATTGTATGCCACAATATAAGCGTCCATTTGTGTTTGATAGAATGTGGCAGATTCTGCACCCACCCAAATAACCAGTGTTTCTTTCGGTTTGTTACACGCAAGGGTCACAACTGAAACCATTGCAAATACAAGAACTAATAACAACGTCTTGATTTTCATATGCTTTTCTCCTTTTTTGTCAGTAGACATATTTTTGAGTTTAGTTTATCACTAAAGGGTTTTCATTGCAAGGAGTTCACTTTTTCTATATATAGTAATCCGTTACATAATATGATAACGGTGTCATATGATTTTTGATTCAGGCAGTGGTAAAAAAGTTGTATGACCTCTTTTCACATGCTATAATGAACTCGAAAACCAATTTAGGAGGATAAATAAATGAAGAAATTCGTACTTGGAATTTTGTTTTTACTATCGATATTACCTTTAGTTAACGTGGTATCTGCAAATCAACCAACAACTCAAGTGTATCTCCATTACTTCCGCTATGCCGGAGATTATAGCAACTGGAACATCTGGATGTGGCAAAACGAACCAGAGTCCAAAGGAGGTTCTGCTTACTATTTTGTCAATGATGATACCTCAGAAGAGTATAATTTTGGTGGTGTAGTATCCAAAATCAACTTAACTGGAGATTTAGAAGGTTCTACTAGAATCGGAGCAATCATCCGCTTAGGAGATTGGTTACAAAAAGACGTCGACAATGACCGTTTCTTTGAAGTACCAGCCACCTCAGTGAATGGGATTCATCACGTGTACTTTGTCGAAGGAGATTCTGCCATTGGTTCCTTCTTAAACGATCCCGCAGGACCGGATAAATCTCCGAAGTTTAAATCTGCTTTTTTCCAAACAACGACCACCATTTCATTTATGGCTACAGAAGTGATTGGCGCGAATAAGCTTGTTTTAAAAGCAGGCGATAGTGTCGTTACCCCACAAGCAATAAACATCACCGGAAATGGAGGTTTGATTACCTTAGCGAGTGAACTAGACTTTGGTCTCACTTACACCTTATATGGCACTTTTTCTGATGATAGTGAACGTGGATACGTCGTCACTTACGATGGTATTTATTCAAATGAATCCTTTGAAAACGTCTTTGGATACACCGGAGATGATTTAGGTGCTGTCATTCATGATACAAAAACATCGTTTCGTGTCTGGGCACCCGTTGCGAGCAATGTTGTACTAAATCTCTATGATACTGGAACCCCAGCCAATTTTGGTGGGACGAATACGCCCATCAAAACAAAAACAATGGCACGTGATGTCAATGGAACGTTTTATACCGAAGAACCTGGTAATTTACATGGAACGTATTACACTTATACAGTTACCAACGGTACTTCCACCAACGAAACCATCGATCCATATGCCAAATCTGCAGGTATCAATGGAATCCGTGGGTTGGTTGTCGATTTTTCTCAAACCAATCCTACCGGATTTGTGTATGGCCAACGGCCACAAAACATGGTTTATGAAACCGATGCGATTATCTACGAATTACACGTTCGTGATTTAACAACACATTCCAGCTGGAATGGCAGTACCATCAACCGTGGACGCTTCTTAGGGTTGATTGAATCCGGCACAAAGTACGAAGGAGTTACCACAGGTTTTGATCACATTGTCGAACTTGGTGTCACTCATGTTCAACTACTTCCATTCTTTGATTATGGTGTACTTGACGAATCCAAAATCAATACCGAAGGATACAACTCCTTTAACTGGGGATACATGCCTTTAAACTTTAATGTATTAGAAGGCGCATATTCGGCAAATCCATATGATGGATTGGTCCGCATTCAAGAAATGAAACAAGTGGTTCTAGGATTCGCAGCACAAAACATTCGGATTAATATGGATGTGGTTTATAATCATCATGGTTTAACCGCTGATTCCAACTTCAACTTAATCGTTCCTGGCTATTATTTCCGTAAAAACGCCAATGGAAGTTATTCCAATGGCTCAGGAACAGGCAATGAAACCAGTTCAGAACGGATTATGACTCGTAAATTTATGATTGATTCGCTGGTATTTTGGACAAATGAATACAATCTATCTGGATTCCGTTTTGACCTCATGGCTTTGCATGATATCGAAACCATGACACAAATTGCTCAAGCTCTAAAAGAAATTGATCCAACGATTATGATCTATGGAGAACCATGGATGGGAGGCACTTCTCCTCTTCCTGCCACAGATCAAGCAGGTAAACGTGGATTAAAATTCATTCCAAACGTTGGAGCATTTAACGATGATTTTCGTGATGCTGTTAAGGGAAGTGTATTCAACCGCACCGAAGGTGGTTTCTTACAAGGAAACTTTAGTGCACTCAATCGTTCACGCATTCAATATGGAATCGTTGGTGGCATTCAATACGAAGGAATTAATCCAAGCAATTTATCGACTTCCGCTGCCTGGCACATCGAACCAACGAAAACCATTAACTATGTTACAGCTCATGATAACAACACCTTACATGATAAACTTCATATCAGTTTAACCGAACTAGGTAAACTTCATTTACTTCCTGCCTTGATGAAACAAGGTAACGCCATGGTACTCACAGCACAAGGAGTTGCTTTCTTACATGCAGGAGACGAATTCTCTCGTTCCAAACCACTCATCAACAGACCAGGTTTTGATCATAACTCATATGAATCACCCGATGAAGTCAACCAAATGAGATGGGATTTAAAAGCAAACAGTGATGGCATGGAAATGTTTAATTATTACAAAGGATTGATTCAATTACGAAACAACCATCCATCTTTTAGAATGCCTACTGCTCAAGCCATCCGTGATAACTTAACATTTGTCTATCAAGATGTGAATAAAGTCGTTGCTTTCACCTTATCCAATACGTTTTCAAATGACACCTTAGAAACCATCTTAGTCGTTCATAATGGTAACGACTCCTCTGTAAAAATCAAACTTCCAACCAATGGTGGATGGGTAGTCATCGTGAATGGGGAGGATGCTGGAGTCGATGAACTTGAAACCTTCAAAGGCGGACAAACCGTCTCCTTAAGCGCAAACGCTACCTATGTGATGTACCAAGACACCAACTTGCCTGACTATTCTCCAATTGGCTGGATCATTGGTGGAGTGAGTGGTGGAGTTGGGGTCATTGGCGTGGTCCTCTTCTTCTTACTAAAACGAAAAGTCGTATCCTAACATGCAACGAAGTCACTTCCATCATGAACCAAAAAGCAAATTTGCTTATGCCGTAGATTCTCACAGTATTGATCTGTTAGTCCTTGTCCAAAAAGACACTTGTAAAAAGATCGAATTACTTCATGGGGATCCGTTTATGTGGACGTACAATGACGAATTAAACACCTATACTTGGAACGGCGAACTTCAAGGAAGTTCGCCGCTTCTTCTACAGTCTACATTTCGAGATCAAGAAGGATGGTACATTCGTCTAAGTGTCCCAACAAAACGCCTCCGCTATGCATTTTTAGTCGATGATGTCTACTTGGTTGGCCCAAACTCCATCATCGACCTCACGCAAAAAAAACAAGCAAAATATGATTTCTCTTATTACTATAATTTTCCTTATATTCTATGTGTTGATACCTTTCACGCCCCTTCTTGGGTCAAAGATACTTTGTGGTATTCGATTTTCCCTGATCGTTTTTGTAATGTGGATAACATGGGCACTAACATTCTTCCTTGGGGAAGTTCAACAAGCGTGAAAAACAATCAATTCTTTGGTGGAAATCTAAAGGGAATCACTTCAAAACTAGATTACCTCTCCTCTTTAGGATTTAATGGCATCTATCTGACTCCAATTTTTGAATCCCCTTCTGCTCACAAATACGATACCATCAACTATTTTAAAATAGACCCGATGTTTGGAACCACAGACGATTTAAAAACGTTGGTGAAACAAGCCCACAAGAGAGGGATCAAAGTGGTACTAGACGCCGTTTTTAATCATTGCTCGGTCCATCATCCTTTCTTTCAAGATGTCATTAAGAATGGAAAAGACAGTCCTTACTACTCCTGTTTTTACATCAAAAAGCATCCGTTTACTGAACTAAGTCAAGAGGAACTAAGTCGTGTGCATTATCCCAAACAAGCCAACCATTCTTTGTCATATGAAACATTTTCGTTTAGTCCACGAATGCCAAAAATCAATACCGAAGATCCCTTTATGCGTGCACATTTACTTGATTGCGCTACCTACTGGATCAAAGAGTGTGACATTGATGGGTGGAGACTGGATGTTTCCAACGAAGTCAGTCATGACTTTTGGCGAGCGTTTCGTAAAGAAGTCAAAGCAATCAAGGAAGATTGTTTTATCTTAGGTGAAAACTGGGACGACGCTACTCCTTGGCTTCAAGGGGATCAACATGATGGTGTTATGAATTATACCTTCTTACACCCCATCCACGAATTATTTGAACAAAGTCGGACAAAAGACATCTCTACCATGATCGACACCTTCCATGAAATCCTCTTTCTTACTCCAAAGGGAGTAATTCCACAATTCTTTAATTTTGTGGATTCACATGATACAATTCGTATTTCGACCTTACTAAACAGTAACCACGCCCTCCTCAAATCTCTTTACATGTTTTTATATTCGCTCCCTGGAAGCCCCAGTGTGTATTATGGGGGCGAAATTGCGCTAGAGGGTCAAAAAGATCCTGACAACAGGCGATGTATGCATTGGCAATTACAAGATAGCGAACAAGACTTTTATAAATTTATGAAAAATCTTGGTCGAATGTATCATCAAGAGGCCGTGTTTCGAAGCATCGATTTTCGCTTTCTAGAACGCTCTTCCTTAATGCTTGTTTATCAAAAAGACCACACCATCTTTTACATCAATCTATCCGAATTTGACCAATCCATTTCAATTCCATTTCAACAAGGAACGATCAAGAATCTCTTCACGGACGAATTTCTACCTTCTTCCACTGCTATCATCCCTGCATTTTCCTTTTTAATCCTTCAACATCAATCATTATAAAAGCAATCACTCTAAAGAGTGGTTTTTTTATTGAAAAAAAATAATATAATGTTCTTGACAATAGTGTATGTCATACATTATAATATGACCGAGGTGATAGAGAATGATTGATCAAAGTATTTTAAACAACTTGATCGTGGAATTACGAAGAGGTACGCAGATACTTGCGGTATTATCTTCGCTATCCAAAACGCAGTACGGTTATTCCTTACTACAAACATTAGAATCAAAGAACATCCTCATTGAAGCAGGAACCTTGTATCCCTTATTACGAAGGTTAGAATCACAAGGATTGCTTACTAGTCAATGGGACACAAGCGAGTCAAGACCAAGAAAGTACTATCAACTAAGTGATGATGGCATGGAGTTATTTGTTACACTAAAGAAAGAATGGAAAAACATACAAGCCGAAATCAATGCGGCATTGGAATAAGGGGGATACAATGAAAGATTTAATAGAACGTTATATTTATGCAGTGGTTCGTCGTTTACCTGAGGCATCTCAAGAAGAAATCAAAGAAGAATTAAAAGCCAATATCTATGATATGTTACCTGGAAATCCTACGGAGGAACATATTACCAAAGTATTATATGATTTAGGATCACCTCGTGATTTAGCAGTCAAGTACCAAGCCAAAGAACGATACTTGGTTTCTCCAAGATACTATGACGATTACATTCATTCCTTAAAAATCGTTTCGATGATTTTTGTCTTAATCTCGATGGTATCTGGACTGATTGAAGGCATTTTAGCTCCCGTAGAAACCGAGATCTTTGAACACATCGTTTCGATCATCGCTTCCACATTCGCTGAAGCCTTTCAAGGATTATTTGGGGCATTCGCGATTGTAACTCTTGTCTTTTGGGGAATTGAACAAGCGCAATTAAAAACGAGCCGATGCGAGTGGAAAGTTTCCGACTTGCCTGAACTTCCCAAACAAAATGCGTTGAAGATTTCCAGAACAGAAACCATCTTTGAAATCGTGTTTGAAACCGTATTCTCTGTGATATTCATCATGATCTTATCTCATTACCATACATGGATTGGGTATTACTCCGAAGCAAACGTTTTTACACCTTTCTTTAATCCCGATGTCTTAGGAACGTTTGTTCTCTTGTTTATCGTCTCGCTATTATCTGCTCTTTGTCTATCTGTATTAAAACTCATCAAAGGTAGATGGTCTTCCAACCTTGCCATCTTTTCGACTCTGTATGATTTATTCAGTTTTGGATTGCTCATTTTCTTCTTAACACAAAGCAACTTCGTTCATCCTGATTTCTTCCAAGCCATTTCGCTTGATTCCGGATTAAGTGTTGCTGAAATCGCCAGTGGATATGAAACAGCCATTCGGGTCATCATCATTATTGTGACAATTACAACCATTCTCTCCATTTCAACCCTTTGGTATAAAATCATCAAAGCCAAACACAAAGGCCGTTAAAACGAATCATTGTTGTTCAATCTCAAATTGTAATTCATTACTCTATGGATGATGATTCTAAGTAAAGTAGAGAACAAAAAAGGCTTCCTTTCATCAATCAAAAGGAAGCCAGTCATGTATTAAATTACACTACACCAGTTGACATCAAAAGCAACTGGTTTTTTGTTTGTAAAAAGGATTATTCTTCAATATCTACTGGTACAAACGTCAATAGTGGAGGCAGAGTACTCAATACTCCTGATAAATCGCTTGTAGGAACCGAAGAAATGTTAAATCCAACAAACTCATAACTTCCCCAGAATGCATCATTTAGAACAACTGTACCTGTCAAATTCGTTGCAGTTCGGAAGACCACTTGATACGTATTAAAGGAGTAATCAAAGAAAACGAACCGTACTTGATATCCTGTTGCGATAACGATTTCTTTATATCCATTGAAATATTGTTTGGACAACACATTCGATGCCCCAAATCCTTTAATAAACGCAGTGTCTCCTGTTGTTACAACTTGTCCAAACGTATTCCAGTAGCCACTAACAAATGCAAGTGGTTGGTCCACATGTTCAACGAGTGGATCTACAAAGGGTTGAAAGGTCATTTTTGTTTGAAGGGTAGTTACTTCTGCAGTTAAGTTCACTTGGGTAGGCACAGTTGAGATATTAAAAGCAATGTATTGGTAGTCTTGATACAATCCATTGGTGAGTATAAAAGTGCCTACAAAGTTTTCACTTCTAGAGACTACTTTAAATCCATTTTCTTGTTTTTCTAGTAAGACAACCCGTACTTGATATCCAGACGCGACAGTCACAACTGACCCTGCAGGAATAAATTGACGCTCTATGACATTAGACGCTGCGAATGTGGTACTGGCTGTTAATGCCGTTGCATTGGAGTTCCAAAAACCAAGTGAAAAGACAAGCGGCTTTACATCATAAGATAACTTAGAAGGTAAGGTATCTACACTTTCTGATAAATTCGAAGAAGGAACGGAAGAGATATTAAACGCAACGTACTCATACACTCCCCAGAATGTTTCATCTAACACAATCGTTCCCGTTAGGTTATTCGAACGAAGCGCAACTTGATATTTTCCATAACCATCATAGGTCAAATAGATTACACGTACTTGATATCCAGCAGCTATAGTAATGCTATTTACAGATGCATAGTAGGATTTTGATTGTGGTTGTGATGCAGCGAATCCATTTAAGAATGTAAGGTTGGCATTGGTTGTCGTAATTGCAAATTTGTTCGCTTCCCAATAACCGGTAATGAAATGAATCTCTTGATCGATATGAGGCACAAGGTGAGGACGCATGGTGACGACACTATCCGCAAGGCTTGGTAAGATTACCACATCTTCATCTAGGGTCGTCACGATGAAAGCAAGCAATTCTTTTCCAACTGAAAAGGCTAGATCAATGGAAAGTGGTGTTGTTTGATATTCACTGACGGATACAATGGTGTATGCTCCTCCGTCATAATTTAACACGACATAAGCAAACTTATATCCCGCTGCGACTTCAAAATAGGTATCATAGTCATAAAAATCAGGGGTCAATGGATTGCTCGCAATGTGATTGGTTGAAGGGACTAATTCAAGTTCTCCTAGAATCCATTTACCATTGGACCAAGACAACTGTGTATCCACATGTCCTTGTCCGGTTCCTTGTGGGTGATATAGATTTAACTTTCCAGCAACTTCGTCCAAACGAGTATGGATTTGTGAAGTTGGATTGGTCGTAACATTAAATCCAATGTAATCATACGTTCCCCAAAATGCTTGATCAAGAACCAAATAATCCATTTGGTACAATGCAGTTCGGTACACAACCTTATATCCTTCTCCAAGTTTTTCAAAGAAAATCACTCGATATTGATATCCTGGCGCAAGCACAATTTCGGATCCAACGGGAAGGAGATACTTTGGAATTGGCATGACTCCTAAGAAGCTATTATGGAGTGCATCGGTTGTTGGCGAAATTGCTGTAGCGTTCTCCGCCCAAAATCCTTGGACATAATCAAATTCAAACTCTACCCCATTGACAACGATGGGCTCTAAAGCTGGTTCTTCTATGTAGGTAGAAGGTGTAACTGTATGTGGACTCAAGTAAGCAAAATTGACAGCTTCCATGGCCAATAGTTGTTCGTGGGCTGATACTCCAGCTGGTTTATACGAAATGGTATCTGGTGATACCACAAATCCTGTGATTTGTTTAAAAAACATTAATCCAGCGATATAGCGTCCCAATGGATCGGATAAATGATATCCGTCTCGGGTAAACAAGTCCCCTTTATAAGAGGTGCGAGCGTTTTGAATGGCAGTTCCTGAAGGAATCACGCCATTGATTTGGGTAATGGTGTGAACCCGTTGTTCGGTAGTACTAAGAATCGCTTGAAACATGGTTTCTTGGTTTCTGCCATAATTCGTAAAGCCACCATGAGAACTGGATTGTTGATATGCCCATGTCATATGCCAATACAATTGGACATTGGGGTTGGTAGCACGTGCTAAGACGTACTCCACAAGCGTTTCTACGTGAGTGCTATAAGACAAAGGCATTCCACTATCTTGGCTGACTTGTTGGAACGTTACCACATCCCAGTCGTAATATCCCAGGGCTTGACTGATGGAAACACTGTTTGTAGAAACTACACTGGAACTTGTAAACAATTGATATTGATAATTGGGTAGATTCCCATTGGCATTTAATACATGGGTTGCTAAACTACAACCACCAATGTACAGATTGGCAATGATGATGTTTTCGGCAGGAATTCCATAAGATTGTGCGATACTCCATAAAAACCGGTGAGCATCTTCAGAGAAACTATTGCCAATGGATAGAATTTTAAGTGTTAGGTTATAATTGGTCTCATCAATCCATTTTGCATAAAGAGTCATGTCATCACTGACGGCATCTTGACCAAAATCCCAGACTTCAGTTAATAATGCATCCACATACCAACCAGCAAACACTTTGCCTGGTCTTGTTGGTTGATTAGGAAGAGCTAATAACTCATTTTCGGTAATTTCGATTGCATCCATGATTTCTCCTCCATTGGTTTCAAACTGCAAGTTAAATAGGAGAGGAATTTTTTCCCACTTTGCAAACAAGGACATGCTTTCTGTGACTTTATCCACCGCAAAATTCCACTGGAATTTGAGTGCAAAGTCACTATACCATCCAAGGAATGTGTAACCTTCTTTGGTTGGATCCACAGGCTTTGGAACAAGCGAATTAGCAACAACTTGTGCAGAAGGAACGAATGTGTCACTATCCGAAACAAAACTAATGACAATCATTGGTGCAGTAGTTGTGATCGCTGTGGTCGTTATAGTAGTCGTAGGTGCTTGGGTTGTAGTAGTAGTTGGAGCTAGGGTAGTGGAAGTCACTACTACTGTTGTAGTTGATTGTGAAGAAGTTGGTGCGATCGTTGTAGTGGTGCTCGCTGTAGTAGCAGAACTTTCGGTAGTGGTAGTCGTTATAGTCGATGCTGTAGTCAATGCTGTTGTGTTTGATGTGGTTGATTGGCACGCAATCAACCCAACAAGTAAGACAACAAACAATAACAGTAATGCCAGTCTTCTCATAAATTATCCTCCATTTTTATTGAAACGTTTCGATAAAGTTTCCAAATGAAAACTCGACCATCTCGAGATTTCATCTTTTAATATACTAGAATCTTTTTACGTTGTCAATACACTTTTTGTAAGCGTTTGCTAAAAGTTGTACTTTTTTTTATTTTTTGACTTTTCAACATAGATATCCCCACGAATGAAAGAATTAATAATCAATCAACGGATATCCTTAAAAAGAAAACCCTGATACGTTCACACTCTAGTACGTGTCATCATTATCAGGGAAACATACATTATTCAGGTTTGATTCTTTTGGCCATGATGATGTCAGGCTTTCCAATACCAAAGGCATCTGGAATGACC
>JAUXXX010000067.1 GCA_030684695.1 bacterium
ATGGCTCTTTGGTTGGTGACGTTGATATCTTCAAACTGGGACATCATGGAGCAAGTGCAGGAACCACTTCTGCACTCTTAAATGTTATTAAGCCTGAAGTAGCGATTGTTTCAAATGGTGATTACTTGGGAAATTCGTATGGGCATCCTACCTATTCTGCGATAGGACGAATCTATAGCTACTCAAACAACCTACCTGTTTACGCAGTAACTGGTGGAAATGGTTCTGCTGTTAGTCGAACTCATCAAAGAAATGGAACAATTACTGTAAAGATAGAACCTACTGGATATCTTGTTTCGTCTGCTAATTATGGCATTAATCCATTCGAGTTATCAAAAACTGATTACTGGAAATCATCCAGTAATCCAAATAATCATCTAGGTTATTACTATAAAGAAGCAACAGGGATTACGGATGGCGCTTTATTGAAAGCCGCAATTCATCAAATTATTCGCGGTCATACTTCCTATTCTTATGATGCTGTAAAAACACATCTACAATCATTAGACGAAGATCCGTCTAACAGTAATAATATACTTCTTTTCTACACCGGCAGAAGTCAAGCTAAGTCAACGTTTGGCACAAACGCTAATGATTGGAACCGTGAACACATTTGGGCTCAATCTCATGGAATCGATTATGCATTGCCTGCATATACAGACTTGCATCATCTTCGCGCAACGGATGTTTCTGTGAATTCAGCCAGAGGAGATAAGGATTTCTCCTCTGTCGCAAAAAGTTCTTCCACACTTGTAAATGATACTTATGGTCCAGGATCTACTTTTAACTATATGACTTCTAGTTATTTTGAACCAAGAGATGAAGTCAAGGGTGATGTTGCCCGAATGCTCTTTTATATGGCAGTACGTTATGAAGGTGGCAGTGAAGTTAATTTAGAGTTAGTAAATGGAATTACAACGAGCAGTGGAAACACTCTTGGAGATTTGGCTGCTCTATTGGTATGGCATAATTATGACTTAGTCACTTCTACAGAACGACTTAGGAATCATAAAATCTATATACTTCAAAACAATCGAAATCCATTTATCGATCGACCAGAGTGGGTTCAGATTATTTTTGGAGCGAGTTCATAAGAATGAAACATGACTGTTTTGTCTAAGGTTTCAGCCATCACATTTTAGTTTCTTTCGATTCATACTAATATCAGTATGTATTCATGAAAACATTTCAATAATTGCGTCAAATGGATCAATTTTATCAAATTACCTTGTCATTTATTGACGAGGTTTTTTCTTTCAACGATTTGATAAAACGAGTCCAGTATTGATATGTTATAATAGATGTTGATGGTGGTGAAATGTATGAATGAATCAATTGTAATCATTGGTGGTGGAGCGAGTGGATTAATGGCTGCGATTATCGCTGCCAGAAATCATGGGCAAGTTACCATTTTGGAACGAAACAATCGCATCGGTAAAAAAATACTAGCCACTGGCAATGGACGCTGTAATTTTACCAATGCTTTTGCATCAAGTATTCACTACAATCATCCAGACTTTGTGGATTCTGTCTTAAAGCAACACAGCGCCATTGATACCATTTCTTTTTTTGAATCTCTTGGTATTGCACATAAGATTGAAGAAGAAGGAAAAACCTACCCATTATCTGATCAAGCATCTTCGATGGTTGATGTCTTGTTATATGAAGTAACTCGCTTAAAAATTGACGTACGTACCGAAGCAAAAGTGGTTCAAATCAAAAAGGAAAAAGTTGGTTTTACTGTAATACTACATGATGGCCAAAAGATTTATGCTTCTAAAGTCATTGTCTCTACAGGTGGAAAAGCCATGCCAAGTTCTGGAAGTGATGGCTCAGGGTATGCTCTACTTCAAAGTCTTGGACATCACAGCACTACAATTTTTCCTGCATTAACCAAACTCACTTTGGATTGCCCTTATCTAAAACATTTAGATGGAGTCAAAATTCCAGGTACCGTTCAGTTGTTATCAACTAATCAAGTGGTTCAAGAAGAAAGCGGAGATATCTTATTTACCAGTTATGGAATTAGTGGACCACCCATTTTAGAACTTTCAAGAAGAGCCAATGAATTACTCCTTCTTGGCACAAAAGTAGAAATCAAAGTCATTTTAGTAACTCATCTTACCAAAGAAGAAGTTGCCTTGCGTTTCGAACAATCCTTGGATAAACCCATTGATTTTAGTTTGGTAGGATTGATTAATAAACGACTGATATCACCTTTGTTAAAAGACTCAGGCATCGCTAACCAAACAGCTAAAGTATCGACTCTATCCAAAGCTCAATTATTTACACTCCTTTCAAAACTCTTTGATTGGCGATTTGTAGTAACTGGCTCCAAAGGCTTTGAAGATGCTCAAGTAACAGCTGGGGGCATCATGATGAGTGAAGTAAACAAAGATACCCTCGAATCACTCCTTGTCAAAGGCCTTTATATCACAGGAGAAGTCCTTGATATTGATGGATTATGTGGGGGATACAACTTACAATGGGCATGGTCCAGTGGATATGTTGCGGGCCTTCATGCCTCCAAAGGGTAACCATGCTACGAATAACGGAATGTAAGCTTGAACTAGATCAAGCCATCAATAAAAACAGCGAAACAACCCATTTACACAAATGGGTTGTTTCGCACCTTTTGTGTTCGAGTAAAGAAATCATCTCTATACAGATTGTGAAAAAAGCCATTGATGCCAGAAAGAAAAGTCATGTTTTCTTTGTCTATTCTTTGGATATATCTATTAAAAATGAAGCAGCCATTTTACAAAAGAAATTAAAGAATGTTTCCATTGCCCCACCTCCATTTACTTATCAATTAGTGACGGGCTCAAAGCCTTTAAAAAACAGAGTGGTAGTGGTTGGTTTTGGACCTTCTGGCATCTTCGCTGCTTTAGTATTAGCACGTTATGGGTATGAACCTTTGGTTATTGAAAGAGGAAAAGATGTTGATTCAAGAGATAAATTCATAAGAGAATTTAATCAAACGAAAGTATTCCACAAAGATGGAACGATTTTGTTTGGAGAAGGTGGCGCTGGAACGTTTTCAGATGGAAAACTTTACACCCTTGTCAATGATGGACGTTCCAAAGTGATATTTGATACCTTTATCAAACATGGTGCGAATCAAGAGATTGCCTATGTCAATAAACCCCATATCGGAACCGATGCTCTTCGAGGAATTATCAAAGGCATTCGTCAAGAAATTATCTCACTTGGTGGGGAGATCTTATTTTCAACCCAATTAACAAAGCTTATTATTCAAGATGGTGCGTTAACTGGCATTGAAGTCAATCATAGCGAAATCATTCCTACTTCCATTTGTTTGCTTGGCATTGGACACAGTGCGAGAGATACCTATGAATTGCTTTATAATCAAGGAGTTTACTTCCAACCAAAACCATTTTCCATTGGGTTACGGATTGAGCATCCTCAAGCATTGATCAATGTGTCTCAATATGGGAGTTATCACTCTCATCCTTCATTAGGAGCCGCTGATTATAAACTCTTTCACCATGCCTTAACAGGAAGAACGGCTTATACGTTTTGTATGTGTCCAGGAGGCTATGTGATGTCTTCTCAAAGCGAAGAAGGTTCAGTGGTGACCAATGGCATGTCGGAAAGTAGAAGAGACGGATGTAATGCAAACTCTGCACTATTGGTCAATGTCAATCCAGAAGACTTTGGTAGTCTTCATCCCTTAGCAGGCATTGCATTTCAACGAACCTTTGAACAAAGAGCATTTGTCTTAGGAGGATCCAACTACCACGCTCCTATTCAAAAAGTGAGTGACTATTTACAAAACAGTGTATCTTCTTCATTAGGAAGTGTAGTACCAACGTATCGACCTGGAGTAACCCTAGCAAACTTACATAGTTTGTTTCCTGCTTACATCAATGACACCTTAAAAGAAGCACTTCTCGTATTCAATCAAAAGATTCAAGGGTTTGCCATGGAAGATGCCATATTAACCGCTGTAGAAACAGGATCTTCTGCACCTGTAAGAATTCCTCGTAATGAATCTAATCAATCCAATATCACAGGTCTTTATCCCATGGGAGAAGGAGCTGGGTATGCAGGAGGAATTACTTCTTCAGCGATTGATGGCTTAAAAACCGCTGAAGAAGTCATCAAATTTTATCAACCGATCAATAGGAGGAAATTATGAAGATAAAAGATTATTTTACTCCCAATTCGTATATCTATACAGGTAGTGTGCAATCTCAAGAAATGATTGTAAAACATTATCAAATGGGTCAAGATGTCATTGTGACCAATGACTTTACTCAGTTGCCCGATCGAAAGGATTATATTCAAGTCATTGGTTTATCAAAAACAGAAGCCTTACTTGGCATTCACGAACATTTTAAAATCGATTCTCATGTATTTGAAGACATCTTAAATGTGAAACAACGCAATAAGATTGAAGTGCGCGGTCAAACGCTCTTCGCTGTTTTTCATGTCAATTATTTGGTCGATGGCCTCATCAAGAGTGACTATATGAGTTTATTGCTATTTGAAGATACCTTAATCAGCTTCCATGAAACCACTCCAGAATTTTTGTCTCCACTTCATGAAGTACTTCTCCAAAATGGGGATCTTTTGGACAAACCGATTTCTTATGTGTTTTACTTGATTCTGGATATGATTACTGACCACCATTTAGCGGTGTTTGATAATCTAGAACAATTGACCCTAGACTTTGAAGAAGACGTCTTAGAACAAAAGAACATGAATCAAGAAACGTTTTACCTGATTCGTAAACATCTACTGAAACTGACCCAAAATATTCAACCTATTTTTGAACAGTTTACAATATTATTAAAAACACCAAACGACTTTATTCCTTCGTCTTTATATGGCTATTTTGATGATGTCCAAGACCACTTAAGTCGTCTTGTTAGTCATTTAACTGCGGCCAAGGAATTGCAACGTCAAATTCTTGATGTTCACATGAACAACCAATCCAATAAGATGAACCGGATTATGACGACATTAACGTTGTTTTCTGCCATCTTTATTCCACTATCGTTTTTAACTGGATTTTTTGGAATGAACTTTGTCCATTTCCAAATTTTAGAATACGAACATGCCATCGGGTTGTTTATCTTTTTATGTATGATTTTAGCAGGATTGATGATCTTGTTGTTCAAGAAGATGAAATGGTTCTAAGATGTGGACAAAACTAAAAGAACGTGCAAAAGAACTAAAACTTGCTATCCCTGCAATTTACGTAGCGATGAAACATCCAAAAACCCCAAGACTTGCCAAAGTCATTGGGGTGGTAGTCATTGTTTATGCATTGTCGCCCATTGATCTAATTCCAGACTTTATTCCCATTTTTGGATTCCTTGATGATTTAATCATTTTGCCTATCCTCATTGCCTGGATGCTTCGTTTGATTAAAGCACCACTCTATGAGGAATGTAAGCAAATGGCAATGGAACGCTATGGAGGAAGTCTGCAAACTTCTTGGTGGTATTCGATTCCATTCTTGGTGTTTTGGGCATTGATTCTTGGGTGGGTATTGTCAACCATTCTATAGCTTCAAAGCGCGATTTCGCGCTTTTTTAAAAGCATGATTTACCTTGTAATTAATGTAATATGTTAAGATAGAATCAATTGCTTTGAAAGGGTGAATAACGTTGAAACAACTTCAAAAAAGAGATTATTTGATTGGCTTTAGTGCACTGATTTATGGTTTTTTCTTGTTTTTTAATTTACTGAATAATTTATTGTCCCGAACTTCAGAAGTCTGGCGTTTCTTTTACCAGTTTACACAACAATCCAATCTGATATCTTCCATTTGGCTGATATTGTTAGGATTATCAACCTTTTTTAATTGGGAGAAGATTTATACCTTTGTTACAAAAAAGATTGTCATCGTCGCCATAACGGTTTATATATCGATTACGTTTTTTATCGTATTGTTTATCTTAAATCCTGTGTTTGCTGGAAGATGGATACCGCTTGCGAACACTTATGAGTTCTTGTTTCACAATGCAACTACGATTGTCATTTGGTTTTTCTTTTTCTTAGTAAAAGGACATGGAACTTTAAATCACAAGCAAATACCTCTTGTATTGTTATATCCGCTCTTTTATGTGATTTTGAATCTGATTGTGGGGTATTCAACCACATATTTGTCTGGTCAAGCTGCGTTTGCTTATGGGTTTATTAACCCTGGAACTTATGGTAATAATTTCATTCTTTACATCCTTGTGCTACTTGTTTTGTTAGCGATCTTTACACTGTTTACGCTTGGACTTATGGCCTTCAAAAAGCGTGTCAATCATCTCTATTATGATGAATTAGATAAAAGTTAAAAAAGTAAGCAATTCCTTATCATATATTGCTCAACTTCTCGCAAATTCACAAAAAAATGTGTTGAAAAAAGAAGAGGAAACTTCTATAATTGAAGTGCTGTCGCTATAGACCTTGGAGGCATTATGCACAAAAAATTACAGACTTTTCTCCTTTTATTCACACTTTTTTTCATTTTTATGGGCTGTACGATACCCTCGTTTACTACGACTTCTACAGATATCGTAGATTCTTCACAAAGTGGTTCTACATTGACGCAGACATCGACTACTAATCCTACATCCATGGATACAACGTCCACTATGCCGTCTTCGACACATTCAACGACGATTACCCAGGCAACGCAATCAACACTGGCACCAACCACTTCTACATCCACAGAAGCCACAACTTTGCCGTCCACTACATTACCTACAACAACAACAACAACAAC
>JAUXXX010000070.1 GCA_030684695.1 bacterium
TATTTTAGTATTAGAACAAGGTGAAATCATTGAATCGGGAACACATAGAGAACTGATTCAAAAACAAGGACACTATTACAAACTATACACCAATCAATACACCGAAGAAATGCTAGAATTATCCAAACACTAAAAAAAGCAGCCGGATACCCGGTTGCTTTTCTTTTTAAATATTTTATCTAGTTCTCAATCTACTTATGTCAATGACAAGAATGTTAATGTGTCGATGGTTTTATCAAAGCCTCATACATATACATCTAAATCGTCTTTTCATATTTACGAGACAATTTATAGCTAACCACTACGAAAAATAATAGCAAAAGATTGATAAATACGTAGAAAATAGATGATAGTGGATTGTCAGAGTTGATGGAATTAATAAGTAATATAAACCCTAAAGAGAATAGAAACATAAATCCATAAATGACAACAATTGCCATCATTAGCTTCGGTTTGTTTTTGCCAAACAATTGGAGAATCAATGGTACTAATTGAATGGATAAAGTGGGGATTTGAGTCAAACCCAACATCAAAAGACTCATTTGGGGAATACTCTCCATTCTTAGTTGAGTGATTACTCCATAGATTGAATAAAGTATCACGATAATCAAAGTAATCTTAAGGTACATCCGTGAAGATTGAAGAATGGAGAAGTCTCCTGGTATGACTTGACTTGGTTTTTTTCTTGAAGTGGAGGAAGAGCGAGGAAGAAGAGTACCATCATCGCTTTGATGTGCATGTTGACCATATTCCAAGGAATTTTGTCTTTCGTCATACTTATGAGTGTTTTTTGTGATCCAACCTTGGATTTTTAGTGGTAGCCATAACCCATAAATGCCCAACGTTATAATGGTTAATAAAAACCATTTGATATAATTACCAAACAATCCTCCACCAGTTCCTGTAAATACAAGTTGCTCCCCATCAATGATTTGGTTCTTGACGAGCCATTTTTGCTTGTAAGAAACTGCCCATGGATAGCCCAATCCTAACGTAAAACTTGTAATGATAAATGATAAAACCTTAACACCTAATAGCCCGAGCATGGTTCCAGTAAATTTTGACTCTTTCATATAAGTTTCCCTTCTTGAATCTATGTTCACTTTTGTCAGTGTATCAAATGAAGCGTTGTTTGTAAACAGGGTTAATGATATAGAACCAAAGAATTGGTTTTATTCATAATTTTGCTTTATTCGAAAAATACACTCTTTTCTTTTTATCGAAATAGTGTATAATTAATGGTGCGAAATGCCAGTATGGTGAAATTGGTAGACACGATAGACTCAAAATCTATTGCCAGTGATGGTGTGTCGGTTCGACTCCGACTACTGGTACCATGCATTTTCTAGAATGACTCAGTCATTCTTTTTTTATTTTAAAGATCATGATTCGATACATTTACACATCTGAAATTGATTAAATGTTTTAAAAGTAGTAAAATCATGGTAGGAGGTGACATTATGGATGGACTATTCCGGATACAACAAAATGTTGTTTCAGCTCTATTTCTTGGATTGGTTTTAATACTAGCCTTTTTTCGATTGGATCGAAAAGATAAACTAAACCGACTGTTTTTTATCTTGGGATTGATCGTTTTTATTCAACTCAACATGGAAACCATAACTTGTATCATCAATGGGAAAATTTTCCCTGGAGCACGAATCATCTCCATTTTCTTTCATGTTTGTTTGTATATTGTAGCCCCCATTTTAACGTTTACCTGGTATCAGCTTGTGAAGAAACTTGTGGGTTTTTCAAAGAGCACAAAAGGAAGAACGATTGCTCTAGCACTACCACTGTTTATTAGTTTTGTAATCGTCTTAATTACTCCATGGACAAACCTTGCTTTTTCGGTGAGTGTAGACAATGTGTATCAGCGTGAAAACTTCTTTTATTTCGTTTCCATTTCAACATACTTTTATATGATATTAGCGTTTGTTCATATTTGTGTTAATAGAAAGAAAATCATTCGTCATGATCTATGGTTGTTTATATTATTTAGTATCATTCCGGTTGTGGGTGGAATCATTCAAATCGTGGTGTATGGCATCTTGTTAATGTGGTCATTATCAGCACTGTCACTAATTTTCCTCTATTTATTCTTGCAAGAACGGATGATACATGTTGATGGATTAACGGGTACTTGGACAAGAACATCCCTTTATGCCTATCTTGAACGAGAAATGAGGTCGAAGCCTTTCATTGATTTTGGATTGATTTACTTTGATGTTGATCAACTCAAGTATATCAACGATCACTTTGGTCATGGGGAGGGAGACCATGCAATTGTTCAGTCAGTCGAAATCATTTCCTCGATTGTTCAAAAAAGGGGAATCATTGCACGTGTTGGTGGTGATGAATTTGCGATCCTCATTCAAGGAGCGACAAAGTCACTACTAGAAGAGATTGTGAACCAATGTAATAACTCTTTTGAAGATTACAACCTGCATCATACTACACCCTATTGTATTCGTTGTAGCTTTGGATATTCGCTTTATGAAAGTGACATCAAATCCATCGAGGAGTGGATGCATCGGGTGGATATGTTGATGTATAAAGAAAAAACGAAGAAGAAACAAATTTTAGAAACGAATAAAGAATCAATTTCAAATAATTAAGATATAATAGTATCAGCAATTTATGGCTTGAATACATTCAGGCCATTTGTTTACATCAAGGGGGATCATGCATGCAAGCATTGAAGCGATTCTTTTATTCGACGCCTTATCTGATCTTGGTAAGTGCACTTACGTTAGCAATTTGGACCTTTCAGTTGGAAGAAATCCTCGCTCCTGTTTTACTTGGGACGATGTTTTTACAGTTTATTCTCTTAAAAGATACGATTCCAACGGCAGCGATTTTTTTAAACGCCTTATTTATGATTGGGAATGGGTATCAAAACTGGACCATGGAGACCATCCCACTCTATATTTATATGACACCAGTAGCGATTTTACTTGGGATTATTTTGCATCTGATTCGGTTTAAACCCCGCTTTTTCCAAGGGAAAATGACTGTAGGCATCTTGATTATGTTTTTTGCGGTCGTTATGTCTACCTTTAATGCGGCGTTTTTAAACCTGAATTATTTTTTCTATATGCTGGTTGGAACCTTGTATGCGTTGGTTTATTTTGTTTATGTAGGCTCTTTTGAGGGAGATCACCGAAAATACTTAATGACGATGTTCTTATTGATGGGAATTGTGGTCAGTGTAGAAGTTTTCATCTATTACTTACGAGTCGACGATGTATTATTCGCTATCGAGAATAAACTAATCCATTTAGGATGGGGTGTTTCTAATTATGTAGCGACTTACTTGATTATGTTTATCCCTGCGAGTTTTTACTTCGCTAAAACCTCAAAGTTTTATCCACCTTGGGTATTGTTAATCGTCTTTCAAATCGTTGCCTTGGCATTTACGGCTTCTCGCGCAGGAATGATTGCATTCTTATTGATTTTGCCATTCTTGCTTGTGTTTTTGTTATACGATAAGGTATGGACAAAAACGGTGATTAATCTTTTGTTATTGGTTGCGTTTGGTTATGGGATATATTTCCTGAATCAAGTGGCGTTTGAAACGTTGTACTTACGATTGATCGATCGTGGACTAGACGACACTGGAAGAGTAGAAATTTGGATTCAAGCCTGGGAAATGTTTTTAAAACACCCATTGTTTGGTGGCGGAATTTTTGCAAAGTATGATACCGTCTATCGCATGTATCATAACACAGTATTACATGTAATGGCCTCGATGGGGATTGTTGGGACCA
>JAUXXX010000072.1 GCA_030684695.1 bacterium
TTATCATTTCGTTCTTGATATCGGAAATTGGCCCTTCATTTAATGGGTATGTAATCGCAAATTAGGTGACTTTACATGTCTAAAGCAATCGATCAAACATATACACCAATGATGCAACAATATCTAGAAATCAAAAAAGACTATAGCGATTTTATAGTCTTTTTTCGCTTAGGTGACTTCTATGAGATGTTTTTTACAGATGCACTAGTTGCATCAAGAGAACTAGAAATCGTGCTTACAGGCCGAGATGCTGGGCAAGAAGAGCGTGTTCCCATGTGTGGGGTTCCTTATCACGCAGCGAAGCTCTACATTGATCGTCTCATCTCTAAAAATTATAAAGTCGCGATTGTCGAACAAGTCGAAGATCCGAAGCTTACAAAGACGATTGTCAAACGTGAAGTGGTACAAATCGTAACTCCCGGGACGTTAATTGATGAAGGATCGATTGGTGAAAAAGAGAATAATTACATCGTCTCTGTGAATGAATCAATCGACCAATTCATTTTGGCATATGCTGATTTATCTACTGGGGAAACTTCAATTGTGAAAACACCCAAAGATTATGAGTTGCTTTCCAATGAAATAACAAATATTTCGGCTCGTGAAATTGTAGTGTCTCCCACATTTTCCCAAAAAAAATTACGAATGTCGTTAGAACAATATTCGTTGGTTGTATCCATTCAAGCAGAAGATCAAATACCAAATTATTATAAGAATCTTGTTTCAGAAGTCTATGACAAAGAATCCTTACAAGCATATGGACGATTGTTACAATACATGTTGAAGACGCAACGACGAGAGTTAATGCATCTGCAAAAAGTTCATGTGTTTGAATCGTCCAACTACTTAAGAATTGATCATAACTCCATTTACAATCTAGAACTCATTCAAACCAGTCGTTTTCAAAACAGAGTAGGTTCGTTGTTTGGATTGCTCGATCAATGTAGCACAGCTATGGGGTCGCGCTATTTAAAGCAATCTATCTTACGTCCTTTGGTAAATATGAACCGCATGAACTCCCGCTACTCATTCATTGAATCCTTAAACAGTCAATTTATCTTGCGTGAAGAAATCAAGCAAGAACTGATGAATGTCTATGACTTAGAGCGTATCGTTGGACGCATCTCATTTGGTACCGCCAATGGGAAAGACTTATTGCAGCTAGCCAAATCCATCAAGGCATTTGTACCCATCCATCAAAAATGCAGTGAATTACAAAATTCCTATGCAACCATGCTATGTCAATACCTACCAAATTATCAATCCCTTAGTGAAGAAATCATATCTGCACTCGTCGATAATCCACCCCTTGTTATTACTGAAGGTGGAATGATTCGTCCAGGTTATCACTTACACCTAGATGCTCTCAAAAGCACTATGACACTTGGAAAAGACTGGATTCTCCAGTTCGAACTTCAAGAGCGTCAACGCACTGGGATTAAAAAGTTAAAAGTAGCGTATAACCGAGTATTTGGTTATTACATCGAAGTGACCAAAGGACAACTTGATTTAGTGAAAGACGAGTTTGGTTATGAGCGAAAGCAAACTTTATCTAATAGTGAACGCTACATTACGCAAGAATTAAAAGAAAAAGAGTCTTTAATTTTAGGAAATGAAGAGGATTCGATTAAACTTGAATACGAAATATTTGTTCAATTACGTGACAAAATCAAAACATTCATCGATCCTTTACAACAAGCAGCGAGGTCGTTAAGTGAAATCGATATGATGGTTTCTTTGGCTTCTATAGCTTCTTCCAAACAATACATTCGACCCATCATTCATGAAACATCCTCCATAGAAATCATCGAGGGAAGACACCCTGTCGTTGAAACGTTATTGGTGGGTGAAACCTTCATTTCAAACGATTTGCATATGCCAAAAATAACCGACATTTTATTAATAACAGGCCCTAATATGTCAGGGAAATCCACATATATGCGTCAACTAGCGTTGATCATCATCATGGCCCAAATTGGTTCATTTATTCCAGCAAAAGCCGCTACATTGCCAATATTTGATCAAATATTTACCAGAATAGGTGCAAGTGATGACTTATCAACAGGAAAATCGACGTTTATGGTAGAAATGTTGGAGGTCAATCATGCATTAAAGAATGCTACTCCAAAGTCCTTAATCTTGTTTGATGAAATTGGACGGGGTACTGCTACATACGACGGTATGGCACTCGCACAAGCCATCATTGAGTATGCCCATTACAAGGTGAAATGTAAGATTCTTTTCTCCACTCACTATCATGAACTGACGTACTTAGAAGATGAGTTACCAGCACTAAAAAATGTTCATGTCATGGCGAAAGAAGAACACGGAAGCATTGTTTTTTTGCATAAAGTAGCTCAAGGGCCAACGGATCGTTCTTATGGAATCCACGTTGCGAAACTTGCCTCTTTGCCTAAGGCACTCATCAAACGTGCTAACGAAATTTTAGAACAATTAGAGCAAAACCACGGATATAATGTCATAAAACCTCAAACCATTGATTTGTTTAATTTTGAAGAAGTCCAAGAAGAACAAGTCTTAGAAGTACCTTATCAAGGGATTATTACACAACTTAGAAACCTAAATATTGATGAATTGACACCTTTAAAAGCAATGAATATATTGGCCGACATCATCGACCAAATCCAAGAAGAATAGGAGAAACTATGGGAAATATTCGACGCATGGATCCACATTTAACCAATATGATTGCGGCTGGTGAAGTCGTTGAACGTCCCGCCAATATTGTCAAAGAGTTGGTAGAAAATTCAGTGGATGCCTCTAGTACACATATTACCATTGAATTGACTGAATCTGGATTAAAACTGATTCGAGTCATCGATGATGGCTCTGGGCTTGATCAAGAAGATTTGGCACTCGCTTTTGAACGACACGCTACTTCTAAAATTCAAAATGAATATGATTTGTTTCATATTCAAACTCTTGGATTTCGTGGGGAAGCATTGCCATCGATTGCCTCTGTGAGCCAAGTAGAGATGAAATCATCTACTGATGGAATCAACGGCAAAGTAATCATGTTTCATCAAGGGAAGTGTATGTTACAAGCAAGTGTTGCGCAACAAATTGGAACGATGGTTTCTGTGACTAAGTTATTTTACAATACACCAGCTCGTTTAAAATACTTAAAATCACCACAATACGAATTGGCTATTATTACAGATTTAATCGATAAAATGGCCTTAGCAAACCCCCACATATCATTTAAATTAACCAACAACGACAAATTACTCTTGCAAACAAATGGAAATGGAAATCAATTGGAAGTATTAGCTGAAGTGTATGGGTTCGAAACTGCTAAAAACATGCATCCCTTTCACAATAAAAATCGCGATTATACCATATCTGGATATTTCGCTACTCCTACGTTCGCAAAATCTTCAAAACAAGCCATTTGTTTGGTGGTAAATGGAAGACATGTTCGTCATTACAAAATCGCCCAAACAATTGTTGAAGCGTATGGACAAACCATTCCGAAAGAAAAAACACCCATTGTTTTTTTACGTGTTCAAGGAGATCCTTCCTTGCTTGATGTAAACATCCACCCCACAAAACAAGAAGTGAAGTTTTCAGAAGAAGATCGTTTACTAGAACTCATCAAGCAAACGATTCAAGAACAATTACAAACACTATTCTTAATTCCTAGTATTTCAATCGATAACAATCATGTCTTACAACTTCAAGAAACGATGGATTTACGTTCCTCAACAATTTTGAAAGAATCGACTCCACTAGAGCCTACACCCAACTCGTTTCCTTCTTCCATCGTTTCAGAAAAACTGCCATTGACTAAATTTCCATACATGGAATATGTGGGTCAATATGCAGGAACATATTTATTGTTTCAAAATGCAGAAGGATTGTATTTACTTGACCAACACGCCGCTGCAGAACGGATCCGGTATGAACGTTATCTTGCAAAAATGAGTAGTCAAAATTTAGACACCTACGATTTGTTGATACCTTTGGAGTTTGAACTTTCTACACAAGAAGGAATTACTCTACTACAACACATCTCTTCTTTAGAAGCGTTTGGCATTCATATCGACCAAATAGATTCAAGAAGATATCAGGTTTCAAGAATTCCATCTTGGTTTCCACCCCACTATGAACTGGCTTATGTGATGGAATATGTCAATTTGATATTACACCATCAAGTCATTGATTTATCTAAAGTAGTCGATCAATTGGCCATCTTACTTTCCTGCAAACACTCACTAAAAGCCAATCACTTTGTATCTTATGCAGAAGCATATGCATTGATGAAGGAAATAGATCAAACTCAACATCCATATACCTGTCCTCATGGACGACCTGTTTTGATTAAAATTGATGATTATCAAATCCAAAAATGGTTTAGCCGGGTGACATCATGAAAATTTATGTTGTCGTTGGTCCCACTGGAATTGGAAAATCAAAAACAGGAATTGCACTTGCCAAGGCACTTCATGGGGAAGTAATTTCATCCGATGCTTATCAGTTTTATCGAGGGTTAAATATTGGTACTGCCAAATTAACACAAGATCAAATGGATGGGATAACTCATCACTTAATTGATATTTTAGAGGCGAATGAACCCTTTAGTGTAGCGGATTATCAACAGATTGTTCGTAAAAAGATCAACGAACTTATCGAAGGAAACATTACTCCGATATTGGTTGGTGGATCGGGTTTATATTTGCAAGCAGCATTATATGATTACCGTTTTTCAGGAACGGTTCGTGATGAAGAACTTGAAAAGGATCTAGAGTTGTTCTCCAACCAAGAATTATGGCAAAAGCTTCACTTGATGAATCCACAAAAAGCACAAGAGTTGCATGTAAACAATCGCCGAAGAATATTGCGTTCCATTCAACTGCTTTCTACTGAAGATTACGTGGAAGAAAAGCGAAATCATGATCCGATTTATCCAGAGATTGAGTTAATCGGCTTAGATGCTTCAAGACCGCTCATTCACCAATATATTGATCAACGAGTTGATGAAATGGTGATAAAAGGGTTGGTGGAAGAAGCCAAAACCATTTACGAAATTTCACCCACTCTTCAGTCCGCTCAAGCGATTGGATACAAAGAATTCTTTGCATATTTTGAAGGTAAAAAGACATTAGAAGAGTGCATTGAACAAGTAAAAAAGAACACAAAAAAATATGCAAAAAGACAAATGACATGGTTTCATAATCAATTGAATGTACACTGGTTTACAATTCATGGAGACCTTGAATCGACCATTGAAGAAATTTTGTGTTATGTACAAACGAAAGAGAAAAAAAACTAGGCCATTCATGAAATTCATGAGTCGCCTAGTTTATTTGTCTTATTCTTTAAGAGAATATGTCCATTGATCTAATCCACCATCAAGCAGATAAATGGGGCCAAATCCTTTACGTACCAGTTTCTTCGCAACACTTCTTGAAATCGGGCTTAAGTGCTGATCCACAATAAAGATGGCTTGATCTTTACGAAGTATCTGAAGAGATGCAAAGATACTACGTTTTGGAAAATTCTTTGAACCACTAATCTTTTTTTGTTTATAATCCGATTCGCTACGTATGTCGATTAATTGGCCTTTTCTCATACTTTGGGCAAACTCTTCTTTTTTGAGTGTAATAATTTTGGAATAGTCATATTGCTTCCTCGAAGCAAAGAATAATCCAATGGCCAAACCAAGCACAATCGGGATAATCCAGTCAATAATATTGAAATCCATACATTTACCCTCTTTCCTTGAACTAGTACCATTATAGTAGAGTTGAATACTATTGTCAATTAAGCAAATATAATATATAATATACAAATGTAAATGTACAAAAACCCCATTTAAGGAGATTTTCATATGATTAGTACCAATGACTTCAAAACCGGAGTAACCATTGAGGTTGAAGGCAATATTTATTCCGTAATCGAATTTCAACACGTTAAGCCTGGAAAAGGTGGAGCCTTTGTTCGTAGCCGTTTACGGAACTTACGTACAGGAGCCATCATTGATAAAACGTTTAATGCTGGCATTACCATCAACACAGCAATGATCGAAAAGGCACCGATGCAATATTTGTACGTTGATGGTGAAAACCATGTGTTCATGAATAATGAAACATACGAACAAGTAGAGTTGAACAAATCTCGGATTGAGAATGAACTTCTTTATTTAACCGAAGGAATGACAATCAATATCATCTTCTATGGAGAAGAAGTATTGGGACTAGAATTACCAGATAAAGTGGTAGTTGAAGTCATTGAGACTGCAGGTAGCGCAAGAGGGAATACAGCTTCAAATGCATTCAAAGAAGCGCTCACCAATACGGGCTTAAAAGTTCTTGTCCCCTTATTTATTGAACAAGGTGAAAAAATTATCGTGTCGACATCGACCGGTAAATACGATACACGTGCAAAATAAATACCATCACAGAGGAGTTGGTTGTTCTTGGACAGTAGTCTAATAGGGCCTAGTATCAGTGCAGCGGCTATCGGTTTTTCGTTTAGCCCTGCTATTTTAGCCCTTATGGTTGTCTTATTAATTTTATCTTCGTTTTTTTCAATGACTGAAATGGCATTTTCCGCCACAGGAAAAGTTCGTTTAAAAACGTTAGTGGATCAAAAAGTCAAAGGAGCGAATAAAGCTCTTTGGATTAGTGACAATTTTGACAGAGCATTAACAACGCTTTTAGTAGGAAACAATTTATCTAACATCGGATTAGCCACGGTCAGTGTGCTGTTTTTCAATGGTCTCTTTGGGTTTGTAGACAATCCACAAACGATAGTTTCGCTTGTCAATACATTTTTTATGACGTCACTCATCTTGATTTTTGGCGAAATTGTCCCAAAAAGTATTGCCAAAACGAACCCCGAAAAAATGGCACTACATGTAAGTGGCTTGTTGTATTTCTTGATTCGTGTCATGACCCCAATCACCTTTTTGTTTTATCGGTTAAACCGCAAGGTCGTTGGCAGATTAGAAAATGAAAATAAAATAACCGTCACTGAAGATGAACTAGAAACCATTATTGACACCATGGAAGAAGAAGGTTCTATCGATGAAGAAGAAGCCTCCATGCTTCAAAAAGTGTTAGGATTGTCAGATATTTCAGTAGACGAAATTATGACACCACGTGTAGATATGATTGCCATTGAAATGGACAAAACAATCGAACAGATTACCGACATCTTTTTTAAGCATAAGTTTTCTCGAATTCCTGTTTTTGATGAATCTCCAGATAACATTATTGGGATTTTATATGAACGTGATTTCTTCACGAAATTAATCAAAGGTCAACAAGTCAATATCAAAAAACTTCTCAAGAAACCGCTGTTCGTTCCATCCACAACCAAAGTAGATGCTTTGATTGAGCTGCTTCAACTAGAAAATAATCATATGGCAATCGTAGTTGATGAATACGGTGGCGTTGATGGAATAGTAACAATGGAAGATGCACTTGAAGAATTGGTTGGCGAAATTTACGATGAACATGACGAGATTGACAAAAACGTTTTAAAACATGCCGATAACGAGTATATAGTGAACGCAGACTATGATTTATACCGATTGTTCGAGGATTTAAATCTCGGAAATCCACCTGTCTCGGATTCGATTTCAGTAGGTGGATGGTTGTTTGAACAGTTTCAAGATATTCCTGATGAAGGGGAAACCATAGAATATAAAATTCCTATCAATCAAGAATATGACGAACTATCTCAACTGGTCAGTGAAGACATATGCACCCTTTCTTTTGGCATCATCAAAGTGAAAAAACAGCGCATCCGAGTGGTAAAAGTCACCGTATCCATTGAGCCCGAACAACGGGAATTTGTAAAAGAATAAGTTCTTGGTAGCGAGGATTGCTTCAATCCTCGTTTTCTTTGAAATAAATGTCACATATTAACGGAGGTCCTATGGAACGATTACAAAAAGTCATTGCAAAAGCAGGCATCGCATCGAGACGTGCTGCAGAAGAACTCATCGTCGCTGGTCGCGTAAAAGTAGATGGCGAAGTTGTAAAGACACTTGGGACTTTGGTGGATTCTTCCCAATTGATTCAAGTAGATGATACAGTATTAAAAACAGAAGAGTTGGTTTATTATCTGATGAACAAACCATCTGGTTATCTCTCCACTACCAGCGATGATTTGAATCGTCGCACAGTGTTAGATCTACTGCCTGTCAAAGAACGAATCTATCCCATCGGAAGATTGGATTATGATACCACAGGCGTACTCTTATTAACCAACGATGGTGATTTTATGAATGCACTTATTCATCCAAAATTTAAAGTAGAAAAAGAGTATCATGCGAAAATTCAAGGACTTCTTCGGAAAGAGGAATCACTTCTACTTAAAAAAGGCGTTGATTTAGGCGATTTTAAAGCACAACCTGCACGTGTTTACGATGTGCGTTATGATGATAAAAAAGAAAATACTCATGTTAATATTGTTGTTACAGAAGGAAAGTATCATCAAATCAAACGCATGTTTGAAGCGATTGGTCATCCAGTCTTAAAACTACGAAGAGAACGATTTGGTACCATTACTTGTGAGGGATTGAAGCAAGGGGAATTTAGACGTTTACGACCCCATGAGATAAAGCAACTATGGCAACTAAGCGAATTTGGAAAAGTCTAAAAATCCTTAAAATTTGTCCCTTAAAAAATCCTCTTTTGTGATATAATGAAACAGACTTTGGAGGCGATAGAGTGAAATATTACGCATTGGCTATTGATGGACCTGCAGGTGCAGGAAAATCAACGGTTGCGAAAATGCTAGCAGCAAGATTACATTATACTTACATCGATACTGGAGCCATGTATCGAGCAACTACTTATAAGGCGCTAAAACTTAAAGTGGATATCACCAATCCAGACTCGTTTCAGTTTCTAGAAGATACCGAGATGACGTTTGTGGACGGCGTTTTGTTCATGGATGGGCTCGATGTTACTCAAAAGATTCGCACCAATCAAGTATCAAACAATGTGTCAATTGTTGCTAGTCACATACCGGTTCGCAATAAACTGGTAGAAATACAACAATCCATTTCTCATACCACCAATGTGGTCATGGATGGAAGAGACATTGGAACGGTTGTTCTACCGCATGCGGATTTAAAAATTTATATGACCGCCACTGTCGAAGAACGTGCAAGAAGAAGACATGAAGAAAATCTAAGTATTGGCATCGAATCAAACTATGAATCATTAATGAAAGAAATTCAACGAAGAGATAAAATTGACTCTTCGAGAGCATACAATCCCTTAAAACAAGCACAAGATGCAATCTACCTCGATACATCATCGCTAGACATCGAAGAAGTTGCAGACAAAATATATCTACTATTTCAACTGATCATCGATCGAAAGGATGAAACCCATGGAACAATTTAGCGAAATGAAAGAATTTAAAGTAGGAAGTATCGTCAAAGGAACTGTGTTAAGAGTAACCGATAATGAAGTGTTGGTCGACATTGGTTATGCATTTGAAGGTTCTATTTACAAAGACCACCTAAGTTTAAACAAAGTAAATAACTGTCGTGATTTTTGTAAAGTAGGCGATGAAATTGAAGCCAAAATCACCAAAATTAGTCATGGTGATGATAAAAATATCTTGATGTTATCTCGTTTGGACATTGAAAAAAAAGACATCGTTAATCAATTCCGTTATCAATTAGAAATTGACAAAATTGTCGAAGCGAAAGTGAAAAAAGACATCGATGCTGGGTTGTTACTTGATTTTCATGGAACAGAAATGTTCTTACCAGCTTCGTTGATAGACCTGCAAAAAATAGATCCCAAAACACTACTGAACAAAACTGTAACTGTAAAAGTGATTGACATGCGGGAAGAACGCGGAAGAATGAAAGTTGTCGTTAGCCGGAAACAAGCACAATACGACTTATTAAAGCAAAAAGAAAAATCAGATCGTGATGAGCGTCGCTCCAAAGAAAAAGCGGAGTTTGAAACGTATACTGTTGGACAAGTCCTATCAGGTTCTGTCACTAAACTGCTTGATTTTGGTGCTGTTGTTCAGCTTGGTGAAATGGTTGATGGATTGCTTCATATTTCTGAGGCTTCTCACTATCATGTAAAGTCTATTCAAGAGCTGTTTACACTTGGACAAGTTATTGACGTCCAAATCATTAAAATTTCGGACAAAAAGCTTTCTTTATCTGTAAAATCGTTACAACCCACTCCATGGCAATTGTTTATGGAAAAGCATCAAGTGGGCGAAAAAGTGACTGCTGTTGTAGTCAAGAAAATGCAAAATGGGATGCTTTTAGAAGTGGAACGCGAAGTATCAGGTTTAATTTCTAAATTTGATTACTCTTGGAACATCAATGAAAATCTCGCTGGCAAGGTCCAATTAGGTGAAAAAGTAGAAGTACAGATTACTTCGATTGATCCAGTTAAACAACAATTTACCTTATCCAAAAAACATCTCGAATACAATCCTTGGGCAGATATTCATTTCCAACAAGGAGAACATATCAGCGGAACGGTGAAAACCATTCAAGAAAAAGGGGCCATCATTGAAGTGAATGGTGTAGAAGGATACTTACCAATTTCTGAATTATCCGATGACCGTGTCGAAAAAGTAGATTCGATTATTAAAGTGGGAGAAATACATACACTCGAAGTCGTTGAATGCTACCCCAAAGAGTGGAAATTAAAACTTTCTTTACGCCGCGTCTTACAAAAAGAAAGTCAAAAAGAATACGATGCAATTAAAAAAGATAACGTATCAGGAAATCAACCTCTTGCCGACCTTTTTTCTAAATTTAAAAAATAATGTGTAAGGAGGACTAAGATGTTACCAAGTGTAGCCATTGTTGGAAGACCCAATGTTGGAAAATCCACCATTTTCAATCGTCTTTTAGGCGAACGAAAAGCAATAACTGATGATCAACCTGGAGTAACCCGCGATCGGATCTATGCCAAAACATCCTGGTTGGGTCGCAGTTTCTCGATTATCGATACCGGTGGTATCGAAATTTCAAACGCACCATTTTTGACGGAAATCCGTGCTCAAGTTGAAATTGCTTTAGAAGAAAGTCAAGTTGTTGTGTTTGTTGTCGATGCAAAAACAGGACTCATTGGCGATGATTTTGAAGTAATGAGATTACTCTATTCTTGTGGAAAACCAGTCATCATTGCCGCAAATAAATCAGATAATCAAAAAACAGCAGAAAACATTTATGATTTCTATCAATTAGGAGCCACCGATGTCGTTGCTGTATCTGGTGCACATGGCATTGGAATTGGAGACTTACTCGATAAAATCATTGCCTTTTTACCAGACGAAATCGATGAACCATATCAAGAAAACGATATAAAAATTGCCATTATTGGACGTCCAAATGTTGGAAAATCCAGTTTAACAAATGCAATTCTTGGAAACGAAAGAGTCATAGTCTCCGATATTCAAGGAACGACTACTGACGCAATTGATACGGTCATTGAAAAAGATGGTCAACAATACGTTGTTATTGATACTGCAGGTCTACGGAAACGAGGAAAAATCTTTGAATCTGTCGATAAGTACGCAGCACTACGCTCCATGCAAGCCATTGAACGAAGTGATGTTTGTTTAATGATTCTTGATGCAGTCACAGGCATTCAAGAACAAGACAAGCACATTGCAGGATATGCACTTGAAGCAGGAAAAGCAATGATTATTGTTGTAAATAAGTGGGATGGGATTCAAAAAGACGACCACACCATGAATGAATGGACAGAAAACTTACGTATTGAGTTTCAATTTTTAACATACATCCCTATCGTGTTTTTATCTGCTTTGACCAAGGCACGCTTAAAAACATTGTTTCCTTCCATCAAACAATCGTATGATAACTATGTAAAACGGATTTCAACGAGTGCTTTAAATGAAGTAATTTCTGAAGCAATGGAGATCAATCCACCCAAAGAACACAATCAAAATAAGGTCAAAGTTTATTATGCAACACAAGTAGCTTCTAAATGTCCTACTTTTGTATTGTTTGTTAACGATACAAATTGTATGCATTTCAGTTATTACAGATATTTGGAAAACCGGTTACGTGAACGTTTCGATTTTTTCGGTACTCCAATAAAAATGATATTAAGAAAACGCGATTAACGGCCAAATATAGAAAAAAAACGACTATTTTTGGCAAGTTGCTTGCAAAGATTCAATCGGATGATTATAATAAGTTTATCAACAATATAGGAGGATTTACCATGAACAAATCCGAACTTGTCGCACGTATCGCTGAACTTGCGGATCTTACTAAAAAGGATTCAGAAAAAGCACTTAATGCTACCGTTCTTGCCATTCAAGAAGCTCTTGTTAAAGGAGAAAAAGTCATCTTAACTGGGTTTGGAACGTTTGAAGTAAAACAACGTAAAGCTCGCTCAGGGCATGACCCTCGTTCTGGGGAACATATTGAGATTCCTTCACTCAAAGCGCCTACCTTTAAATCAGGAAAAGTACTAAAAGAAGTTGTACGTTAAATCTCCATCCAATAAAAAACTGATTGCTCACAAGCAATCAGTTTTTATTTATTGAGATTTGATTGTTCTAAAGAGTGATAAACATCGACAACACATAGATTAAGAAAACTAAAAAGTTATTTAAAAAGTGCATACCAATGGTAACAAATAGATTTTTTGTTTTGTAATAGAAGTATCCAAAGACGATGCCCATAAGTGCATAAGGGATAATTTGAATGAAATCGCCACTGAGTACATGCATGAAAGCAAAGATGATACCAGATCCAATGATTGCGACAATCGCTCCGTATTTAGGTTCAATAAAGCCAAAGAGAACCTTTCGAAATACAAACTCTTCTACAATAGGTGTCACAATACAAAGCAAAATGAACAACATAATGATTACTTGTATATCCGATTGAAATAGCGAACGGATAGCAAGTTCATTTTCGCTGGTTTCGGTTACTCCAAGTGTTGTTAGTAATAAGTTAGAAAATATCAATGCAAGATATACAGCTCCAAAGCCAAGAAATGTTTGACCAATATAATAACTAAGATTCTTAGCATACTTCTTAAAAGCTTGTAACAATGATTTCCAGTCAATTGCAATAAATATAATTGATAAAAGAATCATTTGTAGGACATTAATTAAAATTTTAAAGTCGTTCTTTAAATCTAAAGATCTTGAAGTGGCATAGGAATCTGGCATTTCATTAAAGTAAAAAGTGGTTTCCTTGACCCAAGTTTCATCGATTTGAAAATCAACTTTTGAAATATTAAATCTTCCAAGTGAAACTTCAGAAGTTTGTAAAAACTCAATTTCAAAGATAAAATTATCAATGACTTGATTGGATGTATTCGTAAAAGATGTATGTAATACAGCCATATAAGGATACTCGGGATTATCAGACTCAGACAGTACTAGTTCAATTTCTTGAGAGTCAAGAAGTCCTGCTAATGTGGCATCTTCATTTGGATAAGCTATATTGTAGAATCCGAGCAACAGGGCGATTACTAAGAACATTGATGCAAAATAAAGGATGATGATCCATGTATGATTGATTCTTGACTTTACAATATCTTCAAACGATTTCATCTCCTTTTGGGGATTGGAGGGGCTAAAACTAGGTTGTTGTGGTTTTTTTTCAAATAGATCAGAGTATTCATTCATTTTATCACCTCATGTTTTTCAATTATACCTTAAATAAGTGAGAAATAAAAGATGAAATCTAATAAACGAATCGTTTACTACTTGAATGAGGAGCATTTATTGTTACAAAAAGTTTTCTTAAGAACGATTCGGTTTTCTTATTCATCAATTCAAAGATATGATATACTTTGAATAGGTGATTTTATGAAACAAAAAATCTTGATTGCATCAAAGAATCCACATAAGCAGTTGGAGATTCAATCCAAACTATACTTTCTTGATTGCGAAGTAGTGTCACTACTGGATGTTGATGATGGATTTGAAGTAGCTGAAACTGGATCTACTTTTGAAGAAAATGCGATTTTAAAAGCAACTCTTTATGCGAGACACTATCAGATGTCTTGTATAGCCGATGATTCAGGCTTATGTGTCAAGGCTTTACATGGGGAACCAGGAGTTTATTCTGCACGTTATTCAAGCGATGGTACAGATGAATCAAATCTTCGAAAACTATTAAAAGAAATCAAGCATCATAGTGATCGAAGAGCCGAATTTAAAAGTGTGATTTGTTTTAGCACCAAAGAAGGAAGTTATCGCTGTTTCTTTGGTAGTATCGAAGGAATGATTGAAGACCATCCCATTTATCAACATGGATTTGGATATGATCCCATTTTTTATGTACCCTCTATTCAAAAAATGCTGTCTCAATGTACCATTGAAGAAAAGAATCAAATCAGTCATCGGGCAATTGCTCTTCAAAATCTCATGGAAGAAATAGGAGGATTCATGAATGAAACTAGTCGTAGTCAGTGACAACCATCGTGACCAAGACGTACTACAATGGATTGTTGACCATCATCCTAACGCAGACCATTACATTCATCTTGGGGATTCGGAGATGAAAGAAGAAACCTTGACTCAATTAGGATTTTATGGGGTACGAGGAAATTATCCGTTCGAACCCAAATTCCCATATGATTTGATTACTCAATTCGGTTCTGTGAAAACACTCATTACTCATGGACACCAATATGGTGTAAAACTTGGACTTTATGGTCTTGTAGAAGCTGCACTCACACTAAATGTCCAACTTGTCATGTATGGTCATACTCATGATGCGAAGATTAGTGAGTATGAAAATATCCTGTTTTTGAATCCAGGATCTCCAAGTATGGCACGTGGTGGAAAACCAACATTTGCAACCATCGAAATTGAAGAACAAAGAGTACACATATTGATACACGAAATGTATACCAATGAAGTCTTAGCCCAGTTGGATCGATTCACCCAATAGAAAGAGGCCACAGTGGACTTAATCTCCCAATTAGAACTAGCTAAACAAGAAAGTACTGCTGATGATCGATTGATTCATTATCAATCCATCATCGAAGAGGCACTTCGAAATAAGCAAGAACAGGTCGTAAAAGAAGCGGCCTATTTGATATTGAATCATTATAAAGATGCTCAAATGCATGATGAAGTAATTGCTTATGCCAAACAACTTATTCAACGAAAATATATTGAGGATTATCAAACACTCATTAAAATATCAGATCAATGGATTCAAGCTGCTTTAAAAAGTGAAGATTATCTCGAAATGGAAGAAGCCATCGCCTTTAAGGAACAATATTTAGGGCACTTTCCCAAAGAGCAAACCATGCAAGCTTTTTATCGTGCGGTGGCTTATGAAGGTCAAAAAAAGTACTCCTTAGCGATAGAATCCTTGCTACTTGTTCCTGATACGTTGTCGAATGCAAATCTCACTTCTAAATATCTGAAATTGACGATGCTTTACGTAAAAACGAAAAACACATCACTTGCTAAAGAAGCATTTCAGTTCGCCTTACTATATGATCCACAATGCAAAAACGAGATATTTGATTTAGCTCGATGTGATTTGTTTGCTTCGTCTGGAGAATACCTTGATGCCTTGCATTCATTTGAGGCTTTCTTTGTAAAAACTAATCAAAAACTTCGGTATTTAGACCGATACATCGATATCAACTGTGAATTGAGTCGATTCGACGAGGCTCTTCGATTTGCAAAAGAGTATGAACCAAAAATGGCTCAATCTTTTTCAAAAAATTACCGCATTCAGTTTTATGAAGCCATTATTCGGTTAGCTAAGCTTATAAAAGATCACGACTTGTTACAACATGCACAACACCAGTTTGAGCAAATTTCTTTGCGTACCATTGAGCAAAAATCCATTGATGAAGTACTACATCTTTGGGCAGAAAACAAGACTATATATGAAAAAGAACGCGATATAGCACTTGATATCTTTCGCTTATTAAGCTCTTTTTTTCCACATGTTCGATTTGATTGGATTGAGTCTATCGGAAGTGGTTTTGCAGTTTACCATTTTTCCAAAGACCGTTTATATGAAAAGAAAATTAGTAATAACGACTTTATTCAATGTTGTGTTCAAATGCATGGTGAGACATTGGTTGTTCATCACTTGGATTATCCATCACTACACGATTATTGGAACGAAGAGACAATCTTGCTGGATTCTAATTATGCATTAATCAAGCCAATTCATTACGAATCTGGGAATATCGGTTTTTTTGTGGCAATTGCAAATAAAGATACAGTATATGACACATTGCTTTCGACTTTTTCAAGAGCGAAATCGCTTTTTGCTTTAAAACTTCATCATCATCGGATCATGAAACAATTACGTACTTCAAAGAATCAATTAATGGATGTTTTAACCAAGCAAACGATTCTTTCTATACGAATTAGTGCCGGATATGTATTTTTTGAAACCACTCTTTCGAGAGATGAGCTTGGCTTTTTTGCAGATATTGTTTCGTTTGAAACATTTCAAAGCCGATTTAGAATGTCAAACACGGTGTATTTAGACGAGTTAATGCATGGCAAAATTGCAAAGCTCATTATGATGGATGGAAAAAATCACTTGCATTTTTATCAAGTCTATTCCTATACACAAGAAGACTCCATCCATCTATATTTGATAGAACAGAAAGCAAAAGAGGATTATTCTGTTGAAACAGACTCTACTCGTCCATTTACTCATGTAAAAGAACTTTTAAACGAAGTAAAACCACCCATATCCATTATTCTAATTTACAAAGGTGCTTTTTCTCATTTGCCTTTTTTGTTTCAGCAACAACTTCAACTTCGATTTGAAGAGTTCATTCGCAAAGCCATTGGTGCCTATCATTCAACCTCTGTTACTTTGTTTTCAGGGTTTAGAGCAGAAATTGTGAAGTCTACAGATAAACGAGTATTAACAAGAATGGTAAGACAGATTCAAGAGTGGTGGAACGATGAGTGTTTACAAAACGCACCTACTTATTCAAATCAAACTCTTCAATTTGCTATCATTCCACTGATAAAAGAAAAAAACATCGATGTACTTTCAGAAGCCATTGAAGTCTTGTTATTACGCCCTTGGAATGATTTCTTTGTATTTCTAGATAAAGATAGTCTTGAAACTTTAGCGCGTTCTAGTGCGCAATCTACACGTGTAGAAGAATGGATGAAAAGCAACCGACTTCCAATTTCTTATCAAGCGTTCTTTGAAACGAATACCAAACGGTATTGTTATTATCAATTATCAATTCATGATGGACTTGAGAAAGAAGAGATTCTTCCCATAACCATCAAACGCTATCTTCTTCAAGAAAAACTAGATCAAGCTTTGTGGAAAAAAGCGTTAAAAGAGATTGAACTCTTTTACAAGCAAACAAAAAAAGACATTTCCTTTTGCATTCCACTTTCAGTAGAATCTTTTTCGAGATCAACCAACTCTCGATTATTTGTCAGTGAAGTCAAACGTAAGAAAATTCCGCTTGATCATCTTGTCTTACTCTTTGATTTGCGAGATCAAGAAATCAATCCAATTTTTATTGAAGAATGTCATTATGCTCAAGAAAAAGGGTTTAGAATTGAATTTAAGGTTGATTCTAGCATCTCTTTACGCTATATACACTCTTTTTCAACAAAGTATCGCTTCCGTGTAGAAGATGAAGTAAGTTTCTCATTTTTGAAAGAACATCTCTATTCGTTGACACTCCCCAATCCTGAGTGGATTCTTACTCAACAAGTCAATACATCAAAAGAAAGCATGTATGTCATTTTAAAAGAAGAGATTCATGATTCCGTAGAACAATTAATTTCTTATCACTTATCACGAATGGAAAAGAAGTAATGGATTACATATGGGATTAAACCAATAATTCACTCATACATTGATATAATAAAGTTATCTATGCGACACAAAGTGAGGATTTTCTATGGAACAACATTGGTGGCAACAAACAAATATTTACCAAGTATATTTACGAAGTTTTTATGATTCAAATCAAGATGGAATTGGGGATATTCAAGGGGTCATTCAAAAACTGGACTATTTAAAAGGCTTAGGAATTGGTGTGATATGGATTAGTCCACATTATGCATCTCCAATGGATGACAACGGATACGATGTCAGCGATTTTTATCAAGTGAGTCCAGATTATGGAACCATTGATGATTTTAAAGAATTACTTGATAAGGCGCATTCGATGGGCATTAAAGTGATTACGGATTTAATCCTCAATCACACTTCTGATGAACATCAATGGTTTGTAGCGGCAAGCAATCCCTTTCATCCTGAGCACCATAAATACCATGATTACTATATTTGGCAACCTCCAAAGAACGATGAACAAGGTCAAAAAATGCGTCCGACACGTTGGATGGGATGGTTTGGCAGTCCAGCATGGACGTATAACGAAGCAACAAATGAATACTACTTGCATATTTTTTCCAAAAAAATGCCTGACTTAAATTGGCGTAATGCTTCGATGCGTCAAGAGATGAAAGAGATGATTCGATACTGGATTCAGTTGGGTGTGGATGGTTTTCGGGTTGATGCATCCAATCATTTAGAAAAGAATTGGGAGTTTCCAGATGATTTTCCAGGGTATCACCATTTTTCAAGTTTACCAAAACACCATGAATATCTAAAAGAACTTGGGAGTGACATCTTTGTCCCAATGGATCTTCTGACGATTGGTGAATCCGGAGGAGCAAGCAAAGAAGAAGCTTTGCAATACGCAGGATATGGTTCCAATGAGTTTAATATGCTCATTCAATTTGGACATTGTTGGGCGGATGTTGACGACTCAAATTCAGTATTGATGGGCAAATGGGCTCAAGGAAAACTACGCTTATCTTCCATCAAAGAAAGTTTTCAAAATTGGTATGAGATGTTAGAAAATGTTGGATGGAATGTGATCTATTGGCATAATCATGACCAACCGCGCATTGTCAGTCATTATGGAAACGACTCGACTTACTGGTTTGAATCTGCTTCGATGCTTGCAGTTGCATTATATCTCATGCCAGGTACAGCAATTTGCTACCAAGGCGAAGAAATTGGTATGACCAACGTAGATTATCAAGAACTTAGTATGTTTAAAGACGTTGAAGTATTCACCGAATATCAAAATATGTTAGCCAAAGGTTTGAGTCACGAACACATAATGACCATCATTCGTGCAAGGTGTCGAGATAATGCAAGAAGTCCAATGCAATGGAGTGAGGCAGCATATGGAGGATTTTCTAAGGTATCTCCTTGGATGCCTTCCAATGGAAACTATTTGACTATCAATGTCAAAAACCAACTAAATCAACCTACATCCATTTTATCTTTGTATCAACATCTACTAAATCAACGATTGAGTAACGAAAATATCACACATGGCAAAATCACATTTTTAGATGTTTCATCACAAAAAGATTTTTCATATTTGAATACAGGAACAACAGAAGAATACCTCGTACTTTGCAACTTTACTTCTTCAAAAATAATGAAGTCTTTAAATGGACTAAATCTGGCGAATTACTCACTTATTTATAACAATTATTTTACCCTGCAAAATCTTGAAAATGAACAAGAATTATTACCTTATGAATCGCAGGTATGGAAACGAGTGATTTCACAATAAGTAAAATGCATTGACATCTTATAAAAATTTCATATAATAGAATTGCGTTTGTTTTTTTGTGGTCTTCCCAGAAGTTTTCTGGCTTGTTCATCAATCGAATAAACGCTTTTATTTTTGAAGTCTTTTAACATAGGAGGTTAAGTTGAAAAAACGACTGATTGTATTAAACCATGTAAAAAAATCTTTTGGAGACTTAACTGTTCTAGATGACTTCAATTTGTACATCAATGAAAATGAATTTATTACCTTATTAGGACCTTCTGGGTGTGGAAAAACAACATGCCTACGATTGATTGGTGGATTTGAATCGCCGGATGAAGGAACCATTGAGTTTGATGGAAAAGTCATCAATGATCTAGAACCAAATGAACGAGAAATCAATACTTGTTTTCAAAAATACGCATTGTTTCCCCATCTTAATGTCTACAACAATGTTGCGTTTGGTTTAAAAATCAAAAAAGTTCCGAAAGCGGAAATTGAAGAACGTGTCATGCAAACACTAAAACTTGTGAAGTTAGAAGATTACGCTTCACGTAGTATTTCCACGTTATCTGGTGGCCAACAACAACGCGTTGCGATCGCTAGAGCAATCATCAACCGACCTAAAGTACTCTTACTGGATGAACCTTTAGGTGCTCTTGACTTAAAACTCCGACAAGAAATGCAATACGAGCTCAAAGAAATGCAACGACAACTCGGAATCACTTTTGTCTACGTGACACATGATCAAGAAGAAGCACTGACTATGAGCGACGTAATCGTCATTATGAACGAGGGGAAGATTTTACAAATTGGTTCTCCTGAAGATATATACAACGAGCCCAAAAATCGATTCGTCGCTAATTTTATCGGTGAATCAAACATCTTTGAAGGAAAAATGATCGATGATTACTGGGTGCATTTTTGTGGACGAGATTTCAAGTGTGTTGACAAAGGCTTTGAGGAATTTGAAGAAGTTGATGTCGTGATTCGTCCTGAAGATTTTGATTTTGTTCCTCCATCCAAAGCAAAAATCGTAGGAAGAGTCGATAGTTTGATTTTTAGAGGGGTCCACTACGAAATCAACGTTATTGTGGATGGACATGAATATACGATTCATACGACGAAGTATCGTGAGATTGGAGACAAGGTAGGTCTAGCAGTGGAACCTGCAAACATCCACATCATGAAGAAAGAAGCGTCAAAATGAAGACACTACGACGTTATTCTTTTCCTTACCTCATATGGATGATTCTCTTTGTTTTGGTACCAACGCTATTTTTAGTTGTTTTAGCTTTTAGTGATCTTTCCTTGTATCGACTAAGTGCGTTTTCGATTCGTTTCGATAACTTTGCTATATTTCAAGAAAGCTATATTATAACCGCTCTTTCAAATTCCTTAATTTATGCATTTGTTGTAACCATTCTTAGTTTTTTAATTGGGTATCCTGTTGCGTTCTATTTAACCACGCTATCCGAGAAGACAAAGAAAATATTGATTGCTTTGTTGATACTTCCATTGTGGACGAACATGTTGGTTCGAATCACGGCATGGGAACGTATCTTTTCACCAAACTCCATTTTTACAGATATATTCAATGTATCTATTCCGATTTTAGGAACACAAGCCGCTGTTGTTATCGGATTGTTAGCTTTGTACTTACCATTCATGGTATTTCCGATTTTTTCCGTTTTAGATAAACTAGATCCTAAAATGATTGAAGCAAGCAAAGATTTGGGTGCTAATGATACACAAACATTTATTAAAGTAATTTTTCCGCTTTCTTTGGGTGGCGTTGTGAGTGGATTCATCATGACGTTTTTACCCTCATTGACGGCATTTGCTTTACCAGAAACATTGGGATGGCGAAGAGTACCGATGATCGGTATGGAAATTCAAAAGAAATTCATTATCGAAGGGTTTCAAGCATTTTCCATCAATCAAGGTGCATTAATCTCCATATTAATTATGTTATTTAGCATCGCCAGCTTTATCCTAATTACTCGAGTGGATAAAGAAGGAGAAACCCTGATATGATAAACTCGAGATTAATGAAAAAGAAAAGCCGTCAAGGAGCAGGATTGCTCTTAACCATCTTATTGTTTGCCTTTTTGTATTTACCCATTATCATAATTTTCATTATTTCGATAAATAACTCCACAAGGGGCTATCGCTTTGAAGGACTGACATTGAAATGGTATAGTGAACTCCTTTTTAACTTCAAAACTCCTTCCTCTGATCTAGTAATTTTTAGAGAAGCCATCTTTAATACGATTTGGGTAGCACTTCGTTCTACCATCATTGCGACCGTCCTAGGAACCATTTTTGCGATTGGAATCAATGCTCTTGATAAAAAAAGACGTGTTCGCATGATGGTGTTAAATAACATTCCGGTGGTAAATCCAGATATTGTAACGGGAATATCATTAATGGTTGTCTTTACTTTAATCAGTTTTAGTTTAGGTGAAACCACTGTTTTGATTGCTCATGTATTTTTTTCCATACCTTATGTAGTGTTGTCCGTTGTTCCGAAACTGAAGCGATTGGATCCGAATATGTATGAAGCAGCTCTTGATTTGGGCTGTAGTCGTCTTTGTGCCATTTGGAAGGTTATCATTCCAAATATATCCACTGGTATCATCGGAGGTGCCTTAATTGCATTCACGATGTCTATAGACGATTTCGTCATCTCTTACTTTACTTCGGGAATTGATTTTGAGAATGTTTCTATTTGGTTATATACAAAAATGAAAAATCCTCAGAATTTAAATCCAACACTTTATGCATATAACGTGTTGATTATATTGATTACCATTGGTGTTATCTTATTTATTAGTCTGAAAAGAGATCGAAAGGAGAAACAAAAGTGAAAAAATTTCTATTACTTCTTGTGGTAGTTTCTGCCACACTCGCCTTAATTGGCTGTTCACAAAAACCTAAACTTTATGTATTAAACTGGGGGGATTATATGGACCCTGAACTCATCTTAGCTTTTGAAAAAGAATATGGAGTAAGTGTTTCATACAAACCAGCAGGTTCCAATGAAGAAATGGCTACTTTACTTCAAGCGAGTACGACCACTTATGATATCGTCATACCATCTGATTACATGATTGATAAACTAGTCAAAGAAGATATGCTTCAACCCATCAATTTTGAATTATTAACAAACTTTGAGTCGCTTGATGTGATTGATAGGTTGTATGATTTATACGCTGCTACTAACATCGCTCCTTATGTAGTTCCTTATGCATGGGGCACCATTGGAATTTTGTATAATACTACAAATCCAATTCTAAAAGCACTCATTGAACAACAAGGATGGGCGGCTTTGTTTGAGTTTGGGTCTACTTACAAAGTGGGAATGTATGATTCTGCAAGAGATGCTGTTGCAGCTGCGTTGTTGTACAAAGGATTTCATGTCAATTCGTCCGATCAATCCGAACTTGACCAGGCAGAACAAGCATTAAAAGATGCGAACTTTAATGCGTGGGGAGAAGACAATCTCAAAGGACTTGTTATTTCTGGTAATCTCGACATGGCGCTTGTATATTCAGGAGATTATTTTTCGGAATATTATGTTGCTTTAGAAGACGGTATAGCAATTAATTTTGACTTTTACGTTCCCGAAAGCACCAATGTGTGGATGGATGCCATGGTCATTCCAAAAAATGCCCAAAATGTAGAATTAGCTCATAAGTTTATCAATTTCTTTTTAAGAGAAGACATTGCCATTGCCAACTCGGATTATATTGGATACGCTCCTTGTTACACCAGTGTTTATGATGCATTGATTAGTGAAGAGTATGGTTATGATTTTGAGACGTTTAATCCATATCCTGCCGGAAGTGTTCGTCAAATGTATGTTTATGGAACCGATGATCGTCAATCTAAAATTATTGCAATCTTAAACCGAGCAAAAGCAGCGAGGTAACAATACCCTAGAGGCGACTCTAGGGTTTTTTATTGATTTGGCGTTTTCTTCTTCTTTTCAAGAGAAGGAATTTGTGATACAATACGTTCAATGAATAGCGAATTGAGGATTTTATGAGCAGAACAAAACAACGTGAGTCAATTGTCATTAGTATGTATATTCAAAGTGTAGGTGGCGAAGTAGATTCGTCTCACTTTGACGATACAGTGAAGTACATTGTAAATCAAGTTACTCCTTATTTGCCAATCATTGATCGTATCATCGCTCATAATCTGGAAAACTGGACCATTGATCGACTAAATTATATGGATTTGGCAATCATTCGGTATGCCACCTATGAAATGAAATATACAAAGACACCTGCTGAGGTTATCATTGACGAGGCAATAGAACTCACGAAGAAGTATACCAATCTTGATGATGGAAAAGCCAAAAGTTTTAACAATAAGTTACTAGATACTATTTATAAATACCTCTCTACCTAGGAAGGATGATTCCTTTGAGTGAAAAATATTATACCATCTCGGCCTTAAATGCCTACATAAAAGCGAAGTTTGAAAATGACCCAGCGCTTGCTAGGATTTTACTACAGGCCGAGATTTCTAATTTCAAACGACATTCGAGTGGACATCTTTACTTTTCTTTGAAAGATGAGAAGTCTCAAATCAGTGCAATTATGTTTTCATCGAGTGCTAATAAACTGTCTTTTTCTCCCAAAGATGGCGATAAAGTGCTCATTGAAGGACGGATTTCAGTTTACGAAACAGTTGGAAATTACCAAGTGTATGTGAACAAGATGAATCTGGATGGCATCGGCGAACTTTATCAAAAATATGAACAATTAAAAGTGAAATTGTTTGAAGCAGGATGGTTTAACGAATCAAGGAAGAAACCGATTCCTTCCTTTCCACAATCCATCGGAATCATTACTTCTCCTACAGGAGCAGCCATCCGTGATATGATTCAAATCATCTCGAGAAGATATCCATTGACCCGTGTTTATGTATACCCGGCGATTGTTCAAGGAATTGAAGCCAAGTTTTCCATTCGAGATCAAATCTTGAAGGCCAACAAAGATGCCTTGGTGGATGTGTTACTCGTTGGACGCGGTGGTGGATCTATCGAAGATTTATGGGCTTTTAATGAAGAAATTGTTTTAAAAGCCATCTTAGATTCCAACATTCCAATTATTTCCGCTGTTGGTCATGAAACCGATACGACCCTTGCCGACTATGTCGCTGATTTACGCGCTCCAACTCCGTCTGGTGCCGCAGAATTGTCAGTGCCAGATCAAAAAGATTTGGTGATCACTTTACAATCGAAACTGTCACAACTTCATTCACTTGCAAAACGTCATCTGCAACAAGAACTTAGGCATCTTCAAAAAGTTACTTCATCAAGCATTTTTCTTGATCCAAATCGAATGCTAGAAAGAAAGTACTTGACGTTTGATCATCTTGTTGAGCGACTGGAACAAGCTAAACCAACACATTTGCTTGAGAAAAATAAAGATCGTTTGCAACACGTACAAGAAATTTTACGATTCAATTATTACCGTAATTTACAATCATATGGAGAGAAATACCGGCAGTTTATCACAATACTCGATGCAACTAGTCCACTCAAAGTATTAAAACAAGGGTATGGCTTAATTGAAAAACAAGGACAAGTGCAATCCAATATTCAAAAATTACACACCAATGATGTCATCCAAATAAGACTGAGTGATGGAAGTATCGATGCCTCGATTTTATCCATCAGAAAGGAAGAATAATATGGAAAAAATCACTTTTGAAGAAGCAATGAGACAACTCGAGATCATCGTGAAAGAATTAGAAAATGGCAATTTACCTTTAGAAAGATCCATGACTGCTTATGCAGAAGGAGTCAAGTTAGCAAAGATTTGCCATGATTTACTAAAAAATGCAGAGTCATTGATTGTAAAAATGGAAAAAGATGGAAACTGGGTTGATTTACCAAAAATTTCTGAATAAATCATTGATTCATAGTTTTTCTTACTAGATATTTCAACTTAATTCATTCATAAATTCATTTCATTCGAAAGATTAATGATTGATTCACCGTACTATGTAGTGTTCCTTGTAGGAACGAACAGGAGTGATACATTGCTTAAACAACTGACCGTGCGACAATTTGCGATAATCTCAGATATCACGATTGATTTTAAAGAAGGAATGACCGTACTTACTGGCGAAACCGGTGCAGGAAAGAGTTTGCTTATTGATGCCATTTCTTTCATCATAGGAGATCGTGCCAGTTCTGACATGATCCGTTCTGGAGCTGAAAAAGCTGAAGTGATCGCTTTGTTTGAGGTTTATAACGAACATGTACTTAATGGCTTACAACGTCTTCGTGCTGATGATGGCAATAAGCTAGTGATTTATCGAGATATTACCCTACAAAATAAGAATACAATCAAAATTAACAAAGTGAGTGTTTCCTTACAACAACTAAGAGATATTACGAAGCATCTAGCTGATGTACATTCACAGTTTGATACGCAACGCCTGATCAATCCGGATAATTACTTGGGATTAATTGATCATTACAAGCCTGAATTACTCCGACCATATCTGGAAAGGTATCGTCAGGATTTGCACTTGTATCAACAATCATTACAATCCATGCATCAATTGGAAAAAAGTAAAAAAGATCTCTTAGAAAAACAGGAGATCTATCGATATCAATTATCAGAACTTTTGAAGTTGTCGTTGAGTGTTGACGAAGAGACTACGCTCATTCAAGAGACGAAATGGATGCAAAATTTTGATAAGGTGTTTCGTGATTTGAACGAAATCAAACAGTTATTTGAAGAACACCATTTGTTAGATGGCTTGTATGAAATAAAGGTAAAACTAGAACATTTATCGCAGTCGATGTCAGAATATGAAACATATCTTGCAAAATGTAGTGATTTCTATTATGAATTTGACGATTTATCGATGACTGTATCGAATTCCATTGAAAAACTTAGCTTTGATCCCTTGGAATTAGATCGCATGATAGAACGACTACATACCATTCAACAAGCAAAGAAAAAGTATCAGATGACGATTCCTGAACTGCTAGAACACCAAGCCTATGTACAAAGTGTGCTGGATCGAACGGATCATTTTGATGAGTTGCTTCAAAAGGCACAAGAAGAAGTCAAGAAATTTTATCAAATTGTCGTCAAATCAGCCAAAGAAGTATCCATCATTCGTCAAGAAATCGCTCATAAAATTACTCACCAGTTAGGAACTGTATTTCAAGAATTGGTATTACCACATACCATTTTTGAGATAACATTTCAGCCCATGGAATTCACCACTCCTTATGTATCAAGCGTATTTACAGAAAATGGTGTTGATATTATTGAGTTTATGATTACGACGAATCCAGGAGAACCGCTTAAACCGCTCAATAAAACCGTATCTGGTGGTGAGATGAGTCGCATTATGTTGGCATTTAAAACGATTTTCATTCAAAGCCAGCAATTAGAGACGATTGTATTTGATGAAATTGATACAGGAATTAGTGGGCACATTGCCAAACAAATCGCCAAAAAGATACGATCGATTGCATCATCCACACAAGTAATTTCAATTAGTCATCTACCACAAGTCGTCGCCATAGCAAAAACGCATCTGTATGTTCAAAAATTAGAAATAGACAAGCGTACGACAGCTTCCCTTCGCGAACTTCAGTTTGAAGAGCGAGTTCAAGCCATTGCGGAAATGATTTCTGGGTCTACTCCATCAAGAGCAGCCATTGAAAGCGCAAAAGAATTATTGCTCAACTAAAAGAAAAGAGGATGTCTGTCGACAACCTCTTTTTATCCGTTCAAAACTTGAATCATTCCGTAAATCGCTGCAATGAGCATACCAAGGAAAAATCCGACTGCAAGGAAAACAATAAGCATTTTTCCTCCGCGAGATTTCAATGGATTATAAGATTTCACTTCAACTTCTTCTTGAATTGGTTTTGGACGTTTTTTACTTTCTGGCATACAATCACCTCATGGTTTAGATTTCGTCACTATTATACCTTACATCTAAAAAAAAGAAAAGATAGAAGATTGGAATGTTTTACTAATATCTGTGTTTTTGCTATTTGTATTGCTCTGTAGTTCTAAATAATTCTAATAATGTGGACTCAAAAAAAATAGGGTTGAATATATCGATATGAATGAGTAAGTGACAATTTCGAGAGTTGGTACAAAAATGTGAATCTATGAGATTAAAAAATGACTTTGATGATATATCATTGAAGAACGATACTTCAAAGACCCTCAAGGTGGAATCTTCCCTATTTCTTTTACATTTAGAGCATTTTAAGGTATAATGAAGCATGTAAATTCACATAGAATGGAAGTGAAGCCCGTGAATTCAACGAAAAGTTTTATTAATGAAGCACTCGATGCTTTAAAATTCAAACAATGGACACCAGTTCAAGAACTTGTGATACCAGCCTTACGAAAAAACCAAAGCGCAATTGTACAGTCGGTCACCGGATCTGGGAAAACCCATAGCTATCTGGTGCCCCTTTTTGAAAAAATGGACCCGACTCAACAAACTCTTCAAGCGGTGATTAGTGCTCCAACAAGAGAACTTGCCAAACAAATCTTTGACTTTGCCAAACAAATAGCCTCATTTTCCAAAGATCCTATTGATGTTCGGTTGTATACAGGTGGAACGGATCGGGATCGTGAAATCAAGCGTCTAGAAAAATCAATTCCAATGATTGCCATTGGAACCCCTGGGAAACTAAAAGATTTTGTTATCCAAGCAAAAGTGCTACCTACTCATCAAGCATCGATATTAATCATTGATGAAGCCGATATGACCATGGACGAAGGCTTTTTAGAAGATGTTGATTTGGTTGCGGCTACACTGCCCAAAACAGCGCAAGTTGTTGTTGTTTCTGCGACAATCCCAGATCAAATTCAACCTTTCTTGAAGAAGTATTTACATCAACCACTGATGCTTCAAATCGAGCAAGAACAACTTACTTCCTTGAACATACGACATACGTTATTAAAAACCAAAGAAAAACAACGGATTGATGTCCTGAAAGAGTTGACTCAAGCGATTAATCCATATTTATCCATTGTTTTTTGTAATACCAAAGAATCCGCTGAACTGGTTTTTCAAGCAATGGATTCTTGGGGAAAGAATGCTGTTTTGATTCATGGTGGAGTAGAACCACGTAAACGCAGACAAATTATTAAAAATATCCATGAGCTTCAATACCAATACATCGTAGCTACCGATATCATCTCTCGTGGTATGGACATTGATAACATCAGTCATATCATTAACTATGAACTTCCAGAAGACGTCGAGTTTTATGTTCATCGAAGTGGAAGAACAGGTCGGATGGCTAAAGATGGAGAATGTATCTCCTTATATGGTTATGAAAACGATGAGTATTTAAATAAGCTTGTAACCAAAGGGTTACACCCTGTGTACCGTCAGTTAAGCAAAGGGGTTATTGTTGACGCTCCAGCTAGAAATCAACGCAGTAGCCGTCAACACTATCAAGCAGACCCATCAAAAGTTCGTCGGATTGTAGGGAATCGTCCTACGACTGTGAAACCAGGTTATAAAAAGAAGTACAACGAAGCAGTACAAAAAGCGACTAAAAAGATCGCTAGAAAAAGTGGAAATCGGCCATGATGATTTTAGGTTCTCATGTTTCTCTTGGTGGAAATGATCAATTCTTAGGAAGTGTCAAAGAGGCTCTTTCTTATCAAGCGAATGCATTCATGGTATACACAGGAGCGCCTCAAAATACGCTTCGCAAATCAATCACACAGATGAAAATCAAAGAAGCACATGAGTTGATTCGTTCTTCTCAAATACAGTTTGAGCATATTATCGTTCACGCACCTTACATTGTAAACCTTGGTAATCCTGATCCTGAGAAACGGAACTTTGCTGTATCGTTTTTGATTGAAGAAGTAAAACGAACGCATGAACTTGGATCAAAAGTCATGGTATTACACCCAGGTGCACACATGGGTGATGGACCAGAATTAGGGATACAACGGATTTCGGAAGGCTTACAACAAATCATCGACCAAACCATTGATTATCCTGTTACCATTGCTTTAGAAAGCATGGCAGGAAAAGGAACAGAAGTCGGAAGAAACTTTCAGGAATTAGCCGCAATCATCAAATCAACCAATCGGTCTTCTAGAATTGGAGTTTGCTATGACACTTGTCATACTTCCGATGCTGGATATTATGTAAAAACGAGTTTTGATGATGTGTTAGCAGAGTTTGACTCCGTCATTGGCTTATCATATTTAAAAGTATTACATGTGAATGATTCTAAAAACCCACAGGGTGCAATGAAAGATCGACATGAAAACATTGGTTTTGGTACTCTTGGTTTCGATGTATTACATAGCGTGATTACCCATCCAAAATTAACTCACATACCCAAAATACTTGAAACCCCTTATGTGGAAGATCCTTTGAAGGAAAATGCATCTTATCCTCCTTATGCCTATGAAATTCAAATGATTCATCAGGGAACATTTAACCCTAAACTCAAAGAAATCATTGTCCAAAATAGAGGTATTATATGAGTCTTCATGTTGTATTATACTGTCCAGAAATTCCACAAAATACAGGAAATATCATGAGAACATGTGCCGCAACCAACGCAACATTGCATTTAATCGAACCATTGGGGTTTAAACTAGATCCAAAATCGATTAAGCGAAGTGGTGTGAATTACCTAGAACATGTCAATTATCATGTATATCCCACCTGGGACCACTTTCTTCAAAACAATAACCCCCAAAAAATGGTTTTCTTAACGCGATATGGTTTTAAAACACCCGATCAAATAGATATGTCTTCGATAGATGAAGAGCTCTTTTTAGTGTTTGGAAAAGAATCTACAGGGATTCCAAAGGAAATCTTACGCAATCATCTTGAATTTTGTGTACGATTGCCAATGAGCGAACAGGTCCGTAGTCTCAATCTTGCAAATACTGTTTGTACGATTGTATACGAAGCCAAAAGGCAACAACAATACCATGGGTTATTTATACATGAACCAGAGAGCATGAAAGGTCCAAATTGGCTTTTAGAAGAGGAATAGTAAGTAATTTTAGGAAAAACTATGTGACTGTTTACGGATAATACGTTATAATAATTTTGATATACCTTATGAAATAAGAGGACGTAATCATGTTATCGATTGGGAAGAAAGTGGTTGTTCAAAGTTATAAACACGATAAAACGTTACATCGTATTTGGCAAGAAGCTACGGTCTTACACGAAGACGACGAAAAAATCATTGTAGCGAATAAACGAACAAAAGTTATTGAAGCGAACGGTCGTTTTTGGTTTACAAAAGAACCATCTGTTACCTACTTTTTTAAGCATCAATGGTACAATGTGATTGGAATTATCAAACCAACAGGTATTTCTTATTATTGTAATCTATCATCGCCCATCACCTACGATCAGGAAGCCTTAAAATACATTGATTATGACCTTGATGTAAAAGTGTCCATTGATCACTTGCAAACATTGCTTGATCAAAATGAGTATAAGAAACACCAAGCCATGATGTCATATCCCAAAGAAATTACATCCATTCTCGAACAAGAACTTCAACATTTACAACGTCGGATCATGCAAATGAATGAACCTTTTCAACCAGAAGTTATCCAAAGATGGTACACGATATTTCAAACATTATAATACAACCATAAGGATTTATCCTTATATGCTTGATTTAGAAAGATTAATGTCAAAATTAATCTTTTTTTTGATATAATAGTAATGATTGGATGTGATACGATGGACTTAATTTATAAAATCAAAAAACCAGCATCAATAAAAGATTTTTGCAAAGAAATGAATATCCCTTTAAAATTGGTAATCGTTGAAAAAAATAAGTTTATGTTCAAGGTTGGACAAGAACTAAAAACAAAAGATGACACCATACGAAAAGGTGACACCTTAACTGTCTCGATACAGGATGAGGAAATTGATGATAAAATAATTCCCATTAGTGGAACACTCGATATCATCTATGAAGATGCCTATGTCTTAATTGTCAATAAACCTTTTAACTTACCAATGATGATTTCAAAAGCACACGTAGGTCCTACATTAGCCAACTGGATCGCGTTTTACTATCAATCTGTTGGTTTTGTTGGTCGTATTCATTATCAAAATCGTGTTGATAAGGAAGCCAGTGGACTCGTTGTGGTTTGGAAACATCGATTTGTAAAGTATCTGGTCAACTTACCAGATGCGACTCCTTTTCGACATGAACATCAAACGATTATTGAAGGTATTCTTACTCAAAAAAATGGGTGCATAGACCTACCGATTGGGAAAAAGGATGAGGAATCTGGAATTCGCGAAGTAAAAATGGACGGCGAAGAATGTCAAACAGAGTTTAAAGTCATTCAAGAGTATAACAAACATTCCTTGATCAAAATAACCAACGAGACTGGTAGAACTCATCAAATTCGTGTACATTTTGATTATTTTAGATATCCGATTGTTGGCGACGTCATCTATAATAAGCGCGCAAAGAAGACCGACGTTTGTATGCTATATTCCAGCAAAGTGTTGTTTAGACACCCTATTACTGGCAATCCTCTCGACATTGAATTAGCAATGCCCGACCAATTCCGCAATTTCTTAAAACAACCTGGTATTTAGTTATGAAAAAAGTATTGTTGTTATTTACCCTTCTTTTGTCTTTATTTATTGTTTCTTGTACGGGTTCTACACTTTCAACAGGAATGCTTTCGACTACTACGAATCAAACGTCCAGTTCTACTAACTCAACTACATCAACAAATCAGACAACAAC
>JAUXXX010000073.1 GCA_030684695.1 bacterium
TATGATAAATACTTTCAAATATATAAACGACAATAGCAATGATTCCTACATTTATCAGTAGTGCAATCCACTGGAACATCGCAGATAGAAAAATTCTTTTTTTACTACCATTAACCAACTCGAGCACTCTTTTATTTATCATAGTTTTTGCTTTCTTCATAAGAAATATCAGGTTTTTTTGTTTTGGTAACGAATGCAAAATACAAAATATGAATCATCCAGACCACCAAAATAACTATTCTCAAATGGAGATGAATACTAAAAAGAAAGGCCACCCCAAACACAAGACTTAGAAAAAATATCAGTTTCAGTTTTTCTTTAAGTCTCATTTCTCTATTTCCTTTTATAGATGAAATGTGAGTTTTATAGATCTTCGTTGAGGTTATCCACTCAGTCATCCTTTTTGAACTTCTTGAGACAAGGAAAACAGAAAGTAGATAAAAAGGTACAGTTGGTAAAATGGGTAAAAACACCCCTATTGTACCGATTCCAAACGCTAATAATCCAAGTATCAAGTAAATGTGACGAATCAAAGACTTCATTGTAATCCTCCAAATATGTTAGAACACCCTAACATATTATCGTTACGCCTTAAAATTGTCAAACAGATTCTTATATAATTTGATATAATAGAATACATAGGAGTGATATAGATGATTTTGACTTATACCCTCGAAAATTATTTGGAAGCAATATTTGAACTGATTATCGAGCGTGATACTGCTAGATTATCGGATGTAGCGACCCGATTGAATGTATCCAAAGCCAGTGCTAATCGAGCAATGCAATTGCTAGCAGCACAGGACCTTGTCATTGCTGAAAAATATAAAACTATTATCTTAACAACCAAGGGACAAGAGTATGCAAAACTAACAGCCACAAAACATCATGCCATTAAGCATTTTTTTGTGGAGCAGTTAGGGATCAATCCTGATAGAGCAGAGATAGAAGCCTGTGCAATTGAACATGTAGTAAGTGAGGATACGGTAAACGCATTAAACCGATACGTTTTGAAGCACTTACATTGCAAATTTAAATAAGACATTTTGATATACTTTGACTAATTAATAAGTATTTCAGGGGGAATGTATGAAATCATTACTTCATTATGATGAACTGGTGTTGTTTGATGTTGAAACTACAGGTCTTGATTTTCTCAATCATCGAATCATTGAATTGGGATGTATTTCCTATGCTCAAGTTGACGGTCAATTTATCCTTCATGAAACCATGAACCGCCTGATTTTTCAGCAGATGCCTCTTCCTGAAAAAATCATTGAGTTAACGGGTATTGATGATTTGCTATTAAAGAATGAAGGGGTTGATGAATCAGTTGCAATTTTTGAATTTCATCAAAAGTTTTTAAGTCCTGCGAAACTTAGACGTTTGTATATGGCATATAATGCTCATTTCGACATTCCATTTATCAGTAAGGCTCTTTCAAGTTATGGACTTAGTTTTCCAATGGATGTGGACTTTTTAGATCTCTTAACCGTCTATAAAGATCGTGCTAAATATCCACATAAGTTACGAAATGCCATTCATCATTATGGCATTGGCGACCAAGTACAAAACTCCCATAGAGCACTTGATGATTGTTTGGCAAGTTATCAAGTCTTGCTATCGATGGGTCAGGAGCGAGATGATTTATCGAAGTATATTAATCTTTTCGGTTACAATCCTTCCTATCCACCCAACAGAAAAATCCCTCGAATTCGCTATAAACCACAAGCTTATCATGCGTCAAATCGACTGTATGAATCACAGTAATTGTACCTCAAAGTGAATTAAATTGGATTCATTCAAACTAGTATGTGATATAATATTACTACTATCATCAGATACGAAGGTGTGAATCATTGAGTTCTCAAGCTAGTAAGAAGACACAATTAATTCTATTTGGAACCCCATTATGGAAAGGCTTATTACGCTTAAGTCTTCCCGTTATTTTAGTTAATATTTTAAAAACTTTACACGACTTAGTAGATGGTCTATTTCTAGGCAGAGTTGCGGATGTGAATGGAATCTCGGTTTCCACACAAATGCAAAGTGCTGTCGGATTAACATGGCCCATCTTTTTTGTTTTCATTTCTCTAGGAATGGGATTGTCTGTAGCCGGAAACGCATTGATTGGACAATACGTTGGGAAAGGCGATTACGATGGGGCTAGAAAGTATGCTTCCAATACCGTGCTACTTTCCTTAGTCTTAGGAGTTTCCTTTTTCTTGGTTTTATTTATCTTCGCCCCTATCATCTTACGGGCTTTACAAGCAAAAGATCCCATCTATTCGTATGCGCTGACCTATTTACGAATTCGAAGTTTTGAAATGCCGTTCTTGTTTTTATCGTATGCCTATCAAGCAATCAGGCAATCCACAGGAGATACGACAACGCCTGTTATTGTCAATTCCATCAGTATTATTATCAACGTGATCTTAACACCTATACTCATCGTTTCGTTTGGACTCAATATTGCAGGCGCAGCACTAGGTACTTTAATTGCTCATGTTATGATTGCGCCTTTAATGATTTATTTCTTTATCAAACCTAAAAATGGGTTAAAAGTACGAATGACTTCCCAAGAGATGGAGATTGATGTTGTCAAGCACATCGGACAAATCGCCATCCCAGCATCCACTGGTCAAGCCATTCAAGCAGTTGGTTTTATGATAATGAATGCGTTGGTCCTTGGTTTTTATGGCGAAGAAGTTTCCGCAGCGTTTTACATCGGTAATCGAATTAATTCTTTAATCATGTTACCTGTATCTTCCATTAGTGCGATTATGGCGATTTATATTGCTCAAAATGTAGGGGCAGGAAACATCCCTCGAGCGAAGTTGTCCTTTAAAACAGGAATGACGCTTGCAGTAACCTTTATGTCCATGGGAGCACTACTCATTATTCCCTTCCGTGTATTTCTCGTTGGAATCTTTAATACCAATCCCCTCACCATTGCATTCGCTGCAGAATATACGTTATGGCTCCATTTGGGCTTACCGTTAATGGGCGTGTTTCAAACCTACTTATCCACCTTCCAAGGAAGTGGTGAAACCAAGTATTCCTTTACCATGGCAGTCATTCGACTTTGGTTATTCCGCTTGCCATTGATATTAGCTGCGTGGGCATTTACTGATTTAGGACCAGCTGGAGTATGGTACTCTATTCTGATAAGTAATGTGTTAATGATTTTTGTGGGAATGTATTTGTACTCAAAAGTTCGCTTTCTTCCAAAAATTCGCAATAATGGGATGAAACCAAAAGAAGTTTTGGTATAATGAATTATAGGGTGGTGATGTTATGAAACCAATCTACCTTCCGGACTATGAAAACTCGATATTAAACCTATCGAATTCTATCCTGAAAAGTTACCAAATAACCCCAAATCATTCCACAATCCCGCTCGTTGATGAACTGCTAAAACAGCAGTTTCGCAACGTTGTTTTGATTGTTGTGGACGGACTTGGATCCAAAAATATCGACCGCTTAATGCCCGCTACTTCCATCCTACATCAATGGCAAGTTTCTACATTGTCTTCCGTGTTTCCACCTACAACAGTAGCCGCGACCACTGCATTGTTATCTGCCAAATCTCCTATTGAAACAGGATGGCTAGGATGGTGCCAATATATCAAAGAAGTAGATAAAAGTGTTGTCTTTTTTACCAACCAAGATTATTATGATGAAGCTACAATATTTGAAGATCACCTTGCGAGTAAATACGTTGCTTATGAAACTATTTTAGAACAAATACATAAAGCACAACCTCACGTAAAAACATTAGATATTTTTCCAGCGTTTCGAACACCTACTCATATAACATTTCAAAAACAAGTAGAGACGTTGCTTACCACCTTAGAAGAAGACATGTCTCATTTTGTGTATGTTTACTGGGATCAACTGGATTCTAAAATGCATGAGTTTGGACCAGGGTCTGTTGAAGTGAAGGCTCAAGCAGATGAGATTGAACAAGCCATCTTATATTTACATGATCATCTTCCTAGTGATACCATTGCATTAATCACAGCAGATCATGGACAAGTGGAAGTTTGTCCCATCGACATTACTAAATATCAAGCAATCATGGATTGTTTACGAATTGAACCATCGATTGAAAGCCGAGCTACTTCATTTTTTGTTAAAGAAGATAGGAAAGAAGTTTTTGAACAAACATTTAGACATTATTTTCGTGACTATTTTGTTTTATATACAAAAGAAGATGTCTTAAAAATGAAGTTGTTTGGTAATGGCACTCCTCATCCGAAATTTGATGAGTTCTTAGGAGATTATTTAGCAGTTGCGATTGACCATTACTATTTCAAAATGAATCGAGGCCGCATGGAGATGCGGGGTCAACACGCCGGTATTTTGGTAGATGAAATGCTCGTACCACTCATTGTCTTACAAAAAAAATAATGGAACCATTTCAATAATGGCTCCATTTTGTTTTTTAGGATACGGCTTTGATAATGTATTCCGCAGAAGAAGGATTGGTTGCGAGTGGTATTTTATAGACATCACTTAAGCGAAGTAATGCAGAAACATCAGGCTCATGAGGTTGGGCAGTTAATGGGTCTCTAAAAAAGAAGATTAAATCGATTTCACCATTGGCGATTTTTGCCCCAATTTCTTGATCTCCACCAAGCGGTCCAGAACGGAAACATTTGATGTTTAAGCCAGTGGCTTCAATGATTCGATGTCCGGTTGTTCCAGTGGCGAATAATTCATGTTTTTTTAGGACATGTTGATACTTCAATGCAAATTCAATCATTTCAGCTTTTTTCTTATCATGGGCAATCAGTGCAATACGCATAGTAGACCCTCCTTGGAAGTGCTCGTGAATGTATTATATCATGAATTTCTATCTAACAATAGTTGATTTCAAAGCCAAAGACATTTTAAAAAGCCAAAAGTAAAGTATTGCTTTTTAAAATGGGTTTTGTTATAATGTAATATGCTGAAATAAATACCCATGGGAGGGTAGCGAAGTGGCTAAACGCGGCAGACTGTAAATCTGCTCCCTCTGGGTTCGGCGGTTCGAAACCGTCCCCTCCCACCAGCTTTTTAATCAATACCGACAAACCTCGTTTGTCGGTTTTTGTTTGCTTATCTTTGAGAGTCATCTGCCATGAATATCCCCGATTGGATTGCGATTCTTTACTAGTCAATAAGCCGAAGTGATTGATTCTTGAGCATAAGTTATTGGATAATGTATTCTATTGCACATTAAATTTTTGCGCCACTCACGCGCGAAAAATCCAAGCAAAAAATTTAATATTGTGGTATACTATTTGATTTTGTCTTTTTTTATAGTAAAACGCAATATATAAAGAAAAACCCCATCAGAATCCACAGTTTCGTAGATATCATAAAGGGGTTTTATTATTCTTAAAAGTTGTTAATTTGTTCATTCATCCATTGTAAACGAGTATTCAAATAATCTCGTAACAACTTCACTTGTGCTTCATAGGTCTTAGCATCATAGACTTCAGGAGAAGTATACCAATCCCACCAAGAACCAATCGTATTCCAGCGTTGGAAATTTCGATAGCGTGATTGTGCAATGGAATTGATACTAGGATTAATAGAATCCATCATGGCTTTTAGTTGTACATCATAGACTTCATTCCAGCGTTCCTTTAATGCGGCTTTAAAAGAGGGGTACTGCATTAGGTAGAAAAACCAGATATTTTTGTACTCAAGTGGCGTATACCACCCAATGGGTCCACGTAAGTCATAATTCGATACATGTCCTTGATTGCTTGTCGATAAGTCAAAATCCCATACGGGTCCAAGTTTCAACAAACCATCGCGGTTTTTCGTAAAATAGACACTGGAAAATCCGACATCGACATTTTTAAATAGTTCGTTGATGATAAACCAGTCCACGAAGGAAGCTTCATCAATCAACTGTTGATACGGTTGCTGGTATTGTAAGGCTAAATGCACATCGAGGAAATAACTTTCAATATAATACAGTTGGTTGACAGAATAGTGGTCTTTTGTGGGATTTGGATCCTTGATTGCATACAGAATTCCACGAATATTGAAGTAATTCCACAAGTAAATGCCACCAGAATTAGGTTCACTCAGCCGTTTATCAAGTTCAATGATATAACCAGTATTTAAATCCGTCGAGTTTTTTTCAATGTTGACTCGGTTCTTGGAAATTTCGATTTGGTCCGTAACCATGTAGTTACCTAAATACTCGCCATTTAGGTATAAGTCAATAAACTGAGCGGTAGGTGAGAAATCCATGTTCATCGAACGAGATAGATTGTAAGCTAAATAGTTTCGAATTAAGGTATGATCCGCAAAGTTGGCAATTAAGTTCCAATCTTTCTCTTTATAGGTTGTCAAAAAGAAGACACTATCATCAAATTTGAGACGGTATGATTTTTTAGGCATTGAACTCCAAGAAGAGTTTCCTCGCCCTCTTATTTGAAGACTTGCATTTAAAATCAGTGGAATCTCGATATCATCTTCGTTAAAGGAGACCATCGATAATGTAGCGGGGATGTATTCTTCTTTGGAGGTAATGGGAGTAGAGTTTAACGTATTAATCGTGACTACTGGAATTTTGGGAAGTTGATTTAGTGCTTGCATATAGACCGCATATTCAAAAAAGCGGATAGTGTTTTTGTGATTGACACGAACGGTTACCATCATCATTTCCCCTGTGGTAGGAAACGGGAAGATGAATCTACCATCGTAGATATATGACGTTGAAACACTGTATTGAAACGTGGTTTGTTCATATGTTAATTTGGGGATGGAGAAGTCTGAAATCGCCACTTCGGGGATTAATCCTCGAAGCACTTGGTCAATTTCATGGAGTTTTTCATCGATCAAGTATTGATCGTAAGTTGCTTGATCACGAAGCATAATGATGATGAACTCTTTTGTGATAGAGAGTTCTTGGTAAGTAATCTCAACGGTAATTTCTACTTCTATATCGTCATGGAATTTGGTATAGATGACGAATTGATTTTCTACTGAAGCTCCTGTCACAGTAATGGAATATTCAAATTCTGAAGTTGTTGGGTTTGGTAAGAGAAAACTTTGTTTCATCCCAGCTGGAATTGAAGATTCAAAGAAAGCAAATTCAGCCTCTATCGCATCCACTCGTAGATCGATTTGAGTGGTAGTTGTAGTAGTGGTTTGAGAAGTAGTAGAAACAATAGAAGGGATAGTTGAAGTACTCTGAGAATCGGGCAATGACGTTGTCGACAAAGAGTTTGATGATGAAAGTGTTGTAAGAGATGGAGTGGTCGTGTTGCTTGGATCTGTTGTGCTAAACTGACATCCTGTAAAAACTAGCAATGTCACAAAGAACAACGACACCATAATAATTCTTTTCATCAAATCACTCCTTTCGTGTTCTTATTGTACCACACGTCATCAGATATGAAAAACGATTTATATTAAAGAGGTAATAAAAAAGCACGCGTGGCGTGCTTGTTTTGTTTACTAGGAAATTCTATCGACAATTTAGTAAATAGAACTAGATTATATACAAATATAGTAGATAGGTTATAGAGTGGACTTGTATTGCACTATCATTCTTTTGTTTCATCGGAATCAACTTGAGAAAATCCTTCTAAAAATATCGATAAAACCATCAAAAAATGACCGACTTGATATCGTAAAAATTTGACATAAAATAAATATTTTATGGGTCGAAAAATGTTAGAATGGAGTTAAGAAAGGAGGAAACTTCAATGTCGTATAAAGCACTGAAAACTAGACTATATCTATCACTCGAACAACGCCGATTCTTACGTTCCTTGATGCAAGCATAAAAAAGTCTGTACAATCAAGCCTTGTATAACGTTCGTCAACACTTCTTTCAAACAAGACAACATTTGTCATTTGAAGACAACTATCACCTTCTCAAAGACAGTGAACATTATCATGTTTTAAACTCATCGCAAGCACAAATG
>JAUXXX010000074.1 GCA_030684695.1 bacterium
AGCATGGATGGACTCATCAGCAAGTCAACATATGCAAACGGTTTGGAAATCATCTTTAATTATCGTTTGGTAGATGTAGTTGTTGCAGGACATGAAGTTCCAAAGCTTGGATATTTAGTAATAAAGGGGGCCAATTAAATGAAAAAGAAAACATTGACCCCGATTACAGTGCAAGCTCGTGAAGCACGTAAAACAGTAGCCATTCAAAAACAAGGCAAGCTTCAAGCAACATTTGAAGAAGTATCCGCCCGTTATATTCGAATAGGCGAAAATAAAAAATATCCAGCATTTTTAAAGTTTCGACGACTGAACAAACTCAATCGTCAACTAAGCCACCTACGAAACAAATTACAACATGTCAACTCGGAGTTGTTTGCACTAAACAACCAAGAAATCTATCAAACACCACTGTTAAAGCAACTCTCACGAAAGTTCGAGCAATTGCCTTATGACAAGCAAAAAATGGTGTTTGGGATGTTGTTTATCTTACCATGGTTGATTGGATTCATTGTCTTTTTCTCTTCCCCATTGATTACTACCATTTGGTGGAGTTTGAATGAAATGGCTCCCAAAGTGGGGGGTGGCTTCACCTTCAACTTTGCTTGGTTTGATAATTACCGGAACTTGTTTGTCTCTGAAACCTTGGCAGGTTCTACCGTACTCGAAGTACTGACCCGTTCGATTATGAACATTGCCATTGATTTACCAACCATTTTGTTGTTTAGCATCTTTATTGCGGTGTTACTCAACACGAAATTCAAAGGCCATCAATTGGTCAAAGCCATTTTCTTTATTCCTGTTGTTTACAACATGACCGTGGTAAATAACACTTTATCTGGAGCGTTTGGACAGTTGTTTGAATCCAATTTAAGCGAAGGATTTCAGTTAGGAGAAACTTTTTCCAACTTCTTACTTCAAATTGGCATTGGGGGAGGGTTGATTGAATTCTTAATGAGTGCAGTGGACCGGATTTTCTTGATTGTTAATAAATCTGGAATCCAAATCATCATCTTCATCGCTGCCTTACAATCGATTCCGATCCATTTGTATGAATCTGCGAAAGTTGAAGGGGCAACCAAATACGAAATGTTTTGGAAAGTCACCATCCCGTTGATTTCGCCGATGATTCTAACAGCACTTGTTTTTACCGTCGTCGATAGTTTTGGAAGTTCTGAAATCATGCATTTCTTAACCGTGAATTCACAGGGAACGACGATGGCAACCAATATGCCGGGAATGTATTCTGCAATATCGACGGTGTACTTTATGGCCAACATTTTAATCATTGGCTTTGCGTTCTTGTTATTACGAAAGTCGGTGTTCTATTATGATTAAGAATGCTTGGAAACAGTTAAAGTCTTCGATTCACTGTGCAATCAAACATTATCAACTGATATGGTCACAACCTCTTCGCAAGAAGGCACTTTTATACCGAATTCTTGGTAAAATAGTGAATGTATTCAAATATGTATTGGTGGTTGGATTATGTTTTGTCATCTTATATCCATTGATGCTTCAGTTGGCGATTGCCTTCCGTGCACCCACCGATGTTAACAACCCCACCGTCTTGTGGATTCCTGGAGAGTTTTCAATTAAAAACTTTCAAGTGGCGATGATTGCCCTGCGCTACTGGGATGCGCTGCGAAATACCTTAATTTTATCCTTTGGGGTAACGATGTTTCAATTGATCTCCACTTCCCTTGCGGGCTATGCCTTTGCAAGACTAAAATTTCGGGGAAGTTCTATATTTTTCGCCGCTGCATTGTTTACTATCGTCGTTCCACAAACCGTCATTGCGTTGCCATTGCTTCGAAGTTTGACTCAAATGCAACTAGTGGGCAAACCGATTACCTTGTTTTTAATGGCGGGAATGGGGATGGGCATTAAATCTGGGATTTTTATTTACTTATTCCGACAATTTTATCGGGGAATTCCTGTAGAATTAGAAGAGGCAGCCTACATTGATGGTGCCAATCCGCTTCAAGTATTTAGTAAAATTATGTTACCTAACGCCAGAGGAGCCGTCATCACGGTGGCACTACTCAGTTTTGTGTGGCAATGGAATGATTTTTACTTCACTACCTTATTTGTGACCAGAAGTAACTTAGGATTCGCAACGCTTACCACCCAACAAGTCAGTGTTTTATTTGGACTACAACAGGCCTTAACGGATGCTGGTGTATGGGGATTAATGGGTCAAGATGTTACGAAAAATCCATTGTTCTCTTCGATGATTTTGAATACGAGTGGTGTATTGGTCATGCTGCCATTGCTTGTCTTGTATTTCTTTGTGCAAAAACTATTCGTACAAGGGATCGAACGATCCGGAATTGTCGGATAAATTAATCAAATAGAGAGGAACACAAACTCATGAACTTGAATATTTTTTGGAAACGCTCGTTAGTCTTTTTAATTGCCTTTCTGCTTACCTTTGTTGTGGCTTGCTCCAGCACGACTGCATCGACTGTTTCACCAAATACCACGCAATCTACTCTATCAAGTGGAGGAACAACTTCTTCACAATCAACATCGTCTAGTGGAGCTACCACCACTTCGTCAGGCAATCAATCCACTACAACGGTTCCAACCACTAGTGGTCAAACCACCACGACAGCAACTACCAGAATCACTCAAACCACGACTGCAAAACCAGTCCCCAACATGATGGGCCAAGAGTTTGTGATTATGGTAAACAGTGCTGCTTCCACTGATCCTCGTAGAGCAACCTATACCGGTTCATGGAAAGCAGAAAAGATTGCAAAAATCGCAGCTGTGGAAGCAAAATACAACGTAAAAGTTGTCTATCGTACGTATCCTGCGGATGCGGTATGGGGCGGCGGAAGAGAACGTTTTATCATCACCAACTCACTAAACGAAACTCCTCAAGCACACATCTATGAAATGCCATCGTATTCCATTTCTGTATTAGCAGAAGGCGGAGCGATTCTACCACTCGACTCCTTAATTGAACGTTATGGAAATCCCGGATATTGGCCTCAAAAAACCATGTTTGGGCAAGTATTGGGTCAAAATTATGCCTACGATGATGCATATCCATTGGCAGGACAAGGAATTTTTTATAATATTACCTTATTAGAGAATTTACTTGGAGAAGGAAAAGGGACACTACCCAGTGAACTATGGTTAAATGGGGAATGGACATGGGAAGCGTTTGAAGCCATTTCACGTCAACTTCTTCCAGGAATTACTGCAAGAGGCATTGAAGGCGCTGCGGTTATTGGAGGACGTCCTTACAACTGGGCATATCAAATGCTTGGGGCCAATGGAGTTCATGTCGTGTCTGCAGATCTTCGTAGTGAATTAGCAACGCAACCAGCCATTGATACTCTCTTATACTTGCATAATCTAATCGCAATTCCAGGCATGTGGGAATATCAAAGTGCTTCCTTATCGAACGCTACCGTTGCTCAGTTCAAAGGCGGAAATGTGGCGTTCCACAATGGAGAACCTTATTGGATTTATGACTCCACCAAATGGTTGGGTTATAACTTCGAAATGGGCTTCGTTCCTTATCCAACCGGACCCAATACTTTACCTGATTTAAGCAATTATTTCATCAATGAAGTATATGGGAAAACCAGTTATGTCGTTTCATCTTCTTATTCTTTGGATAAAGTAACTCCAGGATATGAAAACATCGCGTTCCATGAAGAAACCATTTTCCGTATTTGGGCAGATTTACAATACTTCCCAAATATCGATCCCGCTACTGGATATGTTTCAACCAATGAAATCGTAGAAGAGTGGAGCTTTAATACTCTTGAACTATATTACAGTCCAGAAGGCGACAACGCTTCTTTGGAAGCACATAAGAGTGTCATGTTTAAAGGCTACCCAGATTATTTCTATAGTTTATATTGGGCTAGAAGCCAAGACCCGTCCAAATCCTTTATGCTCGATTTACAAGCAGCGATTATCAGCGGAAATGTTCGCGATAACATGATTGATTTGGTTCAACGGATTCACCAAGAGTTTATCGATACCTATAAAAATTTAGGACTTACTGCCGATTATTACAGATAATATTTTGAAAGTTGAGGATTCCAATGAAGAAAATCATGACCATATGGAGTGTATTTCTTGTTGGTTTGTCATTATGGGGATGTATGACTACATCCCCAGAACAAACCACTTCACTACCGACCACATTACCAAGTTCAAGTAGTGTAACCACTTCTTTGACAAACTCCACAACCACTTCGATTCCATCGAGTGTTACGACTACAACTAGTCCAACAACGATTTCAAAAACGGACCAACAAATCCTTCAAGAATTCGTCTTAACCATCGAGGTGCCATCTTCAACGGAAGAAGATATCGAGTTACCGACCCAATTTATGTATCTAGATCAAGTCATACAAGCATCATGGCATTCTACAGCATCTGCTGTGATTACCCCACAAGGAGTAATCACACGGACAGTATCGGATCAAAAAGCGACACTGATTTTGACCTTATCACTTCGCAATGCCTTAGTTCAACGCAATTTTGAGATTACAATTAAATCAAATCCTGCATTCTTGGTGTTGTTCGCGGTAGCAAACTCACAAGTGTCATTTCCGAACCGTGTGTTGGTTGACAATCTTGTATTGCCAAGTTTTTATGAAATCGAAGGCTTAATTGTCGATGCTTCCTGGTCTTCGAGTGATGAATCGGTGCTTTCTTCTCAAGGGGTTGTAACCCTTGGGAATAGTGAAAGAGCCGTGACCTTAACCTTAACACTATCCTATGGTGGAGCACAGCGTATTGAAAACTATGCCTTTACGATTGCGATCAATCCCGCAGTGTTACCTGAAAATTGGTGGCATACTGTATCCGTCTATACAGGAGCGATTCAAAATGAAGCCATCAAACCCGCAACTCCTAGTTGCTTCCAAGGGGCGATTTATCGCAAAGTTGTCTCAAGTCGGGACATGTGGCTTGGCATTGAAGCCTTAATTACCTTACCGGTCTTTACTGTTGACTCTCAACGATTTGATTCCACAAAAGCCAATTATTTCTTAGACAATGCTTCGATTTATATGGGTGGAAATGCCTATGCCGAAAGTGATGTTGGGATTGCTTGGATGATGGGATATCCTTCCCGATTAGCAAGTTCATTTTCAAGAGGAGGAATCGCATATCGTCCATTTTGGAGATATATTACATCCTTAGAATCTTGTACCAACAACAATTGCTATCGCAACGCAAACGTAAACAACTTTGAAACCTATTACTTTCCAGGAGATACCATCCGCATGAGTGTGTTTACACCTAAAGTTGGGTACATGCAATTACGGATTGAATTGGTGTCATTAACGACTCATCCAGATTATGTAAACAAGCGTTCTATCGAGTATGGACTAGCAGAAGACTTTAATCGTGTGTTCGTGACGCCTATTTTTCCAAGTGCTGGTATGGGAGCTGTTCCCGCTGAGTTCAAACGTGTCAATGCGATTGATCAAGTGGCCAACGAGGGAAAACCCACCTTAAATACCAACGCTTCTGTCATTGACGCCATTTGGAAAGAAGTGTATTTATACCGTAGAATAAACGAAGTTTTAGTCAAAGTTCCCATGACATCAAGTAGAAGTGCATACATGACTTGTCCGCTCGGATCCAATGTCAATGGAAATTTCTCACAGGCGTTTTCGATTTCAAGCAACGGTGTGGATGTTTCCCTTGGTGGAGAAGTCATCAGCATCAATCCCAATAACGGAACAGGAAAACTATACAATCTATCTATCATATGGATTCCTGAAGATAAGAGGCGATTCATTTAGTGGAACTCTATAAAATGACATGGGACGAGTCAGTGGATGATTTTTTGGAGTCATGGAATCATTCCATCAACGCTCCCTATCACCTTACCAAACGTCTTATTCAAGAAAAAATCATCGAATCTAGGACAACCATTCCTCATTTGACATTTTCGTATTACTCTAGTGAACACTATGTTGCCTCCATCGCAATCAAGTCCCATTGGGAACAAGAAACAGACAAGTTAAGTGCCTACATTAGTGTTCTGTATGTGGATCCCTTGTATCGAAGACTGGGGATTGGTCGTCAGTTGATCGAAGAAGTCACAACGATTTTAATCGAAAACAACTACACATTGCTTCAACTTGGTGGAGACGACCAATGCCTTTTCTCAGGATTATTCGAAGATGAAAACTTTGGAAGTCACTTGTTCTTCAAAGCACTTGGTTTTATTCAAGAATCCAAAAACTACAACCTTTTGTCACTTAAGCCTTTAGAAGAAACCGTTTCTTTGCCAGAAGGGATTCGTGTTGAAGTCGCAAAGAATCATCAACAGCATCAAGAAGCAGTTTTTTTTGTAAAAGAGCACTTTAGTACTCGATGGACTCAAGAAGTCGTTCAATGTGAACCCAAGAAATTGTATTTGCTTTTTTATGATCAAACCATCATTGGCTTTCTTGTATCTGGAGATGAGCACTCGCACGTTTTGCCAAATAGTGTCAACATGTATCACCAATACGTTCATCTTGCAGGGATTGGCCCACTGGGCTTAGACCCAAAAAACCGTGCCTTGGGACTTGGAACGTTATTTGTGAAGACCGTTCATAATGATTTATATTCCAAAGGATTCAAAAAAGTCATGGTAGACTGGACTCACTTACTTCACTTCTATTCACAATGTGGCTTTACTCAAATTCATTCGAGTTATATTCAATATGTTAAATCAATCGGGGGATATGATGGACAACAAATTACCAATCTATAAAATTATTGAACAAGACTTACGTGTGTCAATACTCGATGGTAAATTAAAACAAGGGGATTTAATCCCTTCTGAAACAGAACTATGTGCCAAATATGGAGTTGCTCGGATGACCGTGCGTCAAGCCATTAACAATCTACTAGTGGATGGATACATTTACAGACACAAGGGACGCGGGACGTTTGTAACGTTTAATAAAAAAGAGATTCACAAACAAGACAGCTCTTTTTTAAGTTTTACGAATGAAATGAAGATTTTGGATTCACCTGTGTCTACCACATTGTTAAAACTTGAAAAGAGTACCGCTGACGAAATGATTGCTTTCCGCCTTCAAATTAAGGTAGGAGATCCGATCTATTACGTCGAACGACTTCGTTCTTCTGAAAATACACCACTGGCCTTTGAACGGTTGTTCTTACCAGCCATCATGTATTCAGAAATCAATGAAGAAGTGTTCAAAGGCTCTTTTTATACGTATGTACAAAATGTGTTAGGCTGGAAAATACGCAATTGTGAGTATGCCATAGAAGCACGAGGAGTTCCACAACGAGTTGCGGAATTACTCCACCAAAAAGAAGGCGAACCTGCATTGTATCTCAATAGTATTACGTATTTAGATAACGGAAGAGCCTTTGTGTATACCCGTTATTATTTCCATGGTGAACATTTCCGTTTCCGTGACAACTACACAGGACCCAATACCCATGAGTAGTGTGATTGATCCCAATTTTGCCCCTAAAGTAAGTAGTAAAGATGTAGTGACTTGGTACAGCGCACTGGATCCGTCGTTCCAAATTTATGGGTTTCCTTGGATAAGAAGAGATAAAGCATACAAAAGATTCCCCAAAAAATCAAAAAAAGACATCGAGGCTATTTGTCCTAAAATCAATGGATTAGCTTCCAATACCGCTGGAGGACAAATCCACTTCTTTACCAATTCAGCGAAACTTTCCATCAAAGTTGTACTAACCAGTGCCGTTGATTTATCACAAATGTCACGGACAGGTCAAGGAGGATTTGATTGCTATGTCGGAACGGATTTTCGTAGTTTGAAGTTTATCGACGCAGCTCGCTTCGCTCATGGACAAACAGAATATGAGTTTACATTCTTTGATCAACTTCCTGGTGAGAAACTTGTCGTGTTAAACTTCCCACTCTATACGGGTGTGTTGGAATGTTTCATCGGAATTTTGGAACATTCGACCATCAAAAAAGCAAAAAGTTTTATTGATGCTAGAAGAATTGTCATTTATGGCACCTCCATTACCCAAGGAGGATGTGCATCTCGTCCAGGCTTAAACTATACCAATCGTTTGTCAAGAATGATGCGGCGAGAAGTCGTAAACTTTGGATTTTCTGGAAATGCCTTTGGCGAAAAAGTGGTGGCACAGCAAGTAGCTCAAATAAAAAAGGCAAGTTTGTTTGTATTGGACTATGAAGCCAATGCAGGAACCAATGGATTATTAGAAAAAACGCTGGTGGATTTTATTGATACCATCCGCATGTTTCATCCAACCACACCCATTGCTGTGGTCTCACGCATTCCTTATTTACTTGACCAGTTGATTCCAGCCTATGGCCTCAAACGTGCAAAAATCAAACAGTTTCAAATGGATACAGTAAATCGTTACCGCAACCAAGGAGATTCCCTCATTTACTTTATTGATGGATCGATATTACTTGGAGAAGAAGCACACGAATGTACCACCGATTCGATTCACCCCAATGACCTCGGATTTTCCCATATGGCCATCGAGTTTAAAAAAGCATTCACCTACATTTATAAAGATCAGAGGAGAAACAAATGAACAAATTACTGTCGAAACTACAAAATAACAAATTAACACTCATCGCTAGTCTTCCTGAAAATTCATACGAACTGGCGAAAATCGCCTGGGAATCTGGTGTCGATGCCATAAAAGTCCATGTCAATGTATTTCATAATGCCAGTCAAAATCATTTTGGTCCACTCGAAGTTCAACGCTTAATCTTTGAACGGATTTTAAAAGACTCTCCAGTACCTGTTGGAATCGTCGCAGGTGGCGATGCCGAATCTGCAGAAGCTATTCTTGATGAATTGATTGCAATGGGTTTTGATTTCATCAGTCTATATGCTCACCACACACCTGCTTCCTTTTTTGTAAAACATCAAGCAAACAATTTTTTATCGATAAACTCTAGTTATAGCTATGAAGAAATTCAATCCTTACTAGATGGCAAATTCGCTGACTTTTTAGAACTATCCATCATCGATAAAGAAGAATATGGCTCGCGCTTAAATGCTCGTGATTTGGCCAAATACCGCAAAATATCTGCGATGAGTGATACGCCAACCGTGCTCCCCACTCAAAAGATGATTTATCCAAGTGATATCGCAGTATTAGCTAAGACTGGAATCAAAGCCATTATGGTGGGGGCTGTGGTTTATCAAAACAATCCCAATAAAATGCGTCAAGTGCTCACTGAATTTAGAAAGGAAATTGATCAACTTTGAAAATAACCGTTGTCCCTTTAGACTCTAGACCGTGTAACCATGCATGGGTTGAAAAAATGGCTGCTATCGCAGACATTCCTTTGTCCATTTTTCCACGTCATCTTTGTGGGACACTTCACAATGGACTCGATCATGAACGGTTAATGGATTGGTTGGATAACGAGATTTCTTCAACGACTCACTTAATTGTCTCAGCAGATGGATTTACAAGTGGTGGCCTCATTCAGGCTCGAAAGGCATTGTTTCGTGAAGAGGATGTCTATGCACGGTTGGAATCTTTCAAGGCATACAAGAAGAAGAATCCTGCGTTACAAATCATTGTATTCGATACCATTATGCGTACCTCGATTACTTCTTATAACAAAGAAACAGAAATCTATTGGGCCATGATGAATCAATACTCCAAATTGCTTGGACGAATTGAATTGTATCATATGCCTGAAGACGTTGCTTCTTTACAAAAACTTCAAGACTCCATTCCAGCATCGATTATTCAAACGTATCTGTTATCAAGAGAAAAGAAACATCGATTGAATCACTATTTTATAGATCAAACGAAAGCTGGAATTGTTGATTTTGTGGTGTTGTTACAAGAAGATTCCATGAAAGATGGAATTCAACAAGTGGAGCAACGCAATTTGCAATCAAAGATACTTGAATATGGCATACAACATAAAGCACTTGTTTACAATGGAACCGATGAAGGGACTCTTGTATTACTAGCAAAAGTTCTTTGCCAAGAAAAGTACATCGCGCCATCGCTGTTCATTCATGTGCCACACGTGTCGATTTTAAGCAAAATTATGCCATTTGAAGATCGTAGTTTGGTGGAAAACATCGACCGAATGATTCAAACCATTGGCTTAAGAAAAGTTCATAGTCCACTCGAAGCAGATTTTATTCTTTCCATCTATTCTGAACCTATTCCTTACGACTTAGATTTGAATGCAACCACGCCCATTCTCCCCAACAAAGATGAAACGTATGCCCATTTCTTTCAACAAATCAACGAATTTCAGTCCATGGGAAAGAAAGTCGCATTTGTGGACCTACTACATCCCAATGGAGGAAGTCTCGAATTGCTAAAAGAAATGGATATTCAAGAAATTGTTGCATACTCCGCATGGAATACTTCTTCGAACTCGCTTGGTTCTTGCTTAGCAAACCTTGTGGTTTGTTTTATTCGTCCCGAAGAAACAACTATTTCAAAGCGATTTACAGAGGAACGAATCATTGATGATTGTATTTATCAAACGATTTCAAGAAGAGTCATCAATACAAGAAGTAGTGCAAGAGGATACAACATCTTTGACCTTGGAGTTCATGCTCCTCAGGTACTAGATGAAATTTACCAACAAATCAAGCAAGATAACGTATTACTTCCAGAGGTAAAGTTTGCAATTTCGATGCCATGGAACCGAACATTTGAGATTGATATAGATGTGGAGTGAAGACAATGTATGATGTCATAGTGTGTGGTGGTGGACCTTCAGGAATCAACGCCGCGATTAGTGCGGCTCGGATGAATTCGAAGGTGTTACTCATAGAAACAACAGGCTTAATCGGAGGAAACAGTGTGTTATCGCTGGTAGGCCCCTGGATGACTTTTCACAATAAAGGCCATCAAATTGTCAAAGGACTCGCTCAAGAGATGGTTTCACGTCTTCAAGTCAACCAAGTGTCCATGGGTCATATTCCAGATCCACTGGCTTTTTGTGATACCATTACGCCCATTGATGTCGAAGGTGTCAAGGCGTTGTTCTTCGAGATGATCGAAGAAGAAGGCATTGACTTACTATTGCATGCGCCAATTATGGATGTCATCAAAGAAGGAAATCAAATCAAAGGTGTGATCTGTGCAACCAAAAGTGGCATGTTGTCGTTCCATGGACGTGTGATAATTGACGCAACTGGAGATGGTGATGTTTGTGTCATGATGGGTGCAAAATACATGCTTGGAAGAATCGCTGATGGGTTGTCACAACCAATGACAATGATTTTCCATGTTGCGAATGTGAATATGGATTTATGCAAAGACTACATGAAAGAACATCCTCAAGAATTTGTTCAAAAAGAAGCCTATGACTACGGGTATTTGGGTATTTCTGGCTTTTTTTCAAAAGTTAAAGAAGCAAAAAATAACAATGAATTTTCCTTACCAAGAGACCGCGTCTTACTGTTTGAAGAAGTACGACCTGGTACGGTGAGTGTCAATATGACACGGGTTCAAGGGCTGTCAGGGGTAGATGCTTTAGAACGTACCAAAGCAGAACAAATGGCCCGTAAGCAAATCAAAGAAGCATTTGCCTTCTTACAAAAATACGTTCCTGGATTTGAACATTCCTATATTTTACGAACTCCTTCTCAAATCGGAATTCGTGAAACTAGACACATCATCGGAGATTATGTAATGACCGTTGAGGATGTCTTGGCGTGCAAAGAATTTGCAGACTCGATTGCACTTTCTGGTTTTCCCATGGACATTCACTCGCCCAATCAAGAATCATTGGAATTGCTTGATCAAGGCGATGACTTCGGTTATGAAATACCAATGCGTTCTCTTCTTCCAAAAGGAATTAATGGTTTAATTGTATCTGGTAGATGCATAAGCGCTACTCATGAAGCAGCCGCATCCTTACGAGTTACACCTACCGTGATGGCCATTGGGGAAGCTGCTGGTATATTAGCTTCGATAGCTGTTCAAACCAATTTAGCCCCAAGAGATGTACATGCATTTGCAGTCCAAGAACAACTCAAAAAAAACGATCAAGTCTTCAAAAGGAGCAACCATGTCTCAAACTAGACGATTCTCTGAGGCAGTCTTGATGGATGGATTCATTGAAGGAGAACTTCCAGCGGATGCCTTTCACCCTTGTTTTCAAGGAGCTTGGTATTACAAAGTAGTTTCTTCGTGTGATATGTGGCTAGGAATGGAAGGGATTTGTACTTTACCTCTCTTCTTTCCAGATGAATCTAGGAAAGAAATACGAAAAGAGCCACTTTTACCGTCCCAAGAAGTTGTACGTTTTTTAGATACCCCCTCTGTCTATGTGGGAGGGTCCAGTGATTATGAAACCGACATTGGCTTTGGTTGGTTTCATGGGATGATTGATGGTCAAATGACTCCTAAAAAAATAACGTTCCGGCCATTTTGGCGGACCATTTATGAAGAATCTGGGAAAGAAATGAACGTGTATTTGGGAACGAAGATAGACGAGACGCAATACTATTTCTTTCCTGGTGACAAAGTAAAAATTCAATTGCTTTGTGAACATGACAACGAACTTACATTCATCGCCACATTACTTGAAGAGACTTCCATTCCAGAATATCGTGATTATCGTGCGATGTGTCTTCCTAGTCAAGAATTGAAAGTGAGCCATATCAAAGCACCAGGGAACGGAATCAGACCGTCTAGATACAAACGAGTCAATGCCATTGATCAATACCATAACGAAGGAAAACCGACTCAAATCACCCGAGCAAAAGCGATGTATGCATCTTGGGAAGAGGTCTATTTATATCGGAATTTCTCGGATAAACTCATCAAAGTTCCTTTTTACCCCAGACGTTATTCCACGATGCAATGTCCCACTTCGCTTGGCTTTCAAGTGGAACACGCAGAAAATATTGAACATATTCAAATTACACCACAGCGAGTTCTAGAAGGGAAACAAGAATGAAATCATTGATGTCGCAAGAGATTCAAGAACAATCCACAAAATTACATGAAAGCATTTTGATAAACCAAGAAGTGATTGATCGGATTGGTTACTTGGTCAGAATGCGTCAAATTCAATATATCATTTACGCAGCAAGAGGATCTTCTGACAACGCTGGCGTCTACTTCAAGTATTTATGTGAAGTCGTTTCAGGCATACCTGTAGCCTTCGCCGCTCCGAGTGTATTAACGCTGTATCATGGTCAATTGAAAATGAATCATTCTTTGGTCATCGGTGTTTCTCAAAGTGGGAAAGCCAAAGACGTATTGTCGATTTTGGAACGCGCGAAGCTTCAAGGAGCGTTGACAGTAAGTTTAACCAATGATGACCAATCCCCGCTTGCAAAAGCAGCAGAATTCCATTTGGACTTGCACATGGGCGTTGAAAAAAGTGTCGCAGCGACTAAAACATTTACTGCTCAAATGTATCTTCTGGCCAATCTAGCAGCGTCGATTGCAGACAACTCCATCTTAAAAGAAGAATTGAAATTAGTGCCTTCTTTAGTGAAAGAAACATATGCTTGTGAACAGGCGATTCAAGTGGTTGCATCAGAGTACGAATCCATTCAAGACTGTTTTGTATTGGGCAGAGGATTTGCGTATGCGATTGCGGATGAGTTTGCTTTAAAATTGCAAGAAACCTGTTATTTAAAAGCCATGTCGTTTGCGACATCGGATTTTTATCATGGCCCATTTGCACTTGTAAACAAAGACGCTCATTTCTTTATTATGGCACCTGATGATGCATCGATTGCCAACAGTCAAGAAATGATTGCACAATTAGAAAAAAGCAATGCCAGTTGTACGGTATTTACCAACAGTGCATCACTTCAAGCCTCTTCAAAAATCATGTTACCTACTTCGCCGCGAAGCATCTCGGTGTTTACGTTAATCATCGCTGCTCAATTGTTTGCGATGCATTTATCCTTACTTAAAGGGTTAAATCCAGATCAACCACGTGGTCTCAATAAAGTCACGATTACCATTTGAGGTATGTATGAACGAAGCGACAGTCTTACTTCAGTCCCATCTTGCACGGTATGAATCACAACTAGATTCTGTCTTTTCCTTTTGGGCAAATCATGGTTATGACTCTCAATTTGGAGGGTTCATGACGTATTTGGACAAAGAAGGAAATCATTTCAGTACGGATAAATCCGTTTGGGCACTGGGAAGAGGGATTCAAACGTTTGCATGGTATTATCAAGAAGTAAAGCCAAGCATACGTTTTTTAAACGTTGCCTTACATACGTTTGAGTTTATGAAAAAATATGCATACGATGTCGATCATCGTATGTATTTTTCATTGACTCAAGAGGGGTTACCCATTCAAAAAAGAAGATATTGGTACAGCGAGGCATTTGCCTCTACTGGCTCGATACAGTTATACTCTGTTACGAAAGATCCAAGACATCTAGCTTTAGCATTACAAAGTTACCAAACGATGAGAGACTTGTATTACCATCCTGAAAAAACACCACCGAAATTTGACCCTTCGACATTGCAAGGATATTCGTTGGCTCCATCAATGATTTTATTAAAAACAGCACAAACCATGCGTCTATTTGATACAACCAACCAAGACCAATACAATCAAGACATAGAGTTTGCGATTGAAAGAATTTTGTCCAAACATGTCGTTTGTGAAAAACAAGCAGTGTTTGAGTATGTATCAACCATCAAGCCATCACTTACTTCCCCAAGAGACCGGCTAATTAATCCAGGACATGCCATAGAAGCAGCGTGGTTTTTATTAGACGAGTATTTATATGACCCTCAAAAATATGCACATTTACTTCCAATTGTGAAAAACATGGTGGACTGGATGGTAGAACTGGGCTGGGACAAAGAACATGGGGGATTGCTATCCTTTGTGGATTATGAGAAAAAGCCTTTAGAACAACTCGAGTGGGATATGAAATTATGGTGGCCTCAATGTGAATTATTGATTGCTTCCTTACAGTTATTTATCGTTACTCAAGAAGATAAATATTTGGAACTATATTTGCAAACGTTTGACTATTTTTTCAAACACTTTCAGATAGATGATTTGGAGTTTGTTGGATACTTACATAGGGATAATTCTGTTGCTTCCACCTTAAAGGGTAATTTATTTAAAGGACCATTTCATATTCCTAGGATGTTGTTAATCAATTATCGATTGTTAAAGGACTATCTAGGATGATAAAAAGACTACTCATCATTAGTTTTTTCGCGCTGATGACTTTTTTGGTTGGGTGTGAAGGCAATTCTTTGACTTCATCCAATCCTGAAACTTCTATCAATGATGTCACTACTAGTTCATCCTCTTTAGAAACTTCTGTATTCAATCAAACCACTTCCATCAGCACCACTTCAACCACTACGATAGAGTCCTTTGTTACAACGACCGCGACTAGTTTGACACCCATTCATCAAACCTCTTTATCTCAAACTACAATACCCACAACATTAGCTGAGAATAATGAAATCGAAGATATCGATAAGATTGTGGCTATATCGATCCAACAAAAAAGCAAAACGGTGATTGTAAATGACCCGTTAGCATTATCTTATACATCATCAGGAACTTCGTTTCGACGAACAGACGACATTCATTTAATGAGCAGTGCCTTCTTTTTAGAACAATACGAGTTTCACAAAAATGCACACGCTTATAATGGTTTCGTACCATTTTTACCACATGGAGTTGTTGTGGTATTGGATGCTACTTTGAAAGTTGTACACCTACGTATGGCGTCATCTCTTCTGGAAATCGATGGATCAAACCAAGTGAAAACCATTAATCTTGATTGGAGTAATACACTCGATGCAACAAATGGTGGGGGAAACTTCAAAAACATCACATCCGTGATTGAATCGTTGATTCCAGAAGGCGGATACATTCTTTTTACAGGAGCAGCCGGAGATCAAGTAAGTAAAAAGTTTTTAATCTCTGGATTATTTGATTCTAATTATACGGGTGGTCTGATTTCGTTAACGAATCAAACGGTGGATATATCCACCACTTTGATTGCCTTCTTGACAACGTTGCCACCATTTGATGACACGTTAGTGGATGGTGAAATGAACATTTCTCGCGGACAAATATCAGGAATTCCCTATACGACCTACTACCGAAACGACGATATTCAAAAACCTGTTTTGTTCTTTTTCCATGGATTTGGTTCCAGCAGAGATGTTGGGATTATGGGAAGAGGAGAATTACTAGCAGATCTAGGGTTTTTTGTAATTGCCATGGACGCTTATTTACATGGAGAAAGACAAACTACTCTCTTTCAAGCAATGTCTGGAGCGAACAAACAAAAAGAAACCATGAACATTGTGATTCAATCCGCATTAGACGCTCAAATGCTTTATGAACACTATTTCAAACATCATCCACATGTATTGGCAGGAGATGTCTTTGCATATGGAGTTTCAATGGGGGGAGCGATTGCATTTTACCTCACCACCATCATGGAAGAATTGAAAACCATGGTTTCTATTTTAGGGTCACCTTCGTTTGTCGAATTCTATGAGTATAAGCAAAGAACATACGGATTTGAAAAAGATGCTTACTACGATGCAAACATTCTTCGGTACGGACTACTTGACCCCTTGGGACATCCGACTCGATTTGATGGCAAACATGTATTTATGGCCAGCGGATCTTTAGATTCTGTTGTGCCATCCATCTATGCAAATCAGTTAAAACTTGCTCATGAAGCAAGCGATTCCATCGTGTTCAAACTTTATGAAACCGCGCATGTATCCAACTTATCCATGCAAGAAGATGCATTTGCGTTTTTAGTAAAACACAAACCATAAAAAGAGGCACTTCCTTTTTTGAAAAATGGAAGTGCCCTATTTCTTTTACTAGGAAATTCTATCGACAATATAGTAACTAAATCTAGATTATATACAAATATAGTAGATAGTTTTAGAGTGGACTTGTATTGCACTATCATTCTGAGATTTCATCGGAATCAACCTGAGAAAATCCTGCTAAAAATATCGATAAACCCATCAACAAATGACCGACTTGATATCGTAAAAACATGACATGAAATAGAAATTTTTAAGGGTTGAGAAATGGTAGAATGGAGGAAATTGCAATGTCGTATAAAGCACTGAAAACTAGACTACATCTATCACTCGAACAACGCCGATTCTTACGTTCATTGATGCGAGAATCGAAAAGTCTGTACAATCAAGCCTTGTATAACGTTCGTCAACACTTCTTTCAAACAAGACAACATTTGTCATTTGAAGACAACTATCACCTTCTCAAAGACAGTGAACATTATCATGTTTTAAACTCATCGCAAGCACAAATG
>JAUXXX010000082.1 GCA_030684695.1 bacterium
TTCTAAAGAAATCGTTGACTTCTCTTTTTGAAAGTTCCGGAATCCATCAACAATAGGTTCGAGTACACTAAAAGATGCTATATCGGTTTGAGCAGCTGTAGCATCGGTTCTTCCTGAAATAAATGGTACAACGACTTCAAATCCAGCAAGTTTCGCTGCTTGTTCAATTCCAGCACAACCAGCCAATACGATAAGATCAGCAAGCGAAACTTTCTTGTCTGTGGCTTGCTTATCATTAAATGCTCTTTGTATGTTTTCAAGGATTTCTAAGATATGTGTAAGTTTCTTTGGCTGATTAACTTCCCAATTACGAAGTGGCTCCAACCGGATTCGCGCACCATTGGCTCCTCCTCTTTTATCTGAACCACGGAAGGTTGACGCAGAAGCCCAAGAAACAGATACAAGTTCAGAAATGGTTAATCCGCTATTTGCTAATTGTTTCTTTAAGATTACTATGTCTTGTTCATTGACAAGTTCATGATCCACTGCAGGGACGACATCTTGCCAAATCAACTCTTCTTTGGGTACTTCGGGTCCTAAATAACGACTTCTTGGACCTAAATCACGATGTGTTAGTTTAAACCACGCTTTCGCAAACGCTTCTTCAAACTCTTTTGGATTATTCAAGTATCGTTTGGCAATTGCTTGATAGATGGGGTCCATTCGAAGGGACAAATCGGCCGTGGTCATCATTGGTGCGTGTCGCTTTTTAGGGTCACTTGCATCTTCTACTGTATTCTTCGCTTCTGGATCCGTTGGAACCCATTGAAACGCGCCAGCTGGGCTTTTCACGAGATTCCAATCGTATTTAAATAAGGTTTCTAAATAACCCATATCCCATTTTGTTGGATGGGGTTTCCATGCTCCTTCGATTCCGCTTCCAATGGTATCTTTGCCTTTGCCAACGCCATAAGTACTATTCCAGCCGAGCCCTTGTTCCTCCAAAGGAGCTGCTTCTGGTTCGGGACCAACATGGGTAGCAGGCCCAGCCCCGTGTGCTTTTCCAAAGGAGTGCCCACCAGCAATCAATGCCACGGTTTCCTCATCATTCATTGCCATTCTTGCAAATGTTTCACGAATATCTTTGCCTGAGCCAACCGCATCTGGAACGCCATTTGGTCCTTCAGGATTAACATATATAAGTCCCATCTGTACGGCTGCAAGTGGATTTTCTAATTTTCTGTCTCCAGAATAGCGTTTATCGCCTAGCCACTGTGCTTCTGCTCCCCAATACACATCTTCTTGAGGCTCAAAAACATCTTCTCTTCCTCCTGCAAATCCAAACGGTTTAAATCCCATGGATTCCAAAGCGCAGTTTCCGGCAAGAATCATTAAATCAGCCCATGAAATTTTTCTGCCATACTTCTTTTTCAGTGGCCATAGAAGTCGTCTTGCTTTATCAAGATTCACATTATCTGGCCAACTATTTAAAGGAGCGAATCGTTGTGTCCCGTCCGATGCGCCTCCTCTGCCATCACCCATCCGGTAAGTACCAGCACTATGCCATGCCATCCGAATGAAAAAAGGTCCATAATGACCATAATCTGCAGGCCACCAATCTTGAGAATCTGTCATTAACGCAAACATGTCTTTTTTTAATGCTTCAAAATCTAATTTCTTAAACTCTTCTGAATAATTGAAATCGTGACCCATGGGGTTTGAAAGAAGACTGTTTTGATGTAATATTTTGAGATTTAGTTGATTTGGCCACCAGTCTTTGTTGGAAGTCCCACTCATTGAACCTGCACTTCTAGAGTTTCCTGTTATCGGGCATTTTGATTCTTCCATCTTTGTTTCCTCCTTTGTTTTGCTCTATAATTTTTGAATCAATAAACACTTCTCGCAAATTCCTTTATAGAATACCTCTTGATGATGAATTTCAAAATGTGCTAAATCTTTGGATGTGAACGCATGGCTGTCAATGTCAACATTATAGACCTGATTACACTTCTTACATTTAAAATGCCCATGAGGAAATGTATGAATATCATATCGGATTTCATTTTCTTCAGTGGCTAAGGTGATGCATAAACCAACTTCAACAAACAAATTTAACGTATTATAAACAGTTGTTTTAGACAAGGTAGGAATTTCATGGTGAAGTGCTTGATATACTTGATCTACCGTTGGATGAATCACATTGGATGCCATAAATTCCAGTATCTTAAGTCGCTGATGTGAAAGTTTAATATCTTGATTCAATAATTCTTGTTTTAGAGATTCATAAGTTGGATTCATTTTGCATCACCTATTTAGAAATTTGTATTTATTTCTTGTTTGTAATCATTACAGTCAATATATCATGTATAAAGCAAAGATACAAGAGCGTTTAATATTTCTGTTACTGTTCTTGAATAAAAGAAAAAAGACCCTGATTGGTCTTTACATACTTTTTGTTTGACTTCTTGTTGTCTGAAGACTCTTAATTTTATGATGTCTTTGAAAACTATCATATGTTAGGAAAGTACTTTTTTGATTTCCTAAACTCAAGACGAAACCATAAGGGAATGGAAAGGAATACCGTTATAAAAGCAATAATAACATCAAATCGTTCCATTGGCATAGCTGATTTAATCATCGAATACGTCGTGTTATGAAAATCATATGTATAAATACCAAAAATCAACCAATCGATTATCACAGCAATTCTCGAAACAAACGACGCCACAATAAACGTAAAACACCCAATGATCAAGATAAACTTCATATTTTCATGAAGATACAGTTGTTTGGCATAGTCAAATGCATTTTTGGAGGTTGTTCGAATGGTTTTAAATGTCCCATAACAGTATGCACAAGCAAAAATGCCAATGAGATGGATACCGTTTAGTCCAAGGGCCCATAAGCCATTTCCATATTCAAAAAAGATGTTTCCTTCAGATACCAAATTTTCATACCGATTTAGAAAAAAAGCTGTTAAACCTAAATCAAGGACTAAAAGCAGTAAGCCGATTAAGGTGATTTTTATTGCTTTTCTCATAGAATCCTCATCTTATGTTCATGTTCGTCTTTTACTAGCAAAGAAGTAAAACTCTTTACTATATTATATCATGCACAAATCATTAATCGTTCTCTTTATCAGATATTAAGTCTTACGTTATTCATGATTACTTAATAAAGCACAAATCACGAAGTGATACCTGCTGCGAAACTTTGTTCATTACATCTGTAATCCCATCTTGTTCTTGATACTTTTTGCGTCCGGTTAGGTGATGTAATTATCATTTCATTGTATAAATGTGTTGATATGAGAAAAAGACTTGAAATGTATTCATGTTTCTTCTATACTTGAAGTATCCATGGAAATGAGGTTTTGACATTGCATATTCCCGATTTCATCACTGCTCTACTTCTTACCTTGGTCATAGAAGGTATCCTTGCCTTTATACTTTTAAGAAAAAAGAGGTACGGTGTATTCGTTGTCATCGCACTAAACTGTATTACTAACCCCTTGATGAATCTATTTATTGACCGGATTCTTCTGGTTCATTACGTGATTGGCTTGATTGCTGTAGAGATCCTTGTAACCATCATAGAAGGCATCGCTTTAACAATCTATCTAAAAGATTGGAAAAAAGCATTTCTTGTATCTGTCATCATCAATGGTAGTAGTTTACTCATTGGTCTTTGGCTTATGCCGCTACTTTATTAGGAGGTCTTATGTTACTAAAAAAATGGTTATGTCTCTTACTTCTACTTCTATTTGTATCATTACAGGGATGCTATGGAAATCCTGGAGCGAATATTGGTAAACTGGATTCCATGGTCTTCTTTGATTCGTCGCAACAATCCATTGATTTCATCCAGTACGAAAACCCTAACTGTACTCATGAACAATATGATATCAATTACTTAAGTGACGAATTGACCCCACTCAATTCACCAAAACCATCCATTTATTATTTTTGTGTTCAGATTCCCATGCATGAAGATATTACCATTCGGTTTGTTGTTATGCCTGGAAAGAACTACCATTTTGAAAGCATTCAACTCGGGGAACGAGTGATTTCCAAAGATGAAGTTACGATTACTACTGTGAATCGATATTATCATGTGGACTTCATACTTCCAAAAGAGGAGATTCAAGAAGGCATCTACCACTTATCAAACTTAAAGTTATCAATATCTAATGGAACGGAAACATTCATTCGTGATGGAACCACAAAACCACATTCAAATATCACGTTGAAAGCTATCGTGCTAAGCTACATACAAGACGAATCAAATAGCGAATAAGCGATCATATAAAAGGTAGAGTTCTAGTGAAGAATTCTACCTTTTTTTTTATGACCATTTATTCAACAATTGCAAATACATTGATATTGATAAATAGTTGAGAGACACGAATCCGGATTTGATCCTCTTTAAGCTTGATGAATAACAGAAAATTAGATGACAATGATTGAACTTCATCCACAAGGATTTGATCCATATAAAGCCGGCAAGTAAAACCTCTTGTTACAATTTGGAATGTATGTCCGCCATACTGTCCTATCCACTTGCTATGAGATAAAACGACTCCCCAAAGGATGAAGATGACAATAAGAATGAATCCCCCCACAATAAACCAGATAATATCAATAGCTGCTGTAAGAAACCAAAGGATTACTGGAATCAATATGGAAAATTTCATCAATTGTGAAGGAGATTTCGTATTTTGGAATACGATTTGATACGGTTTGGAAATACTCTTAGATTCAATATCTTCTTCACTCATTAACTCATTCATCGTGATATTATAAAACTCCGCAACTCGTTCTAGTGCATGAATATCGGGAACGGATTCTCCTCGTTCCCATTTACTGATAACTTTATCTGAATAATGGAGATGTAGCGCTAGTTCTTTTTGTGTTAAATTCTGTTTGGTCCGTAGCTTTACTAAGTTTTTTGGTAAACATTCTTTACTCATATTATCACCTTCTGTTTACTATTATAAGGGAACGGATTCAAAAATACACTCCCCATTTATAATTGACTCTCTATTTATTATGGAATTCGATTCTACAAAACGTAGAATCATGTAAATCATTTTCTTAACCACGATTTAACCAAGGGTAAGAAGTAGTACTATGCTAGAGAAAAAATCCTTAATCACTGCAATTCTATCCCTAAAAGCTCACTTAAATAACCCATTTCTTAAACTTCATCAATGTTGGAATTTGATTGAATGAAACGATGTAAAAAAAAGACATAATTGCTTATGTCAATTTTCTTTCATAGTGGAAGCAATCAAACTCACGAAACTATTGTATTGATGTTTTCGAAGCACTATCGTCAAGTTTTTTTGGTTTATAAGTGATTGTTGTACCAAATGTCATGACAAGAGAAATGAAGGGAATCGATATTGCAAATATAACATGTCGCCAATAGGTTGGTAGAGTCATGACTTCTACTTGTCTGGAATACGGTTTTAAAAGGGTAATCACATTACTTTGTATAGCAATCGCTGAAAGTGTGTCTTCTCTAGAAAAAACAAAAATGGCATTTTCTGGACGATAGTTTGGAGTGTAATATGTGTTCTGTGCAATCATGTTTAAGTTGGAATCTACAATTCGACCACCTAACAGATAGATGGTTCCTATGTCATGAATCAGGTGCTCTCCGCCTTGTACTCCCGTATAAGTAACCTGATTAAACAATAAACGAATGATTTCATTATCAAGTGATGTATATACATGATTGTTTATTTTTTTTAGCGTAAAATATTCCTGCATATCTCTTTCAAAGACTTGTGATTGTTTTACGAATTGTTCGTCATAGATGAATATGTTACCAAAATTATAGGGATTGGCATCGACATTACGAGTGATAGATACAAAAAAATCTTCGAATCCTTCATGATAAATGATGTCAACAATTTCAACATGGAGCTCGGTCACCCACACGATTTCTTGACCATCCCACATATAAATGATTTCTTGATAATCAAGAATCAAG
>JAUXXX010000084.1 GCA_030684695.1 bacterium
CTAAGCAAACCTTGAATCGAAGATTGAATGTTTGTAATTTGACTTAAATTTCCAGTGAATATGAAAAACATGGTAAACGTTAGCAGCAGATGAACATCCACCTTCTTGACCAACCGTAGACAAAAAAGCAACGTGATAACAATGGTTACAATCAAACCAATCCAAATAGAGTACACACGCAGAACTGAAAGTAATGCGTTGAAGAACAATATGGTGTAAATAATCATGCGTTTGGAATCGACAATTGGTTTTACCATGATCGGTTCACAGTGGGTGTTGGGAATAAACACTAAGGTGGTTACACTAACAAGAATTAGTCCAGTAATCGTAATTGGGAGCATAGTCGTAATAAATGTCATAAAGGGAATGTCATAAAATGCATATAGATAAATATTTTGAGGATCTCCCATGGGAGTTAGGGCACTTCCCATGTTCGCCGCAATGGTTTGCAAAATGACGATAAATAGCGCATGCCGCTGCATCTTAGTTTGTTTGGTTACAAATAAGGTAAAAGGAACCAAGGTGAGTAGCACAGCATCATTGGTCACAAGCATCCCCAAAAAAAAGGTCGCGACCACGATGACAAACGCAATGTATTTGATGGTAAAAAAATGAGAAACAAGATGAATCGCAACGAAACTAAAGAAGTTGGCTTCATACATCCCCGCTACCGCAATCATTAAGGTGAACATAATGATCAGGACTTTGGGATTGATGTATTCGATGTAGCGGATGCTTGGTGCAATAAAAAACATCGACACAATCGCGACGATGAATGCAATTAAGAATACTTTATCTTTCCAAAAAAAAGCGCCAATTCTTTTCACGTGATCCCTCATTTCAACCCTCTTATATTATACACCTTTCGTGAAAGCAAACATCAAAAAAATATGATTTATCTTAAAAAAGAAGTTCTCTTTTACATCCATTGCTTGATTTTTGGATTTCATGGAAAAAGCTCCAATTCCTCTAAACGGAATAATCCTTCCTTCCAATTATTTCAATATTTGATCTATAAATAGATTCTTAGCGGAAATTCAAAGAAAATGAGTTTGAAAGATTCAAAAATAGAGTTTTCCAACTTCAATGGATAGTTTCATTCTTTTAGGTTCAAAGGAAACAACAGTATTTCATTATTCATCTTGAAACAAACTACTCGTTATGCTAAAATCAACATATCTACCAACTCATTACTAAGCGGGTGAGCATTCATTACATGAAAAAAATCTTATGTGTTGCTTTTCTATTCGGTCTTTTACTATCAACACTTTCTAACGTTTCCGCTGAATTCACTCAAACGGAATTTTTTGATATGTATGAAGAGTTTGGCTCCATCGTTTTGATTATTGACCCAGAAAACGGCAATATCATCTATGCCAATCAAGCCGCAGTATTGTTTTATGGATATTCTCAAGAAATCCTTTTATCCAAAAAAATATCCGATATTAATACTCTTTCCCCCAATCAAATCCAAATGGAAATGGATCAAGCATTATTAGAACAACGAAACTTTTTTCGTTTTCAACACATTACAGCTTCAGGAATAATCAAGTTTGTGGAAGTATACTCCTACCCAATAGAGATTGAAGGACAAATGGTACTATTTTCCATCATTCACGATGTAACCGAAGCAATTCATCTTCAAGAACTAAACAAAACATTACTTTACTTGGTAGGATTTATTGTCTTACTTGGACTTGCCGGTAGTGGTAGTTTATTATGGATTCAATACATTCGAACCAAAGAGCTTACCTCAAAAAATAGCGAGATTCAAACCTTTAATGCCCTACGTCAAACGTTTATTGACGAGCAAATAGAACTTGTCTATTTAAAAGACAGCTCCTTACGATATGTGTTTGTAAATCATGCGGTAGAGAAGTTTTACCGATTATCAAAAGAAGAAATTATTGGAAAAACAGACGAAGAAATCGACAAACATGAATATTTTACGAAGAGAAAACAAGAGACCGATCAAGCCGTTTTATCGACGAAACAGCGGAAAATCGCTGAAGTAGTCTATAACAATCGCGTGTTTGCAACTACGAAGTTTCCCATTAAACTTGCGGATGGAAGCATTGGCGTAGGCGCTGTCATCCGTGAAATAACAGAAGAAACCAACATGCGTTCTAGTGAACAAAAGACCTTAGCAAGAATTCAAATTGTGATCGAATTGTTAACGAAATCATTTGATTCTCAAGAAGCTCAATACCAATATGTCATTGATGAATTGATTCACCTAGTAGAATGTGAACATACCATGATTCATGTTTTCAATGAATCAACTGGTCAGTTTAATTTGATTACTACCTCATTTCATATGGGAAATGAAGTTGGAAACAATAAGTTAAGTCCGTTTGATTTTAATTCTCCAACTGGCAAGTATGCTCACGTCATTACCTCCAAACAACCATTTATTAATAATTCTGTAATTCAAAGTTCGATGATGCCTACCAATCACGTTTCAATAAGGCAACTAGCAATGATTCCAATTGTTGTCGAAGGAATCATTCAAGCGATCGTTACCGTTATCAATAAACCAGGGGGATTTAGTGAGTTTGATGTATACCACGTTTCAATGTTGATGTCAGCGACCTTGAGCGTCAAAGTAAAAAAAGACATTTCTGGACGATTGAACTATGAACGTCAAAAGTATTTACAAACCTTGCTTTCCATTGGTGATGGAGTCGTTGTTGTTAATCGGTTAGGAGTCATTGAAGTATTAAACCCTGTCGCAGAAGCATTGACAGGATGGCGTCAAAACGATGCCATTGGAGTCCACTACGAACGGGTATTAAAACTTTACAATGAACAACATGTTGTGGTATCTCATCCCATCCAAGAAGTATTAGAAACCAAAAAGAACGTGGAACTGATAGACATTACGTTGTTAAAGTCCAGAAAAGACGAATGGTTTTTTATTGAAGACTCCGCAGCACCTTTGTTTGATGAAACTAAGAACTTGATTGGGGTAGTCATGGTTTTTCGTGATGTTACGCAACTGATTACACAACGCAAAGCAATGGAATATAGTTCGATGCATGATTCATTAACCAAATTATTCAACCGGCGTTATTTAGAAGAAGCCATTCAAGAAAGCTATCCCATTAGTGAGTACCCCATTACCTTCTTGTTTTGCGATGTGAATGGACTGAAGTTCACAAACGATGCCTTTGGACATCGAAATGGCGATCAGTTGCTTTTAAGAGCTGTCGATGTATTGATCCAATGCGCTCCACAAAATGCGATTGTAACCAGATGGGGCGGAGATGAGTTCATTGTTTTATGTAAAAAAACCGATGAAGACGCCGCATATCATCTGAAACACCAGATTAAAGATTTGTTCGCATCCATTGATGTCAACGGACTCAAAGGTTCAATATCGATTGGCTATCAAACCTCATATCTACCCACCGATTCTTTAGAACAAGTGATGAATGAAGCCGAAAGCTTTATGTATCGCGAAAAAACGATGGAACGGGAAACGTACAAGAACCATTCTGTGGACACTATTATGAGTAAACTTCATGCATTGTGTCCCAGTGAAGCTTCTCATAGTGAACAAGTATCTCGTTTAGCCTTGCTATTTGGTCAGTTCCTACAACTCGACGTGATCGATATCGAACGATTGAGAACTTCTGGATTTTATCACGACATTGGGAAAATTATCTTACCACTTGATGTATTACTAAAAAATGATACCTTGGACGGAAAAGAATGGAAAGCAATTAAGGATCATCCCTTGGTGTCCTATCGAATACTCAATGGTGCTGGCAATACCGCAGATATTGCGGATATTGTATTATCACATCATGAAAACTACGATGGATCTGGTTATCCCAAAGGATTAAAAGGAAACCAAGTGCTGAAATTATCACGAATTTTACGTGTAATTGAAGCCTACGAAGCGATGACTTCTCCAAGACCATATCATCGCCCATTAAGCAAGCAAGAAGCCACTGAAGAGTTGAAACGGGGAAGCGGTACTCAGTTTGACCCATCGATTGTCAATGATTTTTTGAGTTTTATTTCTACTAGATAGCATCCTTTCGAGGATGCTTTTTATATGAAGATTGCATGAGTTCGTATACATCTAATGATGGATAAAAAATATTCATATATTAGCACTCAATCCTTGACTTTGCTAACTGGGGTTGATATAATGTTGTTAGCAAACAAAGAACCGGAGTGCCAAAAGGGGTGAATTCATGTTAAACGAACGGCAACAACTCGTTTTAAAACTGATAGTGGAAGAGTATGTGAAGACGGCGGAACCTGTCGGATCACGCACGCTTTCCAAACAAATGGATGTTTCTCCCGCCACCATTCGTAACGAGATGTCCGATTTAGAAGAACTTGGGTATTTAGAAAAGACTCATACCTCGAGTGGCCGCATTCCATCGGAAAGAGGATACAGGTACTACATTGAATCCATCATCAATAACATCGAAGACGATGCAGATGCGTTTTCGGAGTTTGAACAAATTTTTGAGAATCGTGATAATGAACGGGATGAAATTATTCGCGAAGCAATCAATTTGCTATCTCAAGCCACCAACTGCACCGCGATTTCGCTTGGTCCCAATGCTTATAATTCACGTGTCAAAAAAATACAGATGATTCCGTTAAAAGAAACGGTTGCGTTGATTTTAGTGATTACAAACTTTGGGTATGTGGAATCCAAACAAATGAGCATCCCTGAGGACATGGACATGGCCGAATTAATCAAAGTCATCGACTTACTCAATGAAATGTTGGTTGATACACCGATTTCGCAAGTATCTGAGAAATTACATTATGAAATTCAGCGTCAACAAGTCAAAGAACTACTCAAGTACCGTGATACCATTGTGGATTCCTTTATTGAAGCATTTTCGAAGTTTGCTCAGACCAAGTATTATTTAACTGGTCAATCAAATATGCTCTATCAACCAGAATTCAATGACGTTCACAAGTTAAGAGAGTTCATCAACACCATTGAAAACAACGACATCTTTAAGCTGATTGAATCCAGCGCAGAAGGCGTAACCGTCAAAATTGGTACCGAAAATACAGTTACTTCGATGAAAGATGTGACGGTCGTTAGTGCGCAATATGATACACAAGACGGGGAACATGGAACGATTTCGATTGTGGGTCCAACACGTATGGAATACCGAAAAGTCATTCCGATGATTCGCTATCTTGCCAAACATATTTCTAAGCTTTATGAGGATAAATAAAGGAGAATACTATGTCTAGAGAAAAAAAAGATAAGCATAAGGAAGAAACTCTTGCAAAAGAGGAACCTATTTTGGAAACTCTTCCTAGTGAATTAGAACTTGCAAAATCGGAAGCTCTCGATTGGAAAGACAAATATTTCCGAGCATTGGCAGAACTAGAGAATTATAAGAAACGTGCCATTGAAGATTCCAAGAAAGAGCGAAAATATGCATCTCAAGACGTGAGTGATAAACTCATTGATGCGATTGATGTTTTCACTCAAGCATTGCAAATGCAAACAGAAGATCCCAACTTTAAAAACTTTTTATATGGGTTTAAAATGATTCGCGACATGATATATAAAGTGTTAGAAGACGAAGGCGTCAAAATCGTTTCTGTCAAAGAAGGAGATTCATTTGATCCCATTACCCAACATGCCATTGATACCGAAGAGCATCTCGAATTAGCAGATCAATCGGTACTACGCGTAACAAAGAGTGGTTATTTATACAAAGATCGTTTGCTTCGTCCAGCGATGGTAGTCATCAATGTCCACCCCAAACAAGAAGAAATAACCAAAGAAGAACCACTTACAAAAGATTCACTTGAAAACGAAAACGAAAGCGACCCATTTGTCGCATAAGAATCACATAGGAGGATAATTTTATGGCAAGAATGATCGGTATTGACTTAGGAACAACCAATAGTTGTGTCGCAGTCATGGAAGGCAAAGAAGCAAAAGTAATTCCAAACTTAGATGGAAACCGGACTACCCCATCCGTCGTCGCATTTAAAGACGATCAAATTCAAGTGGGTGAAGTAGCCAAACGTCAAGTAATCACAAATCCAAACACCATTTACTCCATCAAACGGAAAATGGGAACGAATCAAAAAGTTCGTGCGGTGAACAAAGATTACACCCCACAAGAAATTTCAGCAATGATTTTACGTAACCTAAAAGAATCCGCAGAAGCCTATCTTGGTGAAAAAGTCACCGAAGCGGTCATCACCGTTCCTGCGTATTTTAATGACGCACAACGTCAAGCAACCAAAGATGCTGGAAAAATTGCTGGTCTTGAAGTCAAACGGATCATCAATGAACCAACTGCTGCGGCCCTTGCGTATGGAATTGACAAACGCGACAAAGAGCAAACCGTTTTGGTGTATGACTTAGGGGGCGGAACGTTTGACGTATCGATTCTTGAGTTATCCGATGGAACGTTTGAAGTTATTTCAACCAGTGGAGATAACCACTTAGGTGGAGATGATTTTGACCAACGGATTGTTGAATGGTTGACAGACGAGTTTAAAAAAGAAACCTCAGTGGACTTATCCAAAGATAAAATGGCATTCCAACGCTTACGTGATGCTTCTGAAAAAGCGAAGAAAGAACTTTCTACCATTACTTCATCTCAAATCTCTTTACCATTTATTTCAATGACCAAAGATGGCCCTGTCCATTTAGAAAAAGCCTTGACCAGAGCGAAGTTTAATGAGCTAACTGCAGATTTGGTACAACGTACTGTCGAACCTGTGAAGAGAGCATTAAGTGATGCGAAACTCACCGCCAAAGACATTCACCAAGTATTGCTTGTTGGTGGTTCCACTCGGACTCCAGCGGTTCAAGACATTGTTCGTTCTTTATTAGGCAAAGAGCCCAACCGTTCGATTAATCCAGATGAAGTCGTTGCTTTAGGTGCTGCGATTCAAGCAGGCGTACTGCAAGGAGAAGTCAAAGACGTATTGTTACTTGACGTCACACCACTTTCTTTAGGTATTGAAACGCTTGGTGGTGTATTTACAAAATTAATTGAACGCAATACTACCATTCCTACTTCGAAATCACAAGTATTCTCAACAGCAGCGGATAATCAACCAGCAGTAGACATCCATGTTCTTCAAGGAGAACGCTCCATGGCCAAAGACAACAAAACCTTGGGTCACTTCCAATTGGCCGATATTCCAGCCGCTCCACGTGGAGTTCCTCAAATCGAAGTGAAGTTTGATATTGATGCCAATGGAATTGTCAACGTATCTGCTAAAAACGTCGCGACCGGAAAAGCAAACTCGATTACCATTCAAAGTGGTTCCAGTTTAACAGAAGCTGAAATTCAACGTTTGATCAAAGAAGCAGAAGCCAATGCCGAGTCCGACAAAGCAAAAAAAGAAGAAGCTGATCTTCGAAATGAAGCCGATCAAATGATTTTCTTAACAAATAAAGCCATCAAAGACTTAGGTGACAAAGTCACAGACAAAGAAAAATCAGACGCAGAACGCTTGATTAAAGATCTTGAAAAAGCCTTAAAAGGTGACGACTTGGATAAGATTCGTAAAGCAAAAGACGAACTTGAAAAATCAACACAAGCATTGTCTCAACGTGTCTACGAAGAAGCATCCAAGAACAATGGTAACAATGATGGCGGATCGAGTGATTCTGGATCTAGCAATCAAGATGGCGATCAAGTCTTTGACGCCGACTACAAAGAAGTTTAATCCCTGCATAGAAGCAAAGAAATTTGCTTCTTCTTGCAAAAGTAGAGGTGGATCATGGACAAACGCGATTACTATGAAATATTAGGGGTATCAAAAACGGCCTCAGAAGATGAATTAAAAAAGGCGTATCGAACCCTGGCAAAAAAATACCATCCAGACGTCTCCAAAGAACCCAATGCGGAAGCGAAATTTAAAGAAATCCAAGAAGCTTATGAAGTATTATCAGATCCAGGCAAACGTGGACAATACGATCAATTTGGTCATGCCAACCCCAATGCTGGATTTGGCGGTGGTGGTGCTGGTTTCGAAGGGTTTGATTTTGGTGATATCTTCTCTGCTTTCTTTGGTGGGGGAGGACAACGAGATTCCAGCCAACGTACAAGAGCCAGAAAAGGTTCAGACATTCAGCGGCGGATGAACATCTCGTTTGAAGAATCCATCTTTGGAAAAAGAGAAAAAATGAAAGTGCCGATTTACGACGAATGCCCGACATGTCATGGTTCGGGTGCAAAATCTCAAAGTGATATCCACACCTGTTCAAAATGTCGTGGAACCGGTTCTGTCGTTATGGAGACACAAACGTTGTTTGGTAGAACTCAAACAAGAACCACCTGTCCCACATGCAACGGAACAGGCAAAGAAATACTTAATAAGTGTAATACATGCTTTGGTGAAGGTGTTGTTAAAACGACCAAAGAAGTCGAAGTTCGTGTTCCAGAAGGCATCGAAACTGGTCAACAAATTCGACTAGAAGGATTTGGCAATAAAGGCCAATTTGGAGGTCCTAACGGGGATTTATACATAGTCTTTGAAGTAAAAAAATCAGACATTTACGAACGCATTGGCGATGATATTATTGTCAATATTCCGATTACCTTTTCCCAAGCAGCGCTTGGGGATGAAATTGAAGTTCCAACCGTCTATGGTCCTGTCTTACTAAAAATACCATCTGGAACCCAAAGTGATGCGAAGTTTCGTATCCGTGAAAAAGGGGCACCCAACGTTCGTAGCAAACAAAAAGGCGATGAACATGTGATCATCACCGTCGTAACTCCTCAAAAATTAAGCAACGAGCAAAAGAAACTCTTTGAGGATTTGGCCAAACTTGATAGTGATCCAAAAATCAAATCGGGTTGGGAACGCTTTAAAGAAGGTTTTTCAAAGTCAAAGAAATAAATCCAAACCTCTCCAAAATCTCTTCATTATAAATTGAAACGGCCAAAATATTTGGCCGTTTTCTTATATATTTATACATTTTTGCTTACCTAATATTACGTTAGACTATCTTACTCATATCGACTGAAGGGTATGAGATGTTGATTGTTATTCGCGGTATAATCCAATCGCATTTCGAACATCCATTACAAATAAAATACCTTTGCCTGGATCGTCTAGATGCATCTCTTCACGTATAGAACTGACAATCGATGGAACCTTCGAAATGGGAGCAATCACTAACACCATTTCTTTTTCTGGTTCAATCGCAATATGAAACAAAGTTTGAGTCTCATGAATTCCTGAACCTCTGGCATTTAAAATCGTCCCACCTTTGGCACCTGCTTTACAAGCCGCTTCAACGACTTCCTCGCCTCTTCCTTTATCGACAATCGTATAAATCGCTTGATATTCCACGAGATGAACTTCCTCCTTGAGTGAACTTAAATTGCAGTAATCGGTCGTGCCAACAATGCTTTCAATTGGCATCGAGAAGATAATTCCTTTGTTTGGTTTTGCCATATCCATTTTCAAAGCAATCGCTTGCATTGCTATGTCGCCGCTATGTGAGTCTGCGGCGAGCAAGACAATGTCTTTTTCCGTATTATTGAGGCC
>JAUXXX010000085.1 GCA_030684695.1 bacterium
CATTTGATGGTGGTGTTGTATCCGCTTCGAGAATGATTTTAGATACCACGCTTCTACTAAGCGAACCGGTTAGTCCAACCAATGTAGTGCTTGAGTTATTTTATCAAGGGGAATGCATTCAAACACATACATTTATCCCACAATCAGGCGAAGAACTGCACAATGCTTCTTTGATAGAAGACATTAAACGATGGTCCATTGACGAACCTACATTGTATGAATTAACAGCGACTATTTATATTGAAAATGAAATAGTCGATCAAGTGAGAAGTCGATTGGGCTTTCGATCCATGGCATTTCGAGAAGAAGGGTTTGTGCTGAATAATCAGCTACTCAAACTCATCGGATTAAATCGACACCAATCGTATCCCTATATGGGATATGCGGCTCCTGCGAGACTCCAACGAAAAGATGCAGATTTCTTAAAGTATGATCTAGGGTGTAATATTGTCCGTTGTTCCCACTACATGCAAAGTGATCATTTTATCAATCGCTGTGATGAAATCGGTTTGTTGGTCTTTGAGGAAGTACCAGGCTGGCAATACATTGGAGATGACTCCTTTAAACAACATACTTATCAAAACGTAAAAGACATGATCTTACATCACTATAATCATCCATCCATTGTCATTTGGGGAGTTCGAATCAACGAAAGTCCTGATGATCATGACTTTTATGCGGAGACCAATCGAATTGCACATGTGCTGGATGATTCGAGACCTACAGGTGGCGTTCGCAATTTTCCAGGAAGTGAACTACTAGAAAATGTTTATACCTACAATGATTTTTCACATACTGGTTTTAACGTTGGACTCACAAAACCAATTAAAATCACCAAGAAACTCGTTCCGTATTTAGTTACCGAGTATAACGGACATATGTTTCCTACTAAGAAGTTTGATACAGAACACCGTCGATTTGAACATGCTCATCGTCATCTTGCGGTCCAAGACGCTTCTTTTTCCAACGAAAATATTTCTGGTGCCATCGGTTGGTGTATGAGTGATTATAATACACACATTCAATTTGGATCAGGAGATCGAATTTGTTATCATGGAGTAAGTGACATGTTCCGTATACCCAAATACGCAGCTGCAGTCTATGCCTCTCAACAAACAACCAAACCTGTGATGGTGGTTTCATCCAATCTTGTGATGGGTGAATACCCGGCTACTGCCATACCATCTACTTATATATTTACCAATTGCGACTATGTAAAAGTGTATAAAAACGATGAATATATCGATACCTTTTACAGTGCATGGGAACACTATCCCCATATCCCTAATGCACCGATTGTGATTGACGATTACATTGCAAATCAAATTCACATACATGAATCATACCCGCCAAAAGTTGCCGACAAGTTAAAAGCAGTGTTATCGAGTTTTGTTCAAAACGGAATGAAACTGGATAAAAAGAGTAAATTTTTGCTCTTCCAACTCATGGCATTTCACAAGATCACCATCAAAGAACTAATGAGATTATACGGTGAGTATGTCGGAGATTGGGGAAAAGAAGGCGGGAAATACCGTTTTGAAGGATACATAAACGACGTTTGTGTGCTGGTTTCTAACAAAGGAGCAAGCAAAGAAATGCACATCGTGTTACAACCAGATGATGTAGTGTTACAACACAAAGATACTTACGACGCAACTCGTATTGTTGTTAAAATGGTGGATGAGTACATGAATGATTTGCCCTATGCATTTGATTCATTTACCGTACAAACCAGTGAGCACTTCGAAGTAATTGGACCCAAACAACAAGCATTAATTGGCGGATCCATTGGGGTGTATGTAAAAACAACAGGAATCATTGGATTAGGGGAAGTGGTACTACATTTTGACCATTTTGGTGAATTTGTAGTAAAAATAGAAGTAACAGAATAAACAAAAGGGTTGACGCCGGTCAACCCTTTTGATTATCGTAACCCATTGTTGATGATGAATTCATAAATAATATAGTGTGGAATGGCAAACGAATCTTCATCCGATGCGGCGCTTCCCCATGTGTTAATACCAATCAAGTTACCATCGATATCTACCAGTGCTCCACCTGAAGAACCTTCGTGAATCATTGCACTATGATAGATGACTTTAAAGCTAGCATTTTGTATCGAGGAAAGCCGGATAAACTCACCAAACGTGACATTAAAGTCAATACCTTGTGGGTTTCCAACAGCGAGAACCAATTCTCCACTCGAAAACTTTGTAAACTTTCTTGTTTCAATGTTAATCATTTCAACATCGGTTCGACTGTTTTTTGGAAACCGAATGATTGCTAAATCCAAGGATTCATCATAAGCAAGAAGTTCGGCGAGTGAAGTAGCATCGTCAGCGTCGTTAAAGGCTTGTACTTGGTATTTCGCATTGTAGTCTTTGGCATCAATCACATGAAAATTGGTAATCGCGTAATAATAAAGTTCATCAGACTTATACACAACTCCTGATCCTGAAGCAGATCCCATGATTTGTTCAAACGTTGTTTTTGAACCAGGGAATATCGGTACGGTTCTCGTAAGTGTTGTTACAATTTTAATATTAGCACGACGGATGTGATTTCTAGTTTCCATCAATCTTGCATTGTATTCGCTGACACTCGTCAGCGAAGAAGTAGGACTAATATATGTCGCAAACAACTCATAATCGGCTTCATTGATGCTTAGAGTACCATTAAAAGTGGCTGGAATCGTTGTCGTATACGAATTATATTCGTTTGGCCAAGAAAACTCAAAACGGAAGCCGGTACATCCAACTAAGAAAAATACCAGTCCTAACAAAAGAAAACTTAAAGAACGTTTGATCATAGAAATCATGGTAAACACCCCATTTCATATACGAAACATCGCAAATCTTTATTGGTAAAAGACTAAATTACAGGAAATAGATGAATTTTCCATATAAATCAAACTATTTTCCTTATTATATAATATAATAACGGTAGCAAACTCATATAAGGGGGAGTACTATGGACTTAATGAGTATGGATACAGGGTTATATTTAAATATAATCTTTCTAACTACGGTTGGACTCGCAACGTTATTTGGATTACTGAAGGGACTGAAAAAGTCCTTAATTGGTTTTTTAATTAATTTAGCATTCTATGTAGTCTTTTTCGTAACTTTAGATTTGGTCATTTCATTCTTATGGACTGTCAACATTGCCCCACTAGGTGGCTGGATTCAAATGGCTTTGCCAGACTTCCCATCCAACGTGACAACCTTAGAAGGAGCCATGACTGCCGCACTTGATATCTTTGTTGGTACTTCTTTAGGAGTGGATATTACCAACGTGCAGTTGATGGCTTTAGTGACAGGCATTGGTCAGTTTGTATTAAAAATAGTTTACTTCATCCTATATTTTACCATAGGTTATGTACTATATGCGATTATTGGTTTGATAATTCGTTCGATATTTATCACGAATACCAAAGTCGATAAAAAGTATCGCTCGAATAACCCCTTGTTAGGGGGACTTTTTGGTTTCTTACAAGGTTGTGTTGCGGTGTATGTCATGTTAATCATGTTTGGTGGGTTAATGAGCATTGCAGAAAGTCTGATTGTTTTAATCCCTGATTTTGATAGTCAAACTGAGGATGTTTCTTTTGAAATCAATCGACAAGATATTTATCAAGCTTCTCATACCATTTTACCACTTGCAAGTCCAGTCCCCATTCCCGGAATGGATCAATTTGGTGATGTAGAAGAAATGGTTGCATTTTTACGTCGTTTTGTGGACTCTTATAATACTAATTTTGTCGTGGCAGGTGTGGCATCCATTACTATCAGTGATCCTTCCGATGAAACCGCTCAAATGCCATTAAATGTATACTTATTTGATTCAGTATTATCTTTTAACTATAATGAAACACAGATTTCATTTCGTAAAGAACTCAATATCGTAGCGGAAGTTGCTGGTGTTGCTTTAGGCAGTGAGTTCATCGCTACATCGAATTTTTCAGATTTAACAGGAGATGAAATTCGCCTCGTTTTTAGTACGATTGCCAGAAGTGATTTGATTTCGAGTCTGTTACCACTTTCGATAGAACTAGCTAGTGATTATCTCGATTTACCGGTCCCATTAAATACAGAAGAGTTATATGCCATTCCTTGGAAACAAGAAGTGGCCAATATCGGAAACATTGCGGCGTTTTTATTTGATTTGGCCAATACCATTGGGGTATTCGAAAGTGATTTTGTTGTCGAAGATGCCTCACTCTCAAAAGCAAATGTTGAATCATTATTTAGCCACCTAGCAGATAGTCAATTGATTACTTATGCAACAAGTGTAGCGGTTTCTCCTTTGCTTGAATTAGCTGGAGAACCAATAAATTTGATTATCACGATTCCAGATGGATTGGTGTGGGCTGAAGAATTTGCTGCGATAGGTTCTGTGATTGGAACTTTACTTGATACTGGACTGACCATTGGAGACATTGGTTCAGGCGATTACATGTTATTACTAAACGCTCTTGCTTCCGTAGATTTTACTGTCATTTTAGATTCCAAATTGATTACTCATGCATTAATCAATGTGTTAAGTGGTGCTGTTCCGTTACCTGGACTAGAATTTTTAACCATTCCAGCCAATATTCAGTGGCTTGATATCAGGGATGCACAGGGAAACATTATTACAAATGGGGAGTTACGTCAAATTTTGTTAGCGTTGAACCAAATTGCTCAAATTGCTGGTCAAATAGACTTTAATAACTTACAACTTAGCAATGTTGGATTGTTAACCGATGCTGCGATTAATGCCATTTTTGAATCTCGTTTGCTTGTTGCTTCGTTAACCACTCAACTACTGACTCTTGATTTAGGTGATTTCCCGATTGTCATTCCAGATGCTGTTTTTGATGAAGAAGGATATTTGAGAAAAACAGAGCTGGTTTCCATTGTGCAATCACTGAAATTGGTTGCTGTTACATTGGCTTGTGATGTAGGGGATACCGATTGTGATGCGGTTGGATATGACTTATCCAAAGTCTTTACGTTAAGTAAACTAGACTTTGACTCTTTCTTAAACTCTCAAGTATTAACGGCTACACTTGGCAAACTGATTATGGATTTGGGTCAGTCCGAGACTGCAGCTATATTGGTAATCCCGAACAGTGCTAAAATGTCTTTGTTAATCCGGGAGTCTTTAAGCCCAGTGATTACAGCTAATGTTGATGTTGTAACGGTAGAAGAATTAAATCGTTTGTTCGATATTATTACAGCAATTGACTTATCAGACATAGATTTAAACAATTTTGAGTTTAGTCCTGAACTCATTTCTAAACTAAAAGATCCAGACAATGAAGGAAAGCTAAACGCGGATTTAATCACTAAGGTGTTTGCTTCCAACATAATTCATGCGACACTTTCTGATTTGATATTAACTCTGATCACCGAAGCCTCAGATTTAATAGTCGTTCCTCATTTTGATGCCTCTGGTTTGGAAGTACGATATATCG
>JAUXXX010000092.1 GCA_030684695.1 bacterium
CGTCACTGATGGCGTATTTTCAATGACAGGAGACATTTGTAATTTACCTGAAATTGTTCGGTTAGCTAAAAAGTATGGTGCTCGTGTCATGGTCGATGATGCACATGGTTTTGGTGTATTAGGCAAATTTGGTCGCGGGACAGCAGAGTTTTTCGGATTAGAAGATGAAGTAGATATCATTATGGGAACATTCTCGAAGTCTTTAGCTAGTCTTGGCGGATATATGGTAGCGGATCGACATGTTGTAGAATATGTCAAGCACAAAAGCCGTCCGTTTATTTTCTGTGCAGCGATTACTCCTGCCAACGCTGCATGCGCATTGGAAGCACTTCGAGTTTTAAAAGATGAACCACTTCGTCCCCAAGCATTGTTAGAAATATCAGCTTACATGCGGAAACGTTTGATTGATCTTGGATTAAAGATTATTGATAATTCCATTGCGCCAATTATTCCAATTTATACGTTTACCGTATTAAAGACATTGGTTGCTTGCAAAATATTGTATGATCGTGGAGTGTATGTGAATCCCGTGTTACCTCCAGCTACCCCAGAAGGGGAATGTTTGATTAGAACATCCTATACGTCTACACACACCAAAGCATTGATGGATGAAGCGTCATCGATTATTCATGATGTGTTGACTTCACTGCCTGATACTGACGCTGAATTAATGGCAATGCTTGAAGGATCTCATGTCTAGGACAGTCGTGATTTCGGGAGCTTCTTCTGGAATCGGATTGGCAACAGCAAAAAAGCTTTCATCACTGGGATACCAAGTGATTGGATTGTCACGTCAAATGCCCAAAGAAGCAATCACTTTTGACTATTTTTTGTGTGACCTCGCAGATGAAACATCCATTCAAAAGGCCGCTCAAAACATACTAGATAAGTACCCAACCATCGACGCATTAATTAATTGTGCGGGGATGGGAATCAGTGGAGCTATCGAATACACGACACTTCGAGAAGCAAAACGAATCATTGATGTCAATATCATTGGTAGTTATTTGTTAAGCAATGCATTTATTCCAACGCTTCGAAAAACGAAGGGAAGTCGGATTATTAACATTTCATCTGTTGCGGGTGAGTTAACAGTTCCGTTCCAAACCTTTTATTCCATGACCAAAGCAGCGATGAATGCTTATACCGAAGGATTACGGATGGAACTTAAACCATTTGGAGTTCATGTTAGTGCTGTATTGCCAGGAGATACAAAAACTTCATTTACTGCGAATCGTCAAAAGTCGCCCATTGAAGTAGATCCGATTTACCAAGATCGAATCAAACGTTCCATTGAGCGTATGGAAAATGACGAACAGCATGGCCACGACCCACAAAAAGTTACAGCAGTCATCTTAAAAATCCTAAAGCGAAAAAATCCACCTGTTTTTGTGACGGTGGGTGTAAAATACAAAATCTTTGTGTTTTTAAAACGTTTCTTTCCAAAGAGGTTGCTTAACTGGATTATGTATATAATGTACGCAAAATAAAAAAAATCGGACTATGGAAATCCATAGTCCTGTTCTTTTTAATTTGGGAAGTTGATGGTGATGGTTGCGGAAGTTGGAGTCAAAGCATCAATGGAAATGGTAAAATTCATGGGACCACTTGTCTCGTTAATCCATTGATAATTTGCATATACATTTTGCTTGAATATATCACCGACTTGGAATAAGTCGCTGTCTTGTGCTAAACTATAATCTTCGATTTCATTGCCCATATCGGCTTCAATAATCTTCAGTAGTTTCTCTATGGTATCTGAGTTGTTTGAGTGATAATACGATGGGTAGTAGGAGTCATAATCCATTTCTCCTGCCCAAGAGGCATTTACATGATAAATAATGATACCAGGAATGGTAAAGATTCTTTGACTATCTGCTTGATTCAAACCAGTAGGGGTATAATAGGATACAATCAAATATTCAGTGAAAATCGTTCCGTTCCAGTTCGCTGCAATGAGTAGCATATCTCCACTGCTTTCGAAGGGGCGAATCTGCACGGTCATCGATTGGTTGACAACTTGTGGGGTGACCCAACCTAAGAGCAGTTTGCTAAACGGATTATGGTCTCCAACGGTATTATCCATCATATCTGCACCGCCTAAACCACCATGATTGGTAGAACCTTCCGGATCGTAGTCATAGTAATCTTCTAATCCAAGTAAATGTCCCGTTTCATGAATAATCGTTCTGGAGTCAATTTCTTCGGTGTTTTCAAAGAAGAAATCAATGCCCGACCACATGAAATAATATGGCTCAACACCATCAAAGATATCTCCTTCATAAGCATAAATGTCTTGATAAGCCCACCATAAATCAGAGCCGGATTCAAAACTTACAGGAGCTGTATAAATGATATAAATGGCATCGATGTATCCATCGTTGTTGGAGTCAAAATCGGAGTAATCAATGAGACTATCATAAAAGAGCAATAATTCATAAATCAGATCAGAATCAGGATAGGTTACTTCATCTTCATCATAAAGATAGTTACCCAAGTTATCCGTGGCATATAATTTATAGTACTCGTTTTCATAATATGATGCTGGATTTTCTGCACGGTAGAAGCCAAACACATCTGCAGTGATGTTTAATTGACCATATGAGCTCTTCCAATAGTAGCTTTGAAGTGATTCGTAAGCAGTTTGATTGGGAAGTCCATTAAATGCCGTATTTACTTGAGCAATACTCATTCCCGAAGAAGCAGCTGGAAAATCAGAGAAATCAACGACAAACACGAGTACTCGAACATTTCCTCTGCTTGGTAAACCAATCACAGGCAATTTATCTTGTAATTTTTCATAGTCGGTTGGAATCAGTGGCTGGACAGGAGAAGTTGTGATCAAGATGGAATTTGAAGTAGTCGTGGAAGTTGTTGATACGGTAGTAATGGTTGTTTGAGTAGTAGTTTGAGTTGTGGTAGTAGGGACAGTTGTAGTTTGAATTGTTGTTGGAGAAGTCGAAGTGACTGGTGATGTAGTAGTCAAAACTCCAGAACTTGTGGAAACTGCAGTGGATGGTGACTGTGAACTTGCTGTGGTGAGATTCGATGTAGAACTACTCTCAGAAGTTGAAGAAGTAATCGGTAAAGAGGCTGTTGTACTGGTGGTAATACTTGGTGTAGAAGTTGTTGTGGTTAGTCCACAAGCAGATGCAGTTAAGACAAAAAATAGCAATAATAGTGCAAATGATAGGCGTTTCATGTGACCCTCCAAAAATTGATGTAAAATCATTATACCACAAATCAAAAGAGTGTAACCATGTAATTCCTCAGTAATGTATAATAGAGAGTAGAGTAGGTGGAAAAATGAAACAAGTGAGTGCAGTATGTGAATTAGTAAACCATTTTGGCCAAGGAACAGTGGTTGTTGAAAACAAACAATACACCATTCCAGGCTTACTTCTTGGAGAGACCGCGATTGTGGAGCTACAAGATAATTTTAAAGGGATAATCGTTAAAATACAGAAAGCATCTCCTAGTCGAGTGAAGGCTCCTTGTCCCAAGCATGACGAGTGTGGTGGGTGTCAACTACAGCACATGAGCTATGAACTGCAACTGGAGTTAAAAACCAAACAAGTCAAAGATGCACTGGAACGCTATCATTTGGATTCCTCTGTATTACTCCCAACTCTTGGAATGAAAGATCCATTTTTTTACCGTTCGAAAGTTCAAATGGCTATTTCTGAAAAAGGGCCTAAAGTAATGGCTGGGTTTTATGAAGAAAATACGCATAAAATTGTGAATGTCGACAGGTGCTATATTCAAGATGATATCGCAAACAACATCATTCGTACATCAAGACAATTGATGACAAAACATAAAATTAAGGCTTATCAAGAAGATAAAGAGTTGGGACTGATCCGGCATATCATGGTGAAACGCAGTCCAACCACTTCTCAAGTATTGGTGGTACTGATCACCCAAGAAGAGAAATTTCCTGGTCGGAACAATTTCGTCACCGATTTACGATTAGCACATCCAGAAATTACTTCAATTGTTCAAAATGTGAACAATCGAAAAACGTCAGTTGTCTTAGGAGACTTTGAAAGAATTCTTTATGGCAGTGGAAAGATAGAAGATGAATTACTCGGAAAACGATTTGGAATTTCTGCGAAGACATTTTATCAAGTGAATCATCGTCAAACAAGTTTGTTATATCAAAAAGCAATTGAACTAGCAAAACCAAAAAAAGAGGACATTGTGTTGGATGCTTACGCAGGAGTAGGAACCATCGGTATATTGTTTGCTGACATCGTTAAGAAAGTGATAGCGGTGGAGATTAATCCTCAAAGTGTCACTAACGCCATTCAAAACGCAAAACTGAATCATGTGAATAACATTCGCTTCTATAAAGATGATGCAATCTCTTTTCTAAGTCATTTAGCAGATGAAGATGCAAAGTTTGATATTATCGTTTTCGATCCACCAAGATCGGGATTAGAAACTAACTTTATCCAAGAGTTGACACGACTAAAACCAAAGAAAATTGTATATATATCTTGTGAACCGATGACATTGGCTCGTGACTTACAAGTGATTGTGGATTCAGGTTATGAACTAAAGCGTGTTCAACCAGTCGATATGTTTCCTCAAACATTTCATGTAGAGTCTATCACGTTGCTTTCATTAAAATAGCACTTGTTATATACTTGACACATACTTGACAGCACTCTATATTTAACCCAACTTAATAAAAATCAGCCATCAGATGACCTTCATAGGTATCCGATGGCTTTTTTTGTCTATGTATGCAAATTTCGTCTATTGTGGGAACATATTTTTTGATGAAAAATGACCTTTTTTGTCCGAATGGTTGTCTTACGCAACATATTTAATTCAACATGGTAGTAACAACAAAAACTTATTATCGTTCAAAACCGGTGTAATTTCATTGACTGCTTATTTTGTTGTGATATAATATACCTATATGAATGAACGCTCATATAGATAGGAGATTAGTATGGATCAAAAAGATATCATTGAGTTTTGTGAATGTAATGTTCTTCACCCTGAAAAAATAGAAATAGCCCATAAAAATTTGCTTGATAATGAATCTATTTCACTTCTGACTTTGTTCTTCAAAACATTTAGTGATCCCACAAGAATGAAAATCATATTGGCATTAAAAGAAACCGAGTTGTGTGTATGCGATCTGTCTGCTGTGATTAGTGTCAGTCAATCCGCTGTCTCACATCAATTGAAAACCTTAAGAGAGAATCGTTTGGTTAAATACCGAAAAGAGGGAAATGTTGTTTATTACTCGCTTGACGATGACCACGTCCATGTGTTAATTACACAAGCAATGAATCATATCAAACATAAATAGAATGGAGAAAAAACATGAAAGAGATTAAATATAGTTTATCAGAAATAAGCTGTGCGAGTTGTGCAGATAAGATTGAACAAAAGATAAAGAAGTTAAACGGAGTTGAAGAAGGCTATTTAAACTTTGTTACAAAAGAAATCAAGGTAAAAGTTACGGATTCAACTGATACCGCAAGACTATTTGACACGATTAAAAAAATTGTGAAAGATGAAGAGGGTGATGTCGAGGTATGTGAACTAACCCCAAATGTCATTTATACTATAGATGGTTTAGACTGTGCAAATTGTGCGGCTAAGATAGAAGAAAAATTAAACAAAACCGAAGGAATTTTAGGTGCCAACATTGATTTTCTAGCAAAAAAACTGACACTTCAATTCAAAAATTCGCTAGATCAAAAACGTATAGAAGAAAAGGTTCAAAAAATTATTGATAAAATTGAGCCTGGCGTAACGATAGCACAATCAAATGTGAAGAATGAAGATCACGTGGATGAAGAATCATCAATGACGAAAGATTTAATCATCTTCGGTATAGGTATCTTACTATTTATTGGAGGATTATTGATTGCTGAAGGAACGGTTTTTCGTTATGTATTACTTATACTAAGTTATTTCATCATCGGTGGAGAAGTTGTACTGAAGGCAGTCAATAACATATATCGAGGTAAGGTGTTCGATGAAAACTTCTTGATGACGATAGCGACTATGGGTGCATTTGCAATTGGAGAACATCCTGAGGCAGTTGCAGTTATGGTTTTTTATAAGGTCGGTGAGTTTTTCCAAGACGTAGCAGTCAATCGATCCAGAAGATCCATTAAAAAATTGATGTCAATCAGACCTGATGTCGCAACGATTAAAAGAGGCAACACTTCTGTGGAAATGCGTGTTGAAGACGTTCAAACTGGAGAGATAATGATCATTAAACCAGGCGAAAGAATTCCGCTTGATGGTGAAGTGTTGTCAGGAGATTCCACGATTGACACAAAAATTCTAACAGGAGAATCTGTGCCAGTAAATGTTACAAAAGGCGAGATGGTACTCTCTGGTTGTATTAATATCAACGGGTTATTGACCGTTAAAGTTACTAAACTCGCAAGCGA
>JAUXXX010000117.1 GCA_030684695.1 bacterium
CTCGTCATAAAAAGAGTTCAAATAGTAATCCATTCATTCGTGGTGTCTAAGCATTGATGTTAAATTTACTTTATTGTAGCATTTACAAAGGAATTCTTCAAAGGCATCAAGGAAAATAACCAGCGATTTCATAAAAAAAAGCATTTCCATAAGGAAATACTTTTGATATTTTACCGATTGATGACAAAGATGCATTTTTCCCTGTCGCCTTTGATGTACATTTCTGAATCCTTTGGAACAGGACAAATCTCGATTAATCTTCCTGACAAACGCTCGATTGTTTTCCTCGAAGCAAAGTTGTCAGGATTACATGTAATAATCCACTCATTCATCTGATGAACAACTTTTGCAAATTGAAACGCGATTTCACACGCTTGAAGTGCATAATGATTGCCTCTGAAAGGTTCATACACTTCATACCCAATATGACCAAATAAATAGACTTCTTCGTTGGTGCCAATTCGCAAGTTTAGACGGCCAACAACGACTTGATCCCTACTTCGAACCATAGCAAAACGATAGTTTTCCAAATATCTAGTGATGTTGTTTGCTTCTTGATAAGCGATTTGTTTTAATTCAATGTCTTGATTTACATCCATCAACACCTTAGTCATGTTCACCACCATAAGTGATCGCTTCAAACGCTGCTTTCAATAGATAATAAGCTGGTTTGAGTCTTTCATGATAGATAACTTCATCCCAAGAATTCCATGAGTATACACTTCCAAAAGAAATATGTAGAGGTTGACTACCTTGTTGAACACCCACCCCAAATGAAAAACCTTCTATGGTTGTTGGAACAAACGATGTTCCAACAAATTCACTCATGATCTGCTTTGTAGAAGGATCCATGACATTGAGAAGCAACCAGGGAATTCTGATTTCCACAAATCCGTCTCCAAATAATATGTCCGATAAAGAATCATACAGTGGCGATGTGGGGTCCGATACTCCAAAACGAAGAGATCCAGATTCATAAGTAGAAAAAGGAATGATTTCTCCTGTTACTGGAATAATCAACTGAGAGGACAATACATGTCTAGAGATTTGAAATTGGCCACTCCTTGGTTGGATACGAGTTGAATATCCTGGAATCATTTGTAAAACTTCACCATACAAATATTCAAACGAATCATAATATCGGTCAACATAAAAGGATGCTTTGGAGTTTGATTCAATGTGAATCATAAAGTTAGTGTCATTTCCAAACGTAACTGATTGATTATCCCAAAAAGTATTACCAGGGACAACGCCATTGGAAATAGCAATCACAATTGAAGAGTTGTCATGATTGATTTGCGTCGTATCTAGTTTCATATATAAGAACCTTGCATCATGAGTGACTTTTAAAGACACCTTAGAGGACTCAAAGATTGTGGCAATGTCCTCCCATTCGGAATCGTCTTGATCTAAGTGTATTATCATTTTATGCAATCCTGGATCAAAAGCAAGGAGACCAAAGTATTGTTCATTGGTTTCTATGTTGGACCAAAAAGGTCTTCGCCAATCAAGATCATAATCCATCGTATTCCACGTACGTTTGAACCATTCATCTTGCCACGCAAAGACTAGTGCTCCCATATACCCAGAGTCCACTATGTCTTCCAACATTTGAACAAGCATGATCCCTTGTTCTTGCTCCGTCACATTTCCTTGATTAAGGCCCGAATGTATCGCATCGTGGGCTTTTCCTCGTGAACTAGGAATCCCAAACTCTGCTACTAACACTGGAATGGTGTGGCTGTGATACAAATCTAGTAAATATGCTTTATAGGGATTCACATTCCCTCTTTGATCAATATAGCTGGTGTATTCCGGTTGATGATTCATAAACTCGGGGTAATAAGGATAGATATGATAAGAAGCAAACATTCCACCTATTGCACGTGGTTTCAATTGAATGTTTTCAACATCAACACTCATGAAATCTTCTTTCCAATCAGGTTCATGACTATGAGTGAGTGCATCGGTAGTTAACCAATTCACAAATGAAATCGGTCTTGTCATTTGATAATGATCGATTTCATATTCCAATACCCGTGAGCCAACTTGTGCTAAAAATACTTCAAAGGGGGTGGCGTTATTTGTTTTGAGGACATTTGATTCAAAAGATGTCTTCTCTGGGTTATTAAGGATCGTTTTATAAACAAACTCAGGATCCCACTCGACACCTAGTATCCAACCAATAATATAGTGGGAAACATTTTTGGTGTATACTCCTGATGCTTTTCCAGGGGAAGGATCTATGGATGCATTGCCATGAAAAATGTTAACAAGATCGATTGCATCTTGAACAAAGGACTCAATCAAAAAACCATCATTCGCAAACGCATCGTGAGTATCTTTGATGTGTTCTTCGTTTAGCCATACTCCCTGCATGATATAAAGTGGAGTGGATGAAGATTGATTGAACTCGTAAAGTGCTTCATAAAATGCTGGTGTCATTGTGGTGTATACCCGAATGGTATTGGCAGACATTTGTGAAATTTGGATAAACCATCGCAAATACTCTTCTTTGGTAATAGCTAGTTCTCCTGGAAACGTCATTGGTTTCGCAGCACCCATGTTTACTCCTTTGATAAAGAGTGGTTTCAAACGTCGATCTTGGAAAACACGAAACTCTTTTTTATGAGTCGTGGCTATGGTACTTATCCCATAACGAGAAAAACTTGTTCTCGATAACACCGAAAACAAGAAAGCAAGCGAAGCGATTACAAGCACAAACACACCAATCATCATTGATACAACAAGTTTCTTCTTCATTACATTAATCACCTATTTAATTTAGTATACCATAACTCTTCAACAACGAAAAAGAAAAAGCGAAGCAATCGCTTCGCTCATTCGTTACTTCTTCAAAATGCCTGCAATCGGGATCCAAAAGAATGCTAACCAAACTATATGGAATGCTTGAAACAAGAAACCAACAACAATAAATATGGTAAGTGCCACGAATGGTGAAGTCGCTACCATCCAGGTGCTTTTTGGAGAATTCTTAAAAATTGCAACCACTGGTACCGCTAAGAAGACTACCCACAACCAAGGCCATGTGGTTTGAGTCAAATATCCTACACCAATATAGACTATTAAAGCGAGGATAAGAGTGAGTTTTTCTAACCATCCACCTTTCCATAAGGATATCTTCACTTCTCCGGATAAGATGCCATAAATCACTGGGATCAAAAAGGCACTAGCGGCAAGTCCCCACATTTGATACTGATATCCAATGTATAAGTATAACCCGATGGCAATGAGAAAGGACAACTCAGAAAGAATAATTTTAGTTAAGGATTTGCTATGAAGCAATCCAAGCATTGGAATCGATAAGAACACCAACCAACCGGGATTCCATAGTCCTGCCATTCCTAAAAACACAAAGGCAATCACACTAAGAAAGGGACTAAGTGAGGTGATCTTATGCAAACAGCTTTTGAAATTTGATTCGATAATTCCAAGCATTGGAATCAATAAAAATACCAACCAAGCAGGATGCCAATACCCTGATAAGAACCCGATTAACAAAAAGGCTGTAGTCGCCAAGAATGGCGATAACGAAGTAAGTAAGTGACGATGTCTTCTTCTACGGAATCCACTCGAAAGAATCCCTGTGATTGGAATCAAGAAGAACACCATCCAAGTAGGATGCCATCGTTCAAACCCAAATCCAATCGCGAAGAATAAAATGGTTGAAATAAAGGGCATCAATGCCACAATTTTATGCGATGATTGCTTTTGGTTAATCACACCATCATGACGAATAATCTTTTCTTGAGTCAGCGCCTTGACTGCGTCTTTGGGTGAACCAAGTTTTTCGATTACTTCTTCAATCGTTTTACCATCCGTTACTCCATCATCCATCATTTGACTATAGTCTTGGATGATATCTTCAATCTCACTTCTTCCAAATTCTCTTTCTTCTAAATATGTACGCATTTTATCTAGATACTGTTGTTTCATGATTCAAATCCCCCTAATAAAGTATGTACTCCTTTTAAAAATGACCGCCACTCGCTTAATAGTTCTACATCTTTTTTAATGCCTAGTGGGGTAATGCGATAGTATTTTCGTGGTGCTCCCACATTCGTGGATTCTGTATACGTACTAAAGTATTCTTGTTCTGTCAGGCGTCTTAATATCGGATAAATCGTATTCTCGTTGACTTCAAGTTGATTCGATAACGTTTCTATCACTTCATATCCATACATATCTTTTTGAGAAATGACATGGATGACGCACATTTCAATGATGCCTTTTTTAAATTGCGTATTCATAATACCCTCCCTACTGTGTGATACACACTAATAGAATATCACACTACTGTGCCATACACAATACCTAAATGTAAAAAAAGTTCATAATTTCGAACTTTTTTTTATTGAAGATGGTGTTTTTTCAGTTCAGACACATCAAAGGTTGGCGTAGGTCCTTTGTAAGGTCTTTCTACTTTGCTTTTTCCAACCAATGTTAGCGCCGATGTAGGACAATGATTGATACACCGATAACAAGTCATACATTGGCCTTGATCGGTGATCACTTCGTTCATAGAAATCAAGTTTTGAACAGGACATAAAGAAATACACAATCCACAATGGATACAATCATGTTGATTCACTTTGACGACACCAGGAAGTAAAACGCGTTCATAACGTTCATAAGGAACTCGCTGTAAGAGTCCTAAAATCAATGAAATAGGATTACTTCCCAGTTTGTATGGACGTTTATTCAGGATTCTTGACAGTATAAAATCAACTTTTCTTTGGACGCGCAAGCGAATTTTATCATATGGAATCCTATGAAAGAGCTGTAAAAACTTGACATCTGTGATGTTATTGGGCATGTTAAAATGCATTTGAACATCCACAACAAACCCTTGTTTCTTTAAGAGTCTTCCCCCATAAGCAGCGCCATCTCCAGAATACATCATTTGGGTCACAAAACAAAACGCTGATTTATTCTTCCCTTGAAGAAGTTTGATGTAGTCTTTGACCAAGGATGGAACCGACGACCCATAGACTGGAAATCCCAGACCAATGACATCATATACCGATACATCGATTGGTTGATCCTTTAATTGTTCAATGGCTTGCAAATCACAAAGATGGCCAAGCCTCTGAAGAGAGTCTTGTAAAGTTTTCGCTACATAATAGGTATTTCCCGTTCCAGAAAAGAACAAAATAGCGACAAACATCGGTCTATTTCACCGCTCTCGAGGCAAAAAAGGAAGGAATATAAGGATCGAGTAAGTCGCCCCATCCAGAATGGTCTTCATAAAACCCGGTAATTGCAAAACCAGCAGCGATTTGACCTCCAATGAGTTGATCCAGTGAATGTCCAAACTCAAGGGGTTCCAACTTCTTAATTTTTTCTGCTAATTGCTCGCTTGGAAGTTGATCGATATCAGAATATGGAATTTTGTAACTAACTTTCATTTCTTTGGTTTTATCCCACAAATCAAAATCAAAGATGAATAAAATTGGGTTCGCACATCCAGATAATAATACGCCACCCTTTTTTAATACTCGGTACGCTTCTTTCCACACAATATTAACCTGATCAACGAAGACGTTGGAAACAGGATGGAAGATCAAATCAAACGTTTCTGATTCAAAATGAGATAAATCACGCATATCTCCTTGTACAAGCGAAATGGATAACCCTTCTCGCTTCATGACAAATTCATCTTGTTTTAATTGTTCTGGTGAATTGTCAAATACAGTCACATCTGCACCCATGGCCGCAAATAGGGGACCTTGTTGTCCACCACCACTGGCAAGACACAAGACTTTTTTACCTCGTATTGGATTGATCCATTCCATAGGTGTAGGAATGGTAGGCGTGAGCAAAAGTCGTACTTCTCCACGTTTTGCCAACTCAATTGTGGCCGAATCAACAGGCAATGTCCATTTGTTTTTCGACTTTACTTGATTATCCCATGCTTCTTTGTTATGTGCTACTAGGTTCATTCAAAATCACTTCCTTTGGTAACAATTTGAGAATCGATTCGATTCGAGAAGACATCGGTGGATGTGAGTATGTTAGTTTCACAACCAATGGATGAGGAGTTAAATTGGATAAGTTCACTCGTGAAAGACCCTTGAGTGCTTGTATCATTTCATTTCCAAGTCCCACACTCGCCGCATACCCATCCGCAGCGTACTCCATCTTTCGAGATAAATAGGAGAGCGGAATCTGGATAATGGAATCAATGGGAGAAATTAAAATAGAGAATAAAATGATTCCAAATCCAAAATGTGCCCCTGGAAACAAGAAGGCAACACTAAATATGTCTTCTTTGACAAGCAGAATAAAAAGTGCAATGTAGGCAAATAATAGAAAAAAACCACGAACCATATTTTTGAACACGTCTTTATGCAATCCATGTCCGATTTCATGAGCTAACACCGCAACCACTTCATCTTCTTTCATGACATGAATCAGATTATCGAATAGAACCACTTGTTTGAATCTGCCAAATCCAGAAAAAAATGCATTCAGTTTCGTTGTTCGTTTGGAAGCATCCATGACGGATATTTTTGAAATCTGATATCCTGCTTTTTGTGAGAAATCGATGATTTTACTTTTCAAGGGGCCTTCATCGAGTGGTGTGAGTTTGTTAAACAATCGAATAAATACTTTGGTAAAAAGGATGTTTACCAACAGTTGAACCACAATCGCAACCGCCCATACCACCAAGATCAAAGACCATGTATCGAGTTGACTGCCAAGTCCAGCGATGACTGCTGCTATGGCAGCTCCACCTAATAGAAATAACAATGCGGTACTTTTGAGTTTGTCTACCCAAAACAAAGCTGGTTTATTACGATTGAAGCCGTGACGTTCTTCTATGATGAACTGCTTGTAGTAATCCATTAAGAAGTCAGGTATGGATGTTACAAGATAATACATTCCAACAAAAAACAGATTTTGCCATATAAGCGAACTAGTGATGGATTCCATCCAAGAAGCCACCCACGGAAAGAACCCACTTACCAAAAGCAAAAACATCAATCCATACCGAATGGATCGCTGTAACATTTGAAACTTCGTGATATCCATGGTATAACGGTACCATTTTTGATATCGAGTTTCATCGTAGACATCACTGACCACTTCCGGAATAGGTCGATTACGGTGTCGATAATTAAGATAAGATAACAGCGTCTCATATCCAAACGCCACTAGTAAAATGAGATAGACAAGTAGTTGCATGAATTTAATCCTCCTGATTGCTAACTTGATTCCATCGTATCATAAAACAGCTCAAAATAGAACAAATCAATCGAATTAATCTGGGTTTTATTTAAACGGTCGATACGAAAAGTGATAAATTTGTTATAATTAATTCAGTATGCAAACATAAGGAGAGTGAAAACCATGAATCCAGAAATTATCCAGATTTTCGTTCAGTTACTTTCAAACTCACTGCTTTTGTTTGCGAGTTCGTTTATTTATGGAGCGTCCAATATCAGTCCCACTCAGGACAAAACCATTCGTAAAATAGCACTAGGAGTCATTTTGGGCTCTTTTTCCATTGTCATTATGTTTAATGCTATACGATTTGATGTTGGAGTAATTTATGATACAAGAACGGTCTTACTTAGTGTAGTCGCTGCTTTCTTTCCAACGGTTACCGCATTGGTCGCTGCTTTCATGGCCCTCATTTATCGATATTTCTTCGTAGCGGGTGGTGGAATTTATGCCGGATCGTTATCGATTGTTAGCGCTACTCTTATTGGATTTATTTGGAAAAGATACGCCAAAAAAATCCGTATTCCATATTTTTTAAAACTCTATTTTCTTGGGTTGTTAGCTTCAATTTTCATGATTGCATCGCAACTTGCCTTACCAATATCGATTCGTTTTCAAACCATCTCGAAGATTGCTTTACCTGTGATATTCTTATATCCTTTATTAACCATGTTTGTGGCCATATCCATTAAGCATCAAATGGACCGACTGGAATCAAGAAGTCAAATGCGTACCCTGCAAAGTTTGATGAAGGCTTCTCTTGATAGTCCTGAAAACACTTCTATTTTTGCGCTAAACAACAAATTTGAATACTTATTTTTTAACAAATTCCATCATGACTTCATGCTCTTACACGACAACGTCGAAGTCTACCCCGGGTTAAACCTTATCCAGCAAATCAAAGATCCTCTTGATCAAGAAGAAACGAAAAACCTCTACCTAAAAGCATTATACGGCGAAAGCTTTACAATTCAACGTCATTTTATGTTAGATGGGGTAATGCGCTACTTTAAAAATAATTATGGCCCCATTCGTGACGAACAAGGTCGGATTATCGGACTAGCAGTCGTCGCAGCCGATATCACCTCCATGGTATCTGCAGAAGTGAAACTTTCCCAGTCTCAAGAACAAAGCAAACTTCTCATTTCGAAGATGAAACAAGGCCTGGCATTGCATGAACTCATACTCGATTCCCAAGGGAAACCCATTGATTACCGTTTTCTTGATGTGAATGATGCTTTCTGTGAGTTAACTGGTCTAAGTAAATCCATCATCGGAAAGACCTTATACGAAGTGTTACCTCAATCAGAAGCCTCATGGCTAAAAATATATTCTACCGTAGCCTTAAGTGGGAAACCCGCTGAATTTGAAGATTATTCCAAAGAACTTGGTCGTTATTATCATATATCCGCGTATTCTACCACACACATGCAATTTGCGACGTTAATCACGGATATTTCGATGCGCATGTTATTGATGAAACAACTAGAAGAAAGCGAACGAAAACTACGAAATGCCATTGAAGAAGCGCCTATTGCTATTTTAATGCATGCAGATGATGGAGAAGTATTACAAATCAATCAAACTTGGACCGAAATTTCCGGATATACCAAGAAGGATTTGGTTCGCCTAGAAGATTGGTTACTCAAAGCCTATGGAAAAGTACCTTCCAATCTTGAACGATATCGCACAGAATACTTTAAAGACCGTCACCGAAGATTAGATGGGGAGTTTATTATCCATACTAAAGATGGAAAAAAGCGCCACTGGGAAATTTATTCTGCGATTATCGGTAAAATGGATGATGGTCGAAAAATTGCAATGAACGTCGCCTTTGATATCACAGAACGAAAACAACAAAACGAGGAAATCCTCTACTTGTCTTACCATGATTCTTTAACTGGACTATATAACAGACGCTATTATGATCAAGCATTGTGGACACTTAGACATCCACAGCATCTGCCACTATCCGTCATCATGGCAGACATCAACGGTCTTAAATTAACCAACGACGCTTTTGGGCATAGTTCTGGAGATTCCTTATTGCTTCGCGTTCGTGATTTGTTTTTGAAAGTCAAACGCGAAAAAGACATTATTTCTAGAATAGGGGGCGATGAGTTTGTATTTTTACTTCCCAATACCCCTCACAAAGAAGCACTTCATTTGATTGACGACTTGAACAATGAACTGGAACGACTGGTGTTAAATGGCATATCCATATCGGTCAGTTTTGGGCTCAGTACTGCCCACTTGGCTTCCGAAATCGAAGAGACCATCAAACAAGCAGAAATTGATATGTATAATAAAAAGCTCTATGAATTGAGTTCGAAACGATCTGACACCATTAAGGCCATTATCCAAGCTCTTTACTTGAAAAATCCAATTGAAGAAATTCATGCAAAAGGGGTCTCAGACTATGCCGCAGCTTTGGGGCAATTACTGAACATGCGAAAAGATGATATCAACTATCTTCGGATGATGGGAAATCTTCATGACATCGGAAAAATTGCCATTGATGAATATATTTTGAATAAATTGGATCCATTAACAGACGCCGAATGGGTCGAAATTAAGAAGCATCCCGAAAGTGGCTATCGAATTTTATCTTCTTCGATTGAGTACGCTGAGATTGCCAATGACATTTTATATCATCACGAATGGTTCAATGGAACAGGTTATCCAACCGGAATAGAAGGATACAAGATCCCTTTACGTTCAAGAATCATTGCCATCGCCGATGCCTATGAAGCGATGACTTCAGACCGACCATACCGAAAAGCTATGTCAAAAAGTGAAGCAACCAAAGAACTCATCCGTGGCGCAGGTACACAATTTGATTTAAAGTTAGTACAAAAATTTGTCGTAGGCTATCTCAAAGAGCCTTGGACTATCTAGGAATCCCTCTATGAAAAAAACCATCCAAATTGCTTATATTGGCGGTGGATCTCGTCTATGGGCAAGAAGTTTAATGAGTGATCTATCAGCTAAAAAAGACTTTTCTTGTCATATCCGCTTATATGACATCGATCAAGAAGCAGCCAAACGTAATCAACAACTTGGCACACTGATGATGAGTCAAGAAAAGAATACTGCGGTTACCTTTGAAGTAGTTCCTCTATTAGATCAATGTTTACAAGACGTTGATTTTGTGTTAATTTCAATATTACCAGGAACATTTGATGATATGGAAACGTATGTGCATCTTCCTGAAAAGTATGGAATCTATCAAACAGTCGGTGATACCACAGGTCCTTCGGGCATCTTTCGTAGTTTAATCATGATGCCGATGTTTGAAACGATTGGCAAAGCCATCAAAATTCATTGTCCAAACGCTTGGGTCATTAACTTTACAAATCCTATGACCATGTGTGTTCAAACACTCTATCATGTATTCCCACAAATCAAAGCCTTTGGAAATTGTCACGAGGTATTCTTTGTCCAAAAAATTTTGGCAAGATCCCTAGAAGAAGCCACCGGATTCAAAGCAAGTTATAAAGAGATTCAAATTAACCCGATTGGACTCAATCACTTCACTTGGATTAATTACGCAACGTATCGCGGTATTGATTTATTGCCAATCTACCACCAGTTTGCTTTGAAATATCAAGATAGTGGCTTACTACCTAAAGATACGTGGAAGCAAGTTGGACCGTTTGGAAGTGCTGAAAAAGTCAAACTCGATCTCTTTTTAAAAACAGGTGTGATTGCGGCCGCGGGGGATCGACATTTAGTCGAATTCTTGCCTCATGAATGGTATGTAAAAGACCTATCTACCATAGAACATTGGCGCTTTCATTTAACGAAAGTTCAAACCAGAAAAGACATCATGCGACGAAACGACGAATCTGCGAAACGACTCATTCAAGGGATGGAACTCATTCCAATTACGCCTTCTGGAGAAGAAGGCTTGGCTCAAATCGAAGCGTTACTTGGAAAAGATTCACTAATTACCAATGTAAACATGCCCAATACTGGTCAAATTTCCAATCTGCCATTGGGTCATGTCGTGGAGACCAATGCACTGTTTCGATTCAATCAAGTTCAACCCATCCTTAGCGGACCACTTCCAGAGTTTCCACTAACTTACACCTTACAACACATAGAAGTCCACCGACTACTCTTACAAGCCTTTGATTCCAAATCCTTGTCTTACGCCAGAAAAGCACTCCACCAAGATGTTTCATTATCCAGCATCTCCCCACTTATAAAAGACACCATCTTTGATGAGTTGGTTCGTGCTCTTGGACCTAGTTTAACCTATTACCACCAATAAAAATAAGCTCGTTTCCAACTTGGAAACGAGCTTTTAATTATGGTTGAACTTTTGATTTTTATAAGAAAACGACGCCTAAAACAACCAAGAGATACACCACAAACATGTAATTTGCGGATTCAAACGTCAACTTGAAGTGACGAATCTTTTGAAATGGTAGATAGTCTTTTTTTACTACAAATCGATAAAATAAGAAGCCTATAACCAAAAACAGTCCATAATCCAAGAAGTGTGAGATCTCCCACAAATTGGTTGAAATCGTAATTCCAAAAATAGAACTTGCAATCACTTGATAGAAGAGTCCAATACCAAGACAAGACAATCCAAGAACTATAATGGAAATGATTTGTAGTGGGTTCTTCTCTTTGACAAGGATTGCTTTGGGACCAAACAAGACACTTGAAAACTTAATGAAGGAAGTCACTGTTCCTAAGTTAATTAAGAAGAATAGCGCTTCTTTTATAAAGTTACCTTTTACTGCATATTTTATCATCGATTTACTAACAAACCCATTGAACAATGGGGCACCTGAGATGGAAAGCATCGCAATGATTAACATCACAGCAACAATCGGAAATGTTTTTAACGCCCCTTTGATTTCATAGACTTTCTTCGTCTGATAATGCTTGATTAAAATCCCAGCTCCTAAGAACAATAACGATTTAAACAACGCATGATTGATGATGTGTAAGACCCCTCCATAAAAGGGAGTTAATCCGATTTGAGATATCCCCATCATCATGATGCCTACTTGGCTCACCGTATGATAGGCTAAGATCTGCTTCATATCTTTTTGACTGATTGCAAACGTAACACCCACAATAGCTGTTACAACACCAATCCAGAAAAACAATTCATTCATATGAAAGCCAGCTTCTACAAACAAGAACCGTTCCATGCGAATGAGTACATAGAGGGCACCTTTTACTACAAGACCAGACAACAATGCACTAATCCCAGATTGCGCCACACCATGTGCTTTGGGAAGCCAGGTGAATAGTGGAAACAACGCCGCTTTGACAGAGATTCCAGACATCATGATGACGTAGGCAAATTTGACCACCGTACGATCCCCTTGTGTCCCAATGAGTTCTTGGAGAACCCGGATGTTGATGGTCCCAAATACGTTATACAAGAACACAATACCAATTAAGAAGAACAACGCTCCGACGGTGTTTAAGAGTAAGTAATAGATGCCTGCTTGGAAAGAAGGACCCGATTTTTGATAACTAATTAAGACGGTTACCAATACAGTAGTCAATTCTAGAAATACGAACATATTAAACAAATCATTGGTTTGAATCATCCCAAGAAAGATTCCTTCTAAGAACAAGAAGAAAAAGAAAAACTTATGATCCTTGCGACGAAACTTAAACAAATACATCAAAATCACAGAAAAGATGAAAATGGCTAGAAAACTAAACGTTAAAGACAATCCATCGTGGAAAAAACTAATCCCGATACGTTCACTCCATCCACCAAAAACAAGTAAATGATCTCCTGGATGTAGTCTCCAAAAAGACAGATAAGCAAAAAAGGCAATCAGTAGTAACACTTGAGATACAAAGGACAAATAGGTCGTCCATTTTGCCTTGAACAAGTAAATGATAATCGAAAAAACAACAGGAATAAAGACTAAGAATATGGGGATTTGAGCAAGAAAATCGTTCATCTTATTCCTCCCGCCCTAAAACTTCTTTCCACTCGATAGAACCAAAGTGGTGAAAAATCTTTATACAAAGCATTAATGCCAACGCTGTAATCGTTGACCCAATAACAATCGTTGTAATCATCAATGCTTGAGGAATCGGATCGACTATATTTTCAACCAATCCAGAAAGAATGGGAATACTTCCACCTTCCAAATTTCCTAAGTTAAGAAATAATAAAATGAGTCCAGACTCGATGATTGTTACACAAAATACGCTTTTAATGATGTTCTTGGATGTAGCCAAACCATACAGTCCTACGAGAATGACAATAATTGTGAGTATCGGGCTCATTTAGCGTCCCTCCTTTAAAAATGCAGTAAAAATAGCGACCAATCCAAGAGCAACTTTGATCCCAATTAAGGCATTTAGCGTAATCAAGTAAATCGCTTTGACTTGTTCAGAAGCACTCAAATCAAAAGGATTCGTAAAGAAGGTTCCCTTTGTGAAAAACGAAATGGATCCCACGCCGATGATTGTTAAGAATAAAATCTTTTCAATCGTCAAGATTTTATCAATCGACGTTGCTTTTTGGACATCGATGTAATAGAGGATTAAAATAGCAGTCGCCACAATCGCTCCCCCTTGGAATCCTCCCCCTGGACTCACATGTCCAAACAAAATGACATAGATTCCAAACATTAACATAAACGGATACACTAAACGCGAAAATGTTACAAATAAGGTTGGAGTACTTTGACGGTCTAACATAAAGGTTGCGTTCTTTTCGGTAATTTCATGTTGGCTGATCCAAGTAACCCCAGATACCGCCGCAATCAATAACCCCGCTTCAAATAGACTATCAAACAGACGGTAATCCAAATAAATCCCAGTGACCAAGTTCACACTGCCTGTTTCACTCAATCCGTTTTCAAAAAAGTAGTCTTTACCAAACGTAGAGAAGAATGCTTCTAAATCAAGAATTGAAAAGACGAAAAACCCAAAGATAATGACAAGCATCACAACCAAACTAACCCGCCTAATCATTTCTCTTGTCCTCTTTGATTTTCACCACACGAATGTTGGGCTTATCTTTGACCATGGTGGTAAGTTTACTTAATAAGACACTCGAAGACTTTCCATACAAGATATATGCCCCCGTTTGAAGGTCTCTTGCAATGATCAAATCCACATTTAACTCATTGATCAAGCTTTTTTCTTTTCCTTGAATATCCACACAAATATTCAATGATAAATCGTATAGTTTAACAAATTCCGCTAAGATTTCATACCCTTCTCCAGACAACTCATGTCCATATTCAATGAACCCATCTTGAGCACGGTCTAATACGATAAATTCTCGTTGTCTAGAAATCGAGATTACGTAAATGAGCGGAATAATTGCCGAGCCAATCGCCACTTCCGCGATAGCCACGTCAGGAGCCTTATTCATGATATATAGACTCGCCGCAACCAATCCAAATGTCGCAATTAAGATGATGATTGTAAAATTACGTTTATGTACCACTACAGCAAAAGCGATAACAATCAGTATAATTTGTAGTGCATAAGAGACAATCTCAGTCATTAATTTTTCCTCCTGTCTCTTGATCTTTAATCGAAATTCCTGTCAAATGTGCGGAACGCACAATCACATGAGAACTGATGGGGTTTGTGATGAACAAGAAAAGAATTAACAATACCAAACGAATGGCATAGGCAAACGAAGGAATAAAGAAAAACAACGCAAAAATGACCAAGATAGCAGCGACAGTATCAATCGTTGTCGCAGAGATGATTCGAGAAAAAATATTACGTAAACGAAAAATTGCAATCATTCCAAACAACAAGAAAATCCAAGAGAAGATTAAAAGAACATATCCAATAATTGTCATTTTTCTCTTCCTCCTGTCATGATAAATTTCGATAATAGCGTCATCGTCAAGAATCCAATAATCCCATACGACAATGCAATATCAAGAAGTAATAAATTCTGATTTATGATGGCATACACCACCACGAATAATACGACTTTAATGGAAATTAAATTGAGCATTAAGATGCGGTCCCACAGGGTCGGTCCAATGAGTAACCTTACAAAGGACACCAGCATCGCAATGACTAAAATGATTAAGGTAATTTCTAAGAATAACATATGCTACCTATTTCAAATACCGTTCGAAAGACTCTCGAATGGGTTGTTCGAGTTCTTCTTGGGTAATGCCTTTCTTCGCCAACTGCATGACCGTGATTTTGTTTCCTTGTG
>JAUXXX010000120.1 GCA_030684695.1 bacterium
ATCGTATCACTGGTATGTAAATCTAAAATTTGCTTGGAAACGGTCGCGTGGATAATCGCAGAGGACAATACGGTATCTGCCGTTTCACTATCACTTAACAAACTTAAGTCTACACTACCATTGAATGTCTCAACATCGGTAATTTGTAAGACATCGAGAGCATCAAATAACGCTTTTAGTTCTGCTTTTAAAACATACTCTGTATCGGTAGAACCTATTACGTCTCCCACTTGGATACGTAAGTCTTCCCCTTCTGAATCAAAGTATGGAACGTAAATGGTATCACTGGCATGTAAATCTAAAATTTGCTTGGAAACGGTCGCGTGGATAATCGCAGAGGACAATACGGTATCTGCCGTTTCACTATCACTTAACAAACTTAAGTCTACACTTCCACTAAAGGTTTCTACATCAGTAATTTGTAATACATCGAGAGCATCGAATAACGCTTTTAGTTCATCTTTCAAAACAAATTCAGTATTTGTTAATGCAATGATATCGCCTACTAAAATCCGTAGTTCTACCCCTTGCGAATCAAAATATGGTAAATAAATAGTATCGCTGTTGTGTAAGTCTAAGATTTGTTTTGAAACGGTCGCGTGGATAATGGCAGAAGATAACACCGTGTCTACTACAGCAGGATTGCTTAACAAACTCAAATCTACACTACCCTCAAAGGATTCCACATCGGAAATTTCCAAAGCATTTAAGGCATCAAACAAAGCACCTAACTCTTCTTTTGAAACGTAGGTGGTAAATGTATTGTCTAAAACATCGCCTACACTAATACGAACTTGTTCTCCCAAGGAATCAAAATAAGGAAGATTAATCGTATCTGAGGCAGCTAAATCCAACAATTGTGTAGAAATCGTTGCTTGGATAATGGAAGAAGATAACACAATGTCTGAGTTTCCTTCTACGGAAAGTAGACCTAAATCAACGGTACCTGTAAAGGATTCAATGTCAGTAATCTCAAGTACACGCAAGGCATCAATCATTGCTTCTAGTTCTGCTTTTTCAATGTAGAGTGTATCAGTAAATAGCAAAGCATCCCCAACAAGGAAACGTAAATCAGATCCATCTTCTTTAAATGTCGGTACTTGTATGGTGTTCGAATTGTTTAATCCAAAGAGTTGATCCGAAATGGTCGCATGGATAATTGCAGAAGTCAGCAATGTAGTCATCGCACCTTCTTGAGTTAATAAAGATAAATCGACGCTACCGCTGAATGATTCAATATCGTCAATATCCAGTACTCCCAATGCATCAATAAGTGCAGTAATCTCCGTTTTGATGATGTAAATGGTATCTGTTTGATCCAAAGAATCACCGACTTCAATTCGTAACGGTAGTTCAAATACATCAAAGTAAGGGAGTAAAATATCACCACTATTTGAAGTATCAATTAACTGTTTGGATATGGAGGCATGGATAATCGCAGAAGTCAATAATGTATCCATGGCCCCGTCTTCTTGCAATAAGGTTAAGTCAATGGTGCCACTAAAGGTTTCAATATCCGTAATTTGAAGAACATTTAAAGCATCGATTAAAGATTCGAGTTCTACTTTCACTAAATATAAAGTATCTGTTTGATTAACAACATCACCCACCACTTTACGAAGTTCATTCAACTGTGAATCATAATAAGGAACTTCAATGGTATCATCGATTCCTAATTCAAATAGTTGGTTGGATACCGTTGCATGGATGATAGCTGAAGATAGTAGCGAAGTCATCGCTCCTTCTTCTGTTAACAATGACAAATCTACGGTACCAGTAAAAGATTCAATGTCGGTAATTTCCAAAATCTCTAATGCGCCAATTAAAGAATCTAACTCAGAGTTGGATAAGTATACGGTATCTGTACCTAATAAAGAATCTCCAACATAAATACGAATTGATACTCCGTCTACATCAAAATATGGAACGATGAGTACATCATCATTAGATAAATCAAAGAGTTGTTTCGAAATAGTCGCATGAATGATTGCGGATTCAAGCATGATATCTAGATTACCTTCTTGAGTAACAACCGATAAATCGATTGTTCCAGTAAAGGTATTAAAATCTGTGATTTCAAGTAAATCGAGCGCATCAATCAACGCGATTAACTCGCTTTCAATGATATAAATGGTTTGTGTGAGAGCGATTGCATCCCCAACGGTCGCACGAATGGATTGAGACGACACATTAAAGAAAGGAATGGAAACCACATCATCATCTGCTAAATCAAGAATTTGCTTTGAAATTGTCGCATGGATAATTTTTGATTCAAGCATTAAAGCCATGTTACCTTCTTCAAACACAGGAGCGAAATCAAATTCATCTGTGATGGAATCAATGCTATCAATTCCAAACAAGCCAAGTGCATCAATCAATGCAACGAGTTCGCTTTCAGGTAAATATGTGGTTCTTTCTGCAACCTCTACCCCGACTGTGATCCTCAATTGGGTATTGTCTGTGTTGAAATAAGGAACAACTATTAAATCCACAGTTAAATCAAAGATTTGTTTGGAAACAGTCGCATGAATGATCGAGGATTCTAACATTTGGGCCATATTACCAGGAGTAAAAATCGGTGTGAAGTCAAAATCCTCAGTAATTGAATCAATGTCATCAATTCCAAAGAGTGACAATGCATCAATCAATGCAATTAGTTCACTTTCTGGTAAATAAGTTGTTTGTTCTATTAGTTCAATGCCAACCGTTTTTCTTAATTGAGTACCATCAATATTAAAATATGGTACAACAATCAAATCGACATCTAAATCAAAAATTTGTTTGGAAACTGTTGCGTGAATAATCGAAGATTCCAACATTTGAGCCATATTGCCCTCTTCAAAAATCGGAGAGAAATTGAAATCGTCTGAAATAGAATCGATATCATCAATTCCAAATAAACTCAAAGCATCGATTAAAGCAGTGAGTTCGGTTTCAGGTAAATACGTTGTTTGTTCTTCTACTACTATCCCAACTGTTGTTCGTAATGAAGTACCATCAAAATTAAAATATGGTACGACAATCAAATCGACATCTAAATCAAAGATTTGCTTGGAAATCGTTGCATGAATAATGGAAGACTGCAACATTTGAGCCATGTTTCCTTCTTCAAAGATAGGAGAAAAATCAAACTCATCGGTAATGGAATCAATGTCGTTAATGCCAAATAGACTTAGCGCATTGATTAATGCGGTGAGCTCGCTTTCAGGTAAGTAGGTGGTTTGTTCTTCTGCAACTACCCCAACTGTCTTTCGTAATCTTGTATTATTAAATCGGTAGAATGGAACGACAATCAAATCCACTTCTAGTTCAAGGATTAGTTTGGAAATGGTCGCATGAATAATTGTCGATTCGAGCATCAAAGCCATGTTTCCAGGAGTAAATACCGGTGAAAAATCAAAATCTTCCGATAGTGAATCAATGTCACTGATGCCAAACAGATCCAGTGAATCAATCATTGCGATTAATTCATTCTTCACTAAATACGTCGTTTGTTCAGCGGGAATGACCCCACTAACCACACGAATTGCTTCTTCGTCATAATTGAAATATGGTACTGCGATTAAATCCACATTTAAATCAAAAATCTGTTTAGAAATGGTTGCGTGGATGATGGCTGATTCTAACATGGTAGCCATATTCCCTGGAGCAAAGATCGGTCCAAAATCAAACTCTTCTGAAATCGCATTAATATCATTAATTCCAAACAAATCAAGAGCAGTTATTACTGCTTCAAGTTCTTCTTTGATGATGTAAGTTGTGGCTTCACTGTCTGTTCCTGCAACAACTCTCAAGGAAAGATTGTCCACATCATAGAAAGGAACTACCAACATATCAATTTCAATGTCATACAATTGTTTTGAAATGGTAGCGTGAATGATGGCACTATTGAGCATAATGCTTAAATTGCCAGGTGCAAAGACGGGAGAGAAATCGAAGTCTTCTCCAATCGATTCAAAATCTGTGATACCAAACAAATCAAGAGCATCCATCGCCGCTTCTAATTCGCTTCGAATGATGTATCTTGATACAGTGGAACCTGCTCCAAATGTAATCCTAATTGGATTTTCGTGTTGGTCATAATAAGGAATCACTAACAAATCGACGTTCAAATCAAATAGGGTTTTCGAAACCGTTGCATGTAAAATAGCCGAGTCAAGCAAGACATCAATGTTTTGAGTAATCATTGTTAAGTCAAA
>JAUXXX010000005.1 GCA_030684695.1 bacterium
GATTGTGAACCATCAAACACATCGTTTGATAGAGTGCTTGAAATACCTTATGTCATGCTTAAAGAAAAAAGCGTGATTGTTGTTGGTCTTGACCCAGAAAATGAGTTGCATCCACTCTATGAAAAAGGTCAAGAAATCACCCATTTGTTATCTCAACAAGGCGTGATTATCACCCAAGGTATTTCAAGAGAGTTAAGTCTCAAAAAAGGGGACCAAATTACCCTAACGTATGGGGATGTTTCCATTGTAACTACCGTTTTAGGGATTCAAGATGAACTTGGATCATCTAAAGTCTATGTGAATAGAAGTGCTTTATCGATGTATCTTTCTTTAGGCTTGGATCAAACACGATACAATGTTCTTTATACAAAGCACATTCCTGAAGGAAACTACATTACAGTGATTGATATCGAAGACCTTGTTTCACAGTCAGAAGATTTATCAAATATGATGATAATTATGACAACTGTCATGACCATCTCAGCCATTTCTATTGGCGTGATTGTTTTATTACTGATTATCCTTCTAGCCATTGAGCAATACAATTATGACATTAGTTTATTCAAAGTGATTGGGTATAATAATAAGGAGATTAAGCAAATATTTATCAACAGCTATCTTTTCTATATTATGATTGTATTTTTTCTCACACTTCCAATGGCACTCATCAGCTTTGAGGTGATGATGTGGTATATGGCAACGCAGTATAGCATGATTTTCCCGATGACACTTTCTATCTTTCAAATTCTTTTATCCCTGATCATTACAATTAGCATATTCTATCTATCAATGCCTATCGCTTATAAGAAGATAGACAAGATTTCATTAGCAGAAGCACTGAAGACATATCAAGGTGTGACATAAATTAGAAGTATGGTTTATAAAAATCTTGCCTTATGAATGTACCCCCTGGTCCAATAGGGGGTATTTTTTTTGTATTGTGTGATGACATAACCCCCAGAGTTTCATCATTTGAAGGAATGACTCGGTAATTCATATCGGTCTATTATGCACTTAATGATTAATAAAGTAGAATAACAACCATGATAATTCTACAATAGATTCATAAAGTAGAATAAGACGGTTGTATATTCTATTTATTTGGTTTATACTATAGCCAGTAGAGGTGATAAGTTGTGAAACCATTTGTACATTATGAGAAAAGATATTATTACTCTGAGAGCACATTTCAATATCTATCAAGAAGACAACGACTGTTGATGGAGGAACCTTATCTCAGCGCTGTTATTGAAGATTTATCGGATATAACAATTCAGTTGAGTGAAAAAGCACACCAATTACTTATGGATGCGATAGAGTCTTTGTCAAAATTAGATGGCTATGTAAAAGATAAACTAGCATCATTCCCGATGCTTCTCCTTAGAACAGAAGCACTATCAAGTTCACAAATTGAACACTATACTGCCTCGAATAGAAATGTAGCGCTTGCACAGATCAATCATAAGCAATCTACAGAAGCGATGATAATTAAATCTAACTTACAATCCTTAATTAGTGGCTTATCCAAGAAAGAGAGTTTGACAATAGATTCAATCATTGATTTGAATAGGACGCTACTAGGTAATCAAAGTATCGGGTTTAGAAGTCGAATTAATTGGATTGGTTCACCTAATTCAATTCCTCATGAAGCAATCTATGTACCACCTCATCATGAATATCTTGAACAATATATGAATCAACTTGTAGCTTTTTGTAGGCGTAAAGATATTCATCCATTATTGCAAGCTTCTTTTGCACATGCTTATTTTGAAGTTATTCACCCTTTTGAAGATGGAAATGGACGTGTTGGTCGCATTTTAATTCAACTAATACTGAAAGAAAAACTATTTTTAGAGGATCTATATATGCCGTTTTCGGTTGGGATTGTCAAAGATCAAGAAAGATACATCACGGCGCTAAATGATTTTAAGGATGGGAATTACGAATCTATCATTGTGGTGATGTTAGAAAACGCTCTAAAGATAGTCCCAAAAATCTACCAAACACTCGAGGAACTGATTGATTTAAAGAACTCATGGAAAGAAAAACTAAAGCTAAGACAAGATGCACTTGCTTGGAAAATGCTAGATGACTTCATTACTCAACCTGTTTTTGATGTAAAGTATATAAAGGAAAAACACAATGCAAATGATCAGGCAGTTAGAAATAACATCGATGAGCTCATCAAGGCGGGTATCATTTCAGTGATAGGAAACAGTAGAAGAGATGTCGTGTATGAATCTAAAGAAGTCTTAAGTCTACTTGATCAATTTATCATGGAGTAAAACATAGGATAAGTTTTCACTTCCACAGTATGAAAACTTATAAAAGGAGTTTAGCAATGAAACTACATAAGTTTGAACAGTACATCAATCAGGATATTCTATCTAGAGGTTATGCATATTTCAGGGAAAATCGCGTTAACCATTTAAAGAAAATAGGAAGAACCTATACTGCCCAGGTGAATGGTAATAATATCTATTCTGTGTCGATTGAAACTGATGAAAACAGTACGATTCATCAAGCATCTTGTGATTGTCCACATGATGCTGAGATTTGTAAACATATTGTTGCTGTCATGTATATGATAACGAAAGAAGCGTATGAAAACACACATTTGATTCACTATCAAAGCGTTTTAGGCTACCTTGGCACTCTAACCAAAGATGAAATCCTTAATTGGTTGAAAGAACGATTGGTAAATAATCTAGAACTAGCGAATCAATGGGCGATACACACGAGTAATTATTCTAACGATTCGGATGTTGTTCGAATGGCTATCGAGTTTATACGTCAAGATCAAATTCGGCTAGACAGGATAAAACACAAAAACGAATATCAAGTTAGTTATGATGAAATCGAAGAGGCTACAAAGCATTTCGACGAGTTGATTGAACTGGCTAAAACACATAGCAATCCGGTGACTGCATTAAAACTGTACCTTATGCTTTATGAAACCATTGATGAATATCAAACAAGCCCTTCGTTAAGTGATTCTATGGAACTGTTGATAGATCGTGTGAAAGAAGGAATCGAAGAAATCTTTAGTAAAGAGTATTCTATTGAAATACACAAGACTCTATTTGATCATATTGAACGCTTTGTTCATGTTGTTTTGAAAAACAACTCCTCTGAGAATACGGTAATTCCACTCCTTTTTTCCATCATCCCTTTTGTTAAATCATCAGAGCAAAAGGAAATGGTACTCCATTGGATTGATGAATTGAATCTAGTGATTTCGAGATCAAATTTCAGTTATTATAAAGAACAGGTGATCCAGTTACAAAATATGTTGATTTCACATACCGAATCAAAAGAAAGTCATCTCGCTTTTTTATATGCTTATATACAGTATCATGAAATTCGAAAAGAATTACTAGTGGAACTTATCAAGCAAGAAGATTATCAAAAAGCCATTGAAATAGCATTAGAAGGTATCTGCAAAGATTCTGGCTATCAAAACATATGGGAAGGGTTTTTATTTGATATTTACATGAAGCAAAACAACCTAATAGAAGCGAAAAGAATTGCTTTAGGTTTAATTGATAGAGGATATTTTGAATATTTGAATCGTTATCAAAGTTTTTTTAGTGAAGCTGAGTGGCAAGTAGAACTAGACAGTATGATTGAGTTCTCTAAAAAATATCATAAGGAACGTCTATACTCACAGATCGTATATCAATATCACCGAAGCAAGGATGTAATTGAGTACATTCTTTCACGTCCAACATCGATTTCATCTTTGATTCAGTATGTGGATTCCGTCCACTATCCACTATTTGAAATACTTATCAAAGACGGTATTTCATATCATCTATCCGACGCAAATAGTCGAAAAGACTATCGGCGGTTAAGGATTGAAATAGATTTTTACGGACAATTATATGGAAAAGATAAGGCCAAGCAGATAATCAATCGCATCATCCAAGACAATCCACGTAGACCCGCACTGATTGAAGAACTGTCTAAATGATTGTACTGTCTATATGAACTTATTCTCAAATGAAGTGTTCCTTAGTTAGTATCGCTAAAATAATCTGGTTCAACCGCATGCATCCATAAATGCTATTGTCATTCTAGTAATCACGTAGTGTCTACTATTGTATATTAACAGTACTTATCTCGTGTTTGGTGCAATCATATGACCCACTAGCATTTCATTGCTCATTTGGTATTGCTGAAGAAACTATCACTACACAGATAAGTAATTCCTGATTAGCACTATACTTTATTACAAACAATGATAAAATGTTGAATGTGGATGATTGCTGATTCATCCTGATCAAGTAAGTTTTAGTTCTACAAGAAAAGAGGCTACTATGGGCTACGAAACCGGTGTCATTGTCATCTTTGTACTAAGTATGTTAATACCAAATATCATTTATGTAATCATACAACTAAGAAAGAAAAAGAAGGAATCACATGGCAAGTAAATCAACCAAATTTATATCAAATCGTTTCATCCTGATCAAACAGTATGCACTTGCTGCTATCAATCTTTATGGAGTCATCAAACTCGATGACTTCATTTCCGTCTTTAATCACTATGAAACACAATCCTTAACCAAAGACGAAGCCATTCCTTTACTAGAACTCTTATCTAGTATTGACGAAATTGATCTATCCTTTAAACAAAACATTCTTTCTAATGGTTATTTTTACTTAGGGGATGCAAAAGATATGAAAGCTGCGAAGAGTTTGGCTTCCATTCAAGCG
>JAUXXX010000009.1 GCA_030684695.1 bacterium
TCGTAAACTCCAACAAAAGTTTTATTTATTTTTTTATAATAACGTTTCGCATTTACATCTTTCATCATGATCCTCCTTTACATCTGCTTTTGTAGATTTCGAATAAACTTGATCGATTGTTCAAACGCGCTGCGTCCAAAAATCTTTTGGATTTGGAGAACCAAATCTTCGAGTTCATCCCGGAGGAATGATAAATTTAAACTTTCAAACTTACGTAAAATTTTGTTCGCAAAGATATAATCAAGGCCATCATCTTCTGTACCACCACATGCGACATACACGGGGATAAACTTGTTTAATTGAACCATGATCCGGTTACCAAACGCGATTTTAAAAGTGGCTTGGACATACTTATCAAGAACACTAAACTTCTTAAGAAGTTCTTGACTCACGGGGAATTTATAATAAGCTTCATCAAATAATTCTTGCATATAGGATTGACTCATATGAATGGGAAGTGTCTCAGGAGCTTGGAAAAACTCTCCTTTGGCTTCAAATTCTAGAGGCAGTGCACGGTCATATACTTTATCTGTGATCGTAAAGGTGGAATCGTCTTTATTAGCTGTTCCAATAAACCAAACGTTTTGAGAAACGCTAATTTTCCCATTGACCACTTTTAGGGGGTCAGAGGATCTAGAATCTGGAACCAAGTCAATCTTCCATTCCGATGGATCTGGCATTTCCATAATGGACAAGAATTCAGCGAAGTAATATTCAATACGAGCTAAGTTCATTTCGTCTAAAACGATAAAATTAATATCTTTACGGTAAGTTGCTTCATAAAGTGCTTTTAAGAAATCAGTTTCATTAAAACGCTTGGTAAATTCATTCAAGTATCCTAAGATTTCAGCACGGTCTCTCCATGAGGGTTGAACCGATATGATCGATGCTTGGTTATTAAAGAATTTAGCCATTGCGTAAGGCAAGGATGTTTTCCCTGTACCCGAAATCCCTTGTAAGATAATTACTTTTGATGCCGCCATAGCAGAGAAGAAAAGCATAATCATTTTTGGGGTATAGTAAAGTTTTAATTGGAACGCAGCGAAATTCACAAAACGAGTAACAAGTGCAGGCAAAGAGACAAAATCTGATTCTTCCATATAAATGGTAGTATCTTTTCCGGCATACTCTTTATCCACGTTGATTAGTTTAATAAATCGAGATGGTCCAGCTTGTTCTGCTTGTTGCGGAGCTTGTGAAGAAGAACTTTGCATCACAGGAGTTCCGCCACCTCCTTGCATGACCACGGTGGTGTTTCCAGCACCGGCGCCAGCTAAAGTAGGTTGAATCACGGTTCTTGTTTGTGTTTGCATCGGAGCAGACATCATTTGAGGGTTAGACTGTCCAGAAGCGGCATTGATTCCAAGTTGAGAAACTTTTAGTGCCAAGATTTGATTTTTTTCATCGACAAGTGATAAAACTCGATCGTTCAAATTAGCAATTTCTTCAATGAGCTCATTCTTTTCAAGTTCTATTCTACGAAACGATAAATACTTACGTCCCCAGATAATGATTCGAGCAATAAGAAATAAAATTAATGAAAAGTTTAAGAGAGTAGATAATATCAACATCAACCAAGACACCACAGTAAATTCGTCAGCTTCTTGGACTAAAATTCCGTAATAATCACCGATATTTTCAAAGAATTTTATGATGATGCCTTTCCAAATTATTTCTTGAAAAAAGAAGACAGTATCTTGCCATATATATTTAAATAATTCAACGTAATATCGTGAAAACTCATTCAATGTAAGACACCCCCCTTTTCTTTATACTAATTGATTATTAAAGATAACTTATCGTTAAACTAGCTATATTTTTCTTCTTTTTCTTTTGCCATTTCTGCTTCAATTAATGCTCTTGCTCTAGCCAATACTTCATCGTCAATTTGAGGTCTATTAGCTGTCGCTTTTTGCACATTGTACTCTGTCATTACTTTAATGAATCGAAACACTTCATAACCTAAGAACAAGAAGCAAGGTATCACAATAAATGCTAAGAACCCATCAGGAGATTTAACAAATCCTAATACGCTATCAACGGTGTCGCCAAGACCTGCATAATAAGTTCCAGTCCATTTTGCATAAACATAATCTTGCGTAGTTACTTCAGGATCAGGACTTGAGTTTGCATCTCCTTGTGTTCTAAAACGATACTTCCCACTACTATCAATTTGTACTTCAATCACCCTATGTGTTAGGTTTACTACTCGGTTTTCACCACCAATAAAACGTAAAGCAGGGAATACAATTACGTCATCTACTAAAATTGTAGAATAGTCATAATCTTCACCGATTACATCCACAATGATTAAATCTCCCTTATTGAAAGTAGGAGTCATAGATGGGGATTGAACAGACAAAGCGGATACACCAAAAAATGAGGAAACACCATCTTCATTATCAGAAAATAGGGCAGTGACCGAGTACAATAGAATAACTGCCAAAACAAGCCAAAATACTACATTTAATACGGTTTGATAAATCGGTTTTTTCTTCTTCACATTTGTCATAATTATATACGAATCTCCTTCTAATAGAATATCAGCATAATTATAACCGATTCGAATGAAGATTTCATCATTATTTAACAAATAAAGACAAATTGTCATTCAATTAACTGATAGATCAAAGATTTAACTCTCTAAAATAAACAGGCGTAGCGAGTTTTCCCCACTACGCCCTGCATTATTGATGATGATTACAATTGAACTGCAAATTCAAATTTTACAGTTAGTAAGGCAGACATAATATTATTATTAGCGTCTTTATCCCAACCTTCAATCCAAATGCGGATTGTTAGCTTTTGAGGGACATCTGCAAGTAAACTAACAACAGTGTCAGCTTCTGTCAATGTACCAGTATTTTCTGCAGCTACAACACTACCAGTCGTATAGTATTTTGAATGTAATAATCCAAGTGCAGTTGCTGTAGCAGAAGCAATGGAGTTGTTGGCTGGCACAGATGAATCATACCAGATTTGATCAGCGCGATATGTAAAGCTATAATCTTTATCATTTCCAAAGATGAAAACACTATTCGCTTGATTTTGAATAGATAGTCTAACTGCATTAGCAGTGACATTTTTGAAAATAATTGAATTACTGGACTGAATCTCTAAATTACGAATGGCTACGTTTGATGCTGCTGCTTGAGATAAAATCCATACTGAGAACTCGATGTAAGCACCTGGTAAAGTTGGAGAAGCAGATGCTGAACCACCATTACGAAGAGTGTAGGTAGATCCATTTGCAGTAGTCACAGGTTCAAAGACGATTTCTCTGTAATCATAAACAGATGTAATCATAGATGTTGTTAATTGTGTAACATATTGTCCATTTGCAGGGTTATCTAGCAATGTTTGATTCGCTGCGTATGTATACCCTTGGTCCATCATGATTAATAATGAAACATCAGATCCTACAGTTAGTTGAACTTCGTCTATGGAAGACGATGAATCAATGGTGAACCATGCAAATGTTGCACCTATTGTGGCAAACATTGCGAATATAACAATGAGTGATGTTAAAATAACTTTCTTTTTTAATGAGTGCATACAGCACCTCCTAATTTGAATTATTTAAACTGAGGAACTAGAGTGCACTATAGTTTTAAAGCAAATTTGAAGGAGATGTTGAATTTAGCTGCGATTACAGCGTTTGTTGCAAATGCATCCCAACCTTCAATGTAGATAATTACAGTAACCAATTTAGGTACGTTCACTGCTGCGGTATATAATGATGTTGCTTCTGCAACTGTATTTACTGATTGGTTGTCAACGTCATCAACGACTGTAACAATATCACTTTCAAAGAATAAACTATGTAATTCACTAAGTATTGTTTGGTTAGCAGGTGTAATAGAATTGAATCCACCATCAATCCAACCTCTCATACCTTCTGTAAACTCAAATCCATAACTTTGATTTCTAGCAAATACAAATTGGCTTGAGTCAACAGCAACGCCTAAACGTACAGCTTTTGTAATATTTTGTTGAGCAACAAGTTGAGTAATTCCAGTCACATTAATGTTTAAATCTTGTAAGACAACATCTTTTTCAGTTCCTTGTGATAACAACCAGAATTTCAATTCAATGAAGTTACCTGTTGAAGCATTGTTAGCAACAGCTGATGAATATCCTCTTGTATCAACATTGTAAGTTCTAAGAGTAAGCGGTAATAGAGCATCGAATGTAGGATCGTTTACTGCAGTCACTGGTGTAATTTTATATGATTGTAGTCCAGCATAAAGCAATGTTAGTGGGTCTTTAGTAGCTAAATATCCAGTACTACCAGTGATATGAGTCAATGGAAGGTTGGTAGAATATGTTGTAGCGTCTAATAGCGTTGGGTCTGAAGCATTTTCTCCATGAAATACACGGATAAGTAAGGATTCTTCTGTTTTTACTTCTAGTTGGAATTGGTCAACTCTTACTTCAGATGAAGTAGTGAACCATGCAAAGGTGGAACCGATTGTTGCTGCTAATGCGAATAATAATACAAATGCGGATAATACAACTTTCATTTTAAGTGCTTTCATTTTTATTTCTCCCTTTTTTATTTTTATATTTTTTGTTTTTTTGTAGATCGCTTTGTCTAATCATCGTAAGGATTGGAAGCATTGAATCTAAAATCTAGTTTGACGTCACCACCCATGATGGCATTGGTTAAATCAGGGTCTTCTCCTTCGTACCAAATAACAATTGTTATTTTCATTACTTGGGTTTTTTCGAATCGGATGTAGTCGTTGATGAATACTGTGTTTTTTGAAAGGAACGGTACTGTGAGAGGTTCTGGTTCACCAGGATTAGGACCATACATGGTTTGTGGCTTTGCATAAGTGACTGCAGAGTTTTCATATATTACTCTAATTCTGACGGATTCGATGGCTCCTTTTGATTCATCTAATACTGATAACGTTGCTCTTAGGTCGACTGCTCGTTCTCCGTTGTTTTCAACATAGAAAGTATACACCATGTAAGATTCTCGATTGTTAGATCCATCGACTGAACTTAAAATCTCATCCGATTGGATACAAACATTTTCACCTGGTTGGAAGATTGTGTAAGGTGTACCACAATATCCCGTCATTGCATCCGCCCTTTTTACAGGTTCAGACCTTAAGATGTTGATGTAATTCTTAACCTCTGAGTTGTCGTACAACACAATTCCTGCTCTTCCTGCTAGTCGTTCAAGCGCAATAGTGGAATTTCCAACTTGTTGCCCATAAAACGAGATGGCGAAGATAAGGAAGGTAAGTACTGCACTGGCCATGATTCCAAACTGACTAGCCTTTGCTACTTTAGTTACCTTGGATGCATAGACGATTTGTTGTGCTAAACGTACTTTATCGCGCATAACGTATCGACATCCCTCCTTGGCGATTGCTAGCGGCTTTTTTGAAATAAAAAAGCCACTACCTTTGAAGAGTCGACCGCTTTGTTACTCTTAGCGACAACATTGTCCTAAGAAATAAAAAAGCGCCCTCATCTTTACAGATAACGGCAACTGGCTGCCATCTTTCGAAGGCCCTCTAGCTTTGCGTCACTAGCTTTCACTAGTTTTGCTATTTACGAGTATGATTATAACTTACTAAGAAAACATTGTCAACAACTTTACTTAAGTTTTTTTAAATTATTTTAATATTTTCTTATTTTCGATGAATAAATAGTCTTTTTAGGGATGCCCCCCCTTTAGGGGGGACACCTTGGAGAGTTACTATGAAATAAAATCTATAATTAGTGTAGTTAATGCATGAACTTGATCCACAAGAGGAGAATGTCCACATTCTTCAAAGATATGGACCGTTGATTGTTGCTTCAAAGCATCCACATTGGCGTGTAACATGTATTCGGGAACGGTCTTATCGTCTTTTCCCCAAATATGTAAGGTTTTGGCTTTGATGTTTTTCATGGAATCTGTCCCAAGACCATAAAAACTAATGTCTGCACTCATATTGAGTGTTGCCAATGCAAAATCTGCATCCACCAAACAACGTTGTTTTAACGTTTCTTGAATGTATAACTTGTTTTCTTCTTTGCTTGGTTTCTTGACTGTGTAAATCGTATAGTCATACACTGCAGTCATCATCACTGCATTTTTTTGTTCGATGGCTTCAACCACAGGCTTCACTTGTAAGGGATCGAGTGCTAACTCTGCTTTAGTAGGATAGACTTTTCCAAAGATTGGTTGCATCTTCGCATCTTTTTGGAAAATGGGATACCCTTTGTGTGTGGTGGAACTTAAAAGAATCAATTGTTCCACCATGTCGGGACAGTTTGCCGCAAATTCCATGGCTACCCCGCCACCAAGGGACCACCCTAACACAGCGGCTTTTTGAATCTTGAGTTCAGAAAGTAAGAGATTAACATCGTTTGCTAACTCTACTAAAGAATCAAAGCGATTGACATAGCTAGAATCTCCAAATCCACGTAAATCAGGAGCGATGATTCTTAACTCTTTACTGAGTTGTTGAAACAAGGGAAGAAAGTAAACACTCGAGGATAAGTTACCATGGATCAACACTACTGTTTTTGGTCCTGATCCTTGTTCTAGATAAGCAAGTGTTTCTCCGTTAGGTAATAACTGAAATAATTTATTCATACATTCCTCTTTCTAATCTATATGGTGTATTCCGTTTCATCCACATTGATATATCCTAATACAAGTGAAGTGAATAGTAAAGGTTTTTCATACATAGAAGCATGGCCTGCATAAGGAATCTTGATCCAATCAGATCCTTTGATTTGATGATACAGGAACTCTTGATTGTCCACGGGTGTTAAATAATCCATTTCCGCAGATATGATCAAGGTTTTTGCTTGGATTTGATGCAGGGAGTTTCTTACATCATAGGATTCTGCAGAAATAATCAGGCGTTCCATGGCGTCTAAAAACTCAGGATTGGAAAAAACGGGAATCAATTGTTCTTCGCGTTTTTTCATCCAGTCTAATTTGGTTTCATAGTAATGAGGCGAATAAATGACTGGTATCGTCGTTTGGTAGTAATGGCGTCCATTTCTAGTCTGTCCTGCGTGAATCCATCCACGGCCGATATCAGTAAGCCACGGGGAGGTATACGCGGTTGTATTAAATAATATCATGCGCGTAACGCGTGAGGGGAACTTGATCGCGTATTGAATCGCTACTTCTCCTCCATACGATATCCCGACAATGGAAATAAAAGGGATTTGTAAGTGGGTGAGTAAGGCATCTATTAAATCCACTTGGATATCTTGAGTATAGTTTTCACCTGCTAATTTGGAAGTTTGTCCTTGATCAAAGAAATCCACGCGCAAAAGCGTATTATGTTTGGTGAATGCTTTCACAAATGGTGCCCAACTTTTCGTAGACATCATGATTCCATTTAAAATGAGAATCGGTTTCCCATTGCCTTCCAAAAGATAAAAAACTTCTTTTCCGTTATATACAAAACTACTCATGTAGATACCCTAATTGGATAGCATCTTTTCGTAGTTGGTCACGAAATTTCGGATGAGCAATGCTAATTAATCGCTGTACACGTTCCATGATATTCGTCCCACGCAGACTGACAATTCCATATTCTGTGACTACGTGATCCACATCATTTCGAGATAAACTAACAGCAGCTCCTAATTTTAATGTCGCAACAATTTTAGAAGTTTCTACACGTTGTCCCGTTTCAGGGTCTTTGACCAAAGCAGTTGAATATAGGGAGATAAAAGAGCGTCCATTCTTGGCGTTTTGGGCACCTACTGCGGTATCACTTTGACCACCGGTTCCTGAAAATTGAACCGGTCCAATCGATTCCGAAGCACATTGACCGGTTAAGTCGACTTCGATAGTAGAATTGATGGATACTTGATTATCATTGAGTCCCATGATAGCTGGATCATTGACATACGATCCATTTAAAATCATCACAGATGGGTTATCATCAATGAAGTCATATAGTTCTTGAGTGCCATAGGCAAAACAACAAACATGCTTCTTACGATGCAATGTTTTTTGGTTTCCAGTAATCGCTCCTGCTTTGATCAACTCCATCATCCCGGTTGTAAACATTTCTGTATGGATTCCTAAGTCTTTTTTATGAACCAAAGCGCGGGCAACGGCATTAGGAATGCCTCCAATGCCAAGTTGGATGGTATCTCCATCGTTTATTTTAGAAGCAATAAAATTACCAATAATGGTATCTTTTTCATTGGGTTCCGCGATTGGGATAATGGGAGCCAAGTAATCCGCTTTGATCAAGTAATCCACTGTGGAGATATGAAACTCCATTTCTCCAAAGGTTCGTGGAAAATTAGGATTAACTTCAACGATAACGATATCGGCTTTTTCTAGCATTTCTTTTTCGTAAATATTGGATAACGATAACGATAAATATCCATGTTTATCCGGTGGTGTCGCTACTGTAACAAAAATACGTGGGGGCTTATGATATAAACGTTTTTTCCCAGCAAGATGTAAATGATTGGGAATAAACGAGATATTTCCATGTTCATGGGCTTTGCGTAAGACATTGGTATAAAACCAACCGTCTAGTTGGAAACTTGAAGTATACGCGCCATCCACAAAGAATGGGGCGTTGGTTACTGGTAAACAGTTTGTAACTGTTACATTTTTCACAAGGTCTGCGACCAAATGTAAATGATTCATGAATAGTTGAGGTTCGTTGGCTGCACTAGCAACCACGATATCGTCGTTTGTTTGAACCAAACGAACAGCTTCTTCTGGGGTAATCCATTTTTGTGTTTTCATGATTGTCCTCATTTCATTCATTGGGGTAGAGGGAGACTTGCGTCCCCCTCGTCGTCCAAATAAATTATACTATTTATTTTGCTTCAATTTCAGCGATTGTTTCAATTTCTCTTACTTTAATGAATGATTCAATTGGATGAGTGGTTTCAACTACATCTGGAGTTGCTGGGTTGTCCCCAAGAACGAAGGTGTATTTTAATAAACTCATTGCAGCAATTCCCCAACGATGTCCATTAGAGAAATCGACAACTCCACCCATTGGAATGCTAATTGGACCATTTTCCATCGCAGCAATGTAGGAAGCCCATGTTAAATCGGAAGCACCTACACGTTTTAATCCTTCAACGAATACAGTAGCGGCGATATAACCAGCAATTGCAAAGGAGTTTGCATAATATGCGGTTTTCGTAGCTTCTGGTAAAGCAGCTTGAGCGATGGTAGCGATAAATGCTTGAACATCTGCTTGGCCTTTTGTGGAGAATACATCTACCCACGCATTGGTATAAATGGGGCGATTTGGACTGTATTCAATGTGGTTTACTGCTGTAACGTCTGCATTCACATAAGAAGTGAAAATTGGGACATTAAGACTAGCATTGAACATTGCTGTTAAGGTATAAGCGAATGGACCTTGGTTCATTGCTAAAATAACAACATCAACTCCGGTTCCTTTTAATAAGGTTACGGATGAAGAGACTGTTTCTGAAGTAACGGCTGTGTATGTAAAGTTCGCAGCTTTTCCTAATGCAGTAGCTTCAATTTCGATACCAGCTTTGATGGAGTTTCCTACGTCATCATTGGTATAAAGAACGCCCACTTTTGCATTCGCAGCCAATGGTTGATCTTGGTTAGCGCCATAAAGGTTTTCTTTGAGTGCACGAGCAGCCATGATTCTTCCATCTGTTAAATAGATGGGTTGAACTGCCATTACTGGGTTTCCAACAGATTGTGCAAAGTATAGTGCATTCACACCAGTCGCTGCATACACCATTGGTACGCCTTTGGTTTGGATGTATGGAAGGGTAGCATTAACAGTACCTGTTCCAAAATGTCCAACCAATGCGAAGATTTTGTCTGTTTCAACGAGGGTTTCAGTAAAAGTTACCCCTTTAGCAGCGTCTGATTGGTCGTCATAGGTGACAAACTCAATCATGCGGCCGTTGATTCCACCAGCGTCATTGACTTGTTTGAATACAGCACGGATAGCATCATTGAATGGAACCCCAACAAATGCTAAGAATCCAGTGGTAGAAGCTGTGTTTCCTACCTTAATTGATGTAGCTGTTACTCCTTGAACATACGCAGAAGCCGTTGTGGGAGCAGCTGTTGTAGGAGCAACTGTCGTTTGTGAACCTGATGTAGGTGCTACTGTTGTAGGTGCTACTGTCGTTGGAGCTGCGGTTGTAGCACACGCAAGCAAAGCAACACTAGCAAATACGGTCAAAGCTAATAATAATAGTTTTTTCATCTTATTCTCCTTTTTTTTATTTTAACCGGTTTTCCGGTACTTTCCTACGTTATGCGCCTAAATAGGCTTTGACAAGTTGATCGTCTTTGAGTAAATCCGCTGCATTCCCTTTGATTTTTACTTTTCCTAGTTCTAATACATAGACATAATCGGCTATTTTAAGGGTTTGGAATGCATTTTGTTCGACGATGAGAATTGTAGTACCTTGTTCTTTGATTTTAACAATCGCTTTGAATATATCTTGAACGATAAGTGGAGCTAGACCAAGGGATGGTTCATCAAGTAATAGCAACTTTGGTCTTCCCATCAACGCTCTGCCAATCGCAAGCATTTGTTGCTCTCCGCCTGATAATGTCGACGCTTGTTGTTTTCGCCGTTCTTTTAACACCGGAAAGAGTTCAAACACTTCTTGAAGCGATTGTTTTGTTAATGCTCTGGCACTTTGCTTCTTAGTTAAAACTGTGCCATCTGCTTGTGTTATACGGATGGTTTTGGACTTGACAGAGTATGCACCAACATAGAGGTTTTCTTCGACAGTAAGTCCTCGAAGAATGAGTCTTCCTTCTGGAGATTGAATGATGCCTTTTGCGGCTAATTTGTAAGGGTCTAGGTTTGTAATGTTTTTGTCTTCAAACAAGATTTGTCCACTTTTGGCTTTTACAACCCCATTAATGGTACGAATCGTGGTGGTTTTTCCAGCTCCATTGGATCCAAGGATTGCCACAATGGATCCTTGATGGACTTCTAATTGAATGCCCTTGATTGCTCGGATGACACCATAATCAACGACCAAATCTTTGATTTCTAAGAGGGCCATTATGCTTCACCTCCTAAATAGGCTTCGCGAACTACAGTACTTTGTTGTATTTGTTTGGGAGTACCAATCGCTAGTAGTTTTCCAAACGATATGGCACAAACGGTATCACACACTTCCATAACAAGTCCCATATCATGCTCGACTAAAAAGATGGTTGCGTTGTATTCATCGCGAATTTTACGAATGGTTTTTTGTAAAGCAACGGTCTCGATATCATTTAAGCCTGCGGCTGGTTCATCCAAAATAATTAAATCCGGATTGACCATTAAGGTACGCGCAAGTTCAACTTTCTTTAAAATTCCATAAGGCAATCCAAGAGGATACCAATATGCATAATGAGATAATTCTAAATCAGCGAGGATTTTCATCGCTTTTTGACGCATGATTTGCTCTTCTTTCCGTAGACGAGAACTATTGAATAGTTGTCCAAAGAAACTGCTGCGATACTGCGTATGCACAGCAACCAACAAGTTTTCAATCACATTGAGTTCCCAAATCAATTCAACGTTTTGGAAGGTACGAACAATGCCTTCTTTGATGACATCATGGACTTTAAATTTACTTAAATTCAGTGGTTCCATGTATCTATTTCTGAAATAGACGTTTCCAGATGTTTGCTTATAAAAACGGGTAATACAGTTAAATACGGTCGTTTTTCCAGCTCCGTTGGGTCCGATAAGACCAAAGATTTCTCCACGTTTTACTTCAAACGACAATTGATCAACGGCTTTCAACCCTCCAAAATGCATGGATAGTTTATCAAGTTTAAGTACAACACCTTCAGGAAGTGCAGCTTCTAGTTGTGAATTGCTTGTATCTAGTTGTAATAACTTATCTTCAAACTTTTGTAAACGAGGTTCCAACTTAGAAAGAATGGATTCGTGTCGCTTGGTCGCTTGTTTCATTTTTTGATCGAACTTTGCAAGGGATCGTTCACAGGCTTTATCGTACACCTTACGTTTTTTAGCTTGAAGTGTTTCATAAACAGCGTTGGCAGTTTCCATATCAGTGCTTGGTTCAAACTGGTTTCTTACCTTTGTTTCAGCCTCCAACAAGGCTTGATGCAATTTGCGTTTTCGTTCTTGGTATTGGGCATTGTCTTCTTGATGCCTCGAATACCATTGTTGAAGAGATCGATTCTTCCAATAATATCGTGTGCGCACTTTTTGAAGTTTGTGAGCAAGTAAAGAGGCGATATCATCGGATGGTTTTCCAGCCTGAATCATCGGTTGAATCAATGATGCTTGCATGGTTTGGTTGGCCCGTTGACATTTTTGAAGATGTTGCTCCTTTTTGTCTTCTTTGAAGAAAGGATGGTAATCCTTTTCAAACAAGATTTTGGATTCTAATTGTTTTATTCTATGATGAAGGAACCATTGTACGATGACTTTATCGATCTTCGCCATAACGGTATACCTTCACTTTCTTCATTACTTTAGAAATCAACTTTGAAATCTTTGCTTTAAGAGTGATAACAAGCTGATACAATCCTCCCGGATAAAACATGATAACAATAATGATAAGTACCCCATTGAAAATATAAGACATGGTCGGTATCGCCCCATTTAAGCTTCTGAAAAACTCAGATAACTGTTCTGTATGCTCCGGAAACCTCGCAATGAATGCCGCAACAGAAGCGTTTTGTGTGGGGGAGACGTTGATGGTTTGAAAGACAGCCATATCGAGTCCAAAAATCATGAATGTACCTAACAATACCCCATAAATCGATCTGCTTCCACCCACAATAATCGCTGCTAATATGTTTAAACTGAAAGCAAGTCCCCAACTAGATGGAATGGAAAATCCAAAGTAAGTCATGTAGAGTACGCCACCTACTACAGCATAAACGGTAGCGATCATAAAAGCCATCAACCGATACTTAAGAATGGAAACCCCCATTGCTTGAGCAGCGGACTCGGAATTTTTCATTGCCAACATCGCTCTTCCTGTAGGAGACTTCATGATATTAAAGGTAATCACCATCACCAGCACCAAGATAAACACCAGTGCGGTAAAGATGGTTTCAATATTAATCACTTCAAATGTTCCAAAGAAGACAATGGTGGACATATTCAATCCATTGGTTCCATTGGTAAATTCAACAGCATTTTTAAACACTTCATTCAAAATTTCAGATAAACCAAGAGTAATAATGGCTAAATACATGCCCTCAATTCGTAAAGAGATAAAGCCGATGATCAATCCGATGAGGATAGCTCCAAGAATCGAGATGATAATAATGATGTAAATGGGAAATCCCATTTTAGTCGTTAAGTATCCGACCAAATACGTTCCAATCCCCACAAACCCTGCTGTTCCAAGCGACGCCAGACCTGCATAGCCTAAGAGAATAGAAAATCCAAGACCTATGATGACATAAATCATTGTCAAACCAAAGGTTCTCATAACTGTAATGGAAATATTGACGCCTGCGGCTCGCAATCCTTGCATAAATAAGAGGAGTGCACCAACGACTAAGAATCCAAAGTAAGGATGATGGATCAACGATTTCAGTTGACCGATACGTTTTTGACGTATCAATGACAGTGAATTCATCGTCTACACCTTCTTTGCAATGCGTTTGCCAAACAATCCGAGTGGTTTTGCTAAGACAATTAACAAAACCAAGAGATAAACAATCGCATTTTGCCATAAAGGCGAGAAATAAAAGATTAAATTGGATAATATTGGAATCATAAACGCCCCAACAATCGGTCCGATGAAGGAAGAAAATCCTCCCAAAATCGCTGCCATGAACCCATTGACTTGAGTAGAAACCATCATCCCTGCAGATAAGGTTCCGCCTTGTGCTAACATAAACGCCGCCACTCCGCCAAGTGCCCCAGCAATTCCCCACGATAGTGCAGTAATGAGTTTCGTATTCACTCCCATCATGCCTGCAACGATTTCATTAGAAGCCGTGGCACGAACGCCTAGACCCCATTTTGTGAACCGAAGTGCCGTGAATAACACGACTAACAGTCCTACACTAATGTACATTCCATACAATGCATGTTCTGAAACAGTGAAATTCCATCCTATCCATTCAAAACTGATGGGTCTCGATGATATCCGAGGAACGGAAATGGCATCGATTCCAAAAATGACCGGAATAATCCCTGAAATGACCAAAACCAACCCCATGGTAATCATCTGTTTTCCAATGGAGGTGATGTATTTGGATTTGCGTATGATAAACACATCAATCGCAACTCCCATTAAGAACGCTACAATGGCTCCAGCGATCATGGAAATCATGGCTAGTTGAAAGACCGATGAAATTCCAGTATTTTGAGCCCATCTCATAGACACAATTCCCGCCACATACACGCCGAATGTCGCTAACATTCCTTGAGCGAAGTTGGTAGTAATCGATGTTTTAAAAATCAGTACAATTCCAGTAGTTGCTAAAGCAAGTACAGAAATTCCTAACATTTTATCAAAAAGAGTTTGAAAAAAGAAGAAATTGCCAAGCGATGCATGTAAATGAACGACAATCGCGATAAACCATCCAATGACAATTAAATTAGAAGCAAGATCACGTTTTGATGGTTTCTTCAGAATCTTACGAATGACTACAAAATCAACGAATAGAAACAAGAAGACGGTCACACCAGTGATGATGTAAAACGTATTCCAAAATTTGACACTATCAAAAAACATTCTATGACCCCCATTTCACAATGTTGGCAGCCCATACATAACCAATGCCGGCAGCTAACATACAAACAACTGACCCATCTACTATTTTACCTTGTTTTAAGCCCAAATGGAGTGCAAGAATTTGATCGATTTGACCAATGTGACCATAATTTTCTAAATATATGGTTTGGTCATCTTTTAATTGTAACTCTTGAAGCATTTGATTATGTCCACTTCTCTTAATATGTAAAATATCAAGGAAGGAAATATCTTTTCTTTCGAGACTCGATTTACGAAGCGCCTCATCAATGCATAACAACCAATTAGGCATAGATACTTCGTTTAGGCGATTTTTCATGGCAATGGGATCCATTAATCGAAGCGATTTTTTAGCTTCTTCCACATTTTCTTTGGTAATAGGACGACAAATTCCGCCGATTTCCACTCCTGCTGTTCTAGATAAAGAGCCATCCCCAATGATATGACTTCCTAACAATTTATTACGTCCGAGATTTTTTTGAAGAAGAATCGCTCCTCCTCCCGCTCCCAGATTATACATCATGGACATATCCTTATCAGTATAATCGACAAAATCCCCATTACGGTAGCCACCGACCACCATAATCATGTTGATTTCATCATCAGCTATTAGCATATCTTTGGCCATTTTCATTGCAGATACGGTTGTACAACAGCGGTTTTGAACATCAATTCCCCAGGCGTTTTTTGCGCCAATACGGTCTTGAATATACAAAGCACTGGTAGTGAGTGGATATTCTTTCCACTCTTCTCCTACGCACAAGACCACATCAATGTCTAAAGGGTCAACACCGGTATTCTTGAGACAATCAAGCGCAGCTTTCACTCCCATTTCTTGGGTCCCATCTTGTTCACCGGGAAGGGATTTTTCCTTGATTCCAAGTTTTTCAATCACAGCAGCTTCTGACCAAACACCTAATGTTTTAGCTGAAATCTCCGCGGCAGTGATTTTAGTATCTGGGATATAAATCCCCGTGCCGACAATACCAACCGTCGGTTTACTCATAAAACTCACCAATCTTTCTGTCGTTGTTTGAAGTTATAAACGCATACCACCATTCACACTTAATGTTTGACCAGTGATATAGGAGGAGTCATCTGATGCTAGGAACAACGCTGCTTTCGCAATTTCATCTGGTTGACCCAAACGTCCTAACATGGTTAATTTCGCAAATTGTTGTAATAATTCTTCTGGAACTGTTTTTAAGATATCAGTCATAATATACCCTGGAGCGATGGCATTGCAGCGAACTGGAACCCCTTTACGAGCAAATTCCTTGGCCCAAGTCATTGTTAACCCTAAGAGTCCCGCCTTTGTCGCTGCGTAATTGGCTTGTCCGATGTTTCCAAATAGTCCGACTACAGAACTAATGTTGATGATCGATCCACCACCGTTTTCTTCCATCTTAGGTCCTACATATCTTGTTAGATTGAATACGCCTTTTAAATTCACATTGATGACTGCATCCCATTGTTCGTCTGTCATCTTCTTGGTCATCGCATCGCGAGTAATTCCTGCGTTGTTTACTAACACATCTATTCTGCCGTATTTCGCAATCACTTGATCAAAAAAGACTTTACATGCGGCGGAATCTGCCACGTTTAAACTGATTAATTCCACATTATCCAATCGAAAGGACAATTCACCCATATCAGCGACAATAACTTTCGCACCTTCTAAAGCAAATAATTTTGCAATTTCTCCCCCGATGCCTTTGGCACCACCGGTTACTACAGCTACTTTATTTAATAATTTCATCGTTATCTCCTCTACTTTTCTACTTTAATGATGACGGCTGTTCCCATGCCACCACCGATGCATAAACTTGCCAATCCATAGACGGATTGTTGACGACGCATTTCATGAAGTAACGTTACAATAATTCGGTTTCCACTCATCCCAACGGGGTGACCAAGTGCAATCGCTCCACCGTGTTGATTGGTCTTTTGCATGAGGTGTAAAATGTCGCATTTGTGTTCGCTTGCTAATTCACGAATGACACCAAGTGATTGTGCCGCAAATGCTTCATTTAGTTCAATGAGTTGGATTTCTTCCAGCGACTTACTGGCTTTCATTAAGGCTTTACGAATCGCAGGAACTGGTCCCATACCCATCAAGTTTGGATCTACGCCCGCTTCTGCACACGCTACGATTTCTCCTAATACGATCAAATTATATTTTTCTACTGCTTTTTCACTCGCTAAGACAAGAAAACTCGCACCATCATTGATTCCTGATGCGTTTCCAGCTGTAACGGACCCATCTGTTTTAAATGCAGGACGAAGTTTTGCTAGTTTTTCTGCATTCGTTGTACGATTTGGATATTCATCCCTTGCAAATACAATG
>JAUXXX010000017.1 GCA_030684695.1 bacterium
CCTCTTGCTGAAATAATCGCAAGCACAATATAAACAAAATTAAGTAACATATAATAAGCAATAAAGGTGTAATTAATTGTAAGGACAAAACGTGATAATATTTCAGTCAAAGGTTCTGAAAAAATAGAAAATGGTGTAAAAATCAAAAAGATGGTTGGAAAAATCAATAAAATGAATGCTAAAATGCGAAGGAGCCATTTCGTTTTTCTGGCTTCAGGTTTGGATTTCTGCTTAGAAGGAACTGGAAAATTGACCATTGGTAAATTTGTTCTTTTGAATAAATCTTTACGTAAATACCAAGTCAATTGCTTATAAAACTCCGGGTTTTCCAAGGCAACCGACTCGATCAAACTTAAAGCTTTTTCTACTACTTCTGGTTGAGCAAAGCGATTCAAAAAACCAATGAGATCAGCTGAGAATCCTTGTGAAACAATAAACTTGAGCATGCGTTGGAACCGGTCATTGGATTCTGAAAACAGTTTTAAGAACAAATAATCAATTCGTTCCACAAGCAAACGTGCGACGACACCGTGGTTCAAAGGAATCAAGCCACTACACATTTCTTTAATTAAAATCAGATAAATTTGGGGCTCAATGTCAATGATTCGAAGCAATGCTTCTACTTTGGCATTAATGAGTTCAGGTGCTTCACGAATGGCTAGAATCACATGAATGGTTTCAATATCAATTTTATGTGATATTTGTTGAATCGCTAAAATGATGACATCGGTATCTTTGTTTTCAAGATACATTGAATTGTTTAAGTTAAAGTGATAACTATTGGATAGAACTTTTAATAATTGTAAATAGTAGCGTTTAAAACGACGGACAGGCATCTTCTGATAAATAGGGTTGATATTACCACTGATATGATCCTCCACAGCGTGAAGTTCATCAAGTAACGCCTTTGAAAACTCATCGCTATATGTAGAATCAGCCAATTCAATAAACAATTCTTTTATTTCTATCTCATTTCTCGAACGTAAGCCGTACAAATAGTGAATACAAGCATGGATTTCTGACTTCAAGATTTCAATGACTCTTGATTGATAGAAACGTCTGCTTCCTACAACACTTTCAATCATTTCATGAATGGTCATTTGATCAATTTGACGTCGAAGAGCATTGACCAAGTATAATTTAACATCTGCATCTTTTTCCAAACGCAATTGATCTATCAATGCAAAACGAGTATAAACAATCGGAAAATGACCCAGTAGAAAGATTGCTTCTTTTCGTTTCACTTTATGACGATGAGATAGTTGTTTGACTAATCGCTTAATGATCCCCATTTTCGAAAAGTCCTGGTAGGCATTGCCTCGTTGTTCTTCATCCAGAACCAATGATTGAGCAAGAGACACGTAAGATTCCATCAATGTGGATAGAGCATACAATCGTAAGTTCGCCTTTTTCTTGTTGGAGAACTGTTCCATAAGTGCAGTTTTACAAGCAGTAATCCGTCGTTTTTTCGTGCGGATTCGCCATTTATTCACAAGAATAAGAACCATTAACAAAACGATAATGGATGTTAGTGAGATGATGAGTAGATAAATATCTTGTAAAGTCATATTATCCTCGTTTCATTTGGTTTCTTTGAATAAAACCGACGAGTTCTTCGATTAAAATAGGTCTGGTCAACACGGCAGTAATTCCTAGACGATTGGCTCTAGAAATGGTTTCAGCTGTTTTTGTATGAACCATCAGTAAGAAACAAGTTCCTTGATGTGCCGTTTTATTGATTTGCGTTTTTAAAGAAAATCCATCCAGTTTTGGAACGAACTTATCACATACAATGGCATGATACACATGTTCTTGGATACGATTGAGTGCTTCCATGCCATCTTGAGCCCAGTCAACGTCAAACGATTCGTTTTCGAGTGCGGTTCTAATGTAGTTTGCATGAATTTTATCGTCTTCAACCAACAATACTTTTCCTCTAGTCGCTTTGCGAACTAAAGTATCTTGACTTACGATTTGATTTCCACCTTTTTGAAAGGCAGTTTGGATGCGGTTTTCAGCAGTATTCATTAAGAAATGAACAGCCGCTTCCGTAGAATGGTCTAAGGAGCACTCCACACTTCGAACTAGCGCTATTGACGCGGTAATGGATTGTACAAAGAGGGTAGATTCTCTAACTTTGGATAGCAAAGAATCGAGTTCTTGTTCTTCTAAATCTCGCTCAATGAGCAATGCAAATGATACACCTGAAGCTCGAAACAAACGGTCTTCTTCTTGAATGTTTTCTTGAAGAAAAATCCCAAAATGCTTGATTGTTTCATCACCAATTTGGTAGGAGTACGTACGATTAATTCGATGCATATGATCAACTGCAATGTATAATAGTGTAAAAGGTTTCGGATTTGAACTAACAAGTGATTCCACTTTACGAGATAGAGTTCCTTTTAAGAAAAACTCATTGTATAAATTTGTTAAAGGGTCTTTGACAAGTCGATCAACTGTGGATTGCATTTCTAATTCAAGTACCGCAACTTTAGAAACGAGTTCATTTTTTTCCAAATCTAATTGATGTAATTGCTTAGAAGAAGTAATCAGTTGCGATTGATAGATGCTTGGTTTTTTTATATCGTATAACTCTACTAGTTTATCAATGATTGGTTCCACTACCGCTAACCATGAAACTCCTTTTTTAGCGTATATCAACTCAAACAATCGATGCCACAACCGAAACCCTTCTAAGACAGTGGATCGAACCTCTTCCACAGATTCATCATAGCTAAAAGGCGTCTCCTCAAATAATTCTTGAAGTGCTAATGTGCCATAAATACTACGTAGTTTTCGCAAGACTTGATTTGAAAACTGGATATAGTCCACTGAATTTGGTTGTTTGAACATTGAAAGTCCAGTTAAATTATAAAAATCAAACGTTGATAACGTTGTCATTAGTTGAGAAATCTGTTGTTCTTCGAGAACATTCCCATAAACAGTAATAACACGAGCAATAAAGAATGATTGAATTTGTTTTAAGGTATACCTTACAAAGTCACTCGAAGGTAAATAGTTCGACAGATATTTTAATGCACTGGAAACATATTCTTGAAATGAAGCACTTGCAGAATATACAGGGTTTGCAAATAAATAGCCTGAAAATAACGTTTGATTAGTAAGATCATAGGTCATGAAGGACCCAGCACTCATGATAAAAGGCGAGGGTATAAAGGAAAGCTTTTTGCCAGATTTCATAACCAATTGAAAACTATTTTGTTCAATTCGGTAAATAGATGGCAACGGACCTTGCAAATTAAAGTAATGAAGGTGTTTGACATCACTAATAATGGTGGTTTCAGGTGACAATGCACGCCATTTTTGAAGACTCGATAATACGTTTGCACTGTATCCCGACATAACAACATAGGTTAGTTGTGAAGCAGGAAACATTTTTTTACATTCCAATAGGATAAGCTCCATTTGATGTGAGAGCGGGAGTCCAATT
>JAUXXX010000021.1 GCA_030684695.1 bacterium
GACCTTTGACACCAAACTACATTATCATTGAGTCTTACGCCCCTTTACGTTTGTATGGAGAATATCAAGAGCCAATCGATATGGCGATTATGTTTTTGTCTTTCTTCTTAGCAGGGCTAGTCATTAGTGTCTTTTCCCATGCATGGCGCACCTATTCAAAACGCATTCAAGAAATGTACTCGCATCATCCCGGTACGATGATTCCCAATATGAACTATTTAAAAACATTATCCACACTGCCAAACAAACTACACTCCGCAGCGATGATGACAGTACTTATTAACAACATTGAAATGATTTCTTTGTCATTAGGCGTCATTCAAACAAGGAAAGCCCTCGATTTCCTGTATAAAAACGTAATGACAGAATTCAAAGATCAAGCATGGATGGTTCAAGCAGAAGCCAATAAGTTTTGGATTGTGGTTCCATTTAGCGATTCGAGTGCAGAAATTAAGTCGTTACTAAAAGCACTAAAAAAAGAGATTGTTGTTAATAAAATCCCATTGTATCTAGAGTATTCGATTGGCTATGCGGCGAACAAAGCTCTGTATGAATGTGCTAATCTTGATGCGTTTATCTCTTCTGATTTGTCAGCGAGAATTGCAAAAGAAACCAATCAATCCTTCTTAATCTACGATGAATCTGTTCAAAAGAAGCAATTAGATGTTGATTTATTGGGTCACTTTGCCAAAGCCTTAGAAGAAGGAAATACCCATTTGGTGTTTCAGCCTATTATCAATCTTTCTTCCAATCAAGTCAATGGATTTGAGTCCCTTATCCGTTGGAAACATCATCTATATGGACTGATTCCCCCATCCACATTTATTCCTTTAGCTGAAGACACCGAATTGATTCATACGATGACTTCTTGTGTCATTCGAGAAAGTATATCCTTGATCCAAACACTACAATCTATCAACATCAATTTACCCGTATCCATCAATGTTTCGATTCGAAACTTATACCATCCACACTTTATCGAAGAACTCGATAAATCACTACAAGTTGCAGGACTAGAAGTTGGGCAATTGGAGTTAGAGATAGCGGAAAGAAATTTGTATGCCAACAAGGCTAAAAGCTTACAAATATTAGAAGAGCTATCCAGGCGTCACTATGTAGTAGCGATTGATGACTTTGGTGATTCCAAATCAATGATGTCATTTTCATCTGGATTCGTTGCTCAAACCTTAAAAATAGATCAATGTTTTATACGTGATGTCGCAACAAATGAACGAATCAAGCAATTGCTTTCTCAAACCGTGACATTGGCTCATGACTATGGCTATAAAGTATTAGCAGAAGGAGTAGAGGATGAAAATACTCACAAGATCTGCAAAGAACTTGGATTTGATGATGCACAAGGATACTTTTATGCCTTACCGATGAATAAAGAAGATTTACTTTACTACTTGAAAAATCATCTACCTAAAAAACAAGTGGAAGTAGTGGAGTAGTATATTGCCAATGATTTCTAATTGCATTCACAAGTGATGCTTTTGAAGTGATAAGACAATGAGAACTCACACGCCGTATTACATTTCTAATCTAAATAAAACGCTGCGAAAATGATTCACAGCGTTTTTTATACTAATAAGCAGCGATATATCCATCGGCACGTTTTTCAGTGCCTACTGTATATACCTTCGATTGCGGATTTCTAAGAATAATTTGACCTCTGCCAAATTGACCAAGCTCTGGTTCAATTTGGATTTGATGACCTCGCTTCAGTAGTTCAGTAATCACTTCTTTGTTAAAATCAGGTTCGACAATGACTTGTAAGTCTTTCATCCACTGGAAGCGTGGTTTATCAAGAGCGGCTTGTGGGTTTAGATGAAAATCAATCATCGATGAAAGAACTTGTACATGTCCTTGTGGTTGCATAAATCCACCCATGACTCCAAATGGTCCTAAAGGAATATTATCTTTTGATAAGAAACCTGGGATGATGGTATGGTAAGGACGCTTGTGAGGTTGAACACAGTTGGGATGATTTGGTACCATCGAGAAATTATGTCCTCGGTTATGCAATGCAATGCCAGTATGGGGGACGACGAGTCCAGAACCAAACCCCATGTAATTGGATTGGATAAAAGAAACCATGTTTCCATCCTTATCCGCAGTGGCGAAGTAGACGGTTCCACCACGATTTGGAGTTCCCGGATGTGGGGGGATGGCTTCAAAACCAATGCTACTTGCTCTAGAGGATATATAAGTAGGATCTAATAAATTGGAAAGATCTAGCGAGATACTTTTTGGATCGGACACATAGGCAAAGGCATCACTAAATGCAAGTTTTAAGGATTCAATTTGATGATGAATCGATAACACTCCATCAAGATGATCTAAAGCAAGGTGACTTAAAATCCCCAAAGCTTCCAAGGCGACAATCCCTTGACCGTTGGGTGGAAGTTCAAATACATCATAGCCTTTGTAATGAACACTGATGGGTTCTACCCACTCAACTTGATAATTTTCTAAATCGGCTTTACGAATAAAACCATTATGTTTTCTACTAAAGGCATCAATTTGATCTGCTAGAGCTCCAGAATAAAATGATTCTCCATGTGTTGAGGCAATTTCTTCTAAGGTAGAAGCATGATCTAATAGTGTAATCACTTGACCAGCTACAGGGCTTAGACCATCAAACAAAAACGTGTCAAACCAATGCTTGAAGTAGTCTTCTTTTAACACGTTTTTGTAAGACGTGGCAGCTTTTGCCCAGTAAGATGCAGTTGTCTCTCCTACAGGGAACCCATTTCTTGCAAGGGATAAAATATCAGTAAACAAGGATTCAAACGGCAATCGACCAAAGCGTTTGGATAGTGCGCTCCATCCTTTGATGGCTCCTGGAACTGTGACGGGTTCAAAGCCAAATTTGGGCATTTCCGTAAGCCCACGTTTGTGAAGATTTTC
>JAUXXX010000030.1 GCA_030684695.1 bacterium
CGCAACGGATGCATTCACTTCTAAAGTGACCACGTATGTTTTGCCAGGAATCACTACAGGAGCGGCAGCGCCTGGACGGTATAGAAGTTGAATAAACCATACTTCATCACCAATTCCACCGTTAACTGCATCATTAATAATGGTAACGACGATTTTTCCGTCTACCACTGTAAATGTAGCGTCAACTTCTTTTGCGCCCCAATTATTTCCTTGTGTTGTCCATTTTCCCCATCCGCTTCCTTCAGCGCCGACTGCGAAGCCTTCAGCGTTGAAATCACCATTGAAGATTCCGTTTGGCACTAATACAGGTACTAGTACTTCAGGATCAACTGGATCAACTGGATCGACTGGATCTGGCATTACAGGTTTAAACACTTGAACGTTATCAAATGTTAACATTGTGCCTGGTTCTGTTAAACCAACCAATAAGAATAAACGCATTTGAGCTTGCATAGCTGTTAAGTACACAACCACATTGTTCACACCTACATTTAAGGTTACAACGACTGTGGAGTGTGGTCCGCCATCGGTTACGCCTTTAAATTGAAGCGCGATGGTGGTCGATACGTTTGATGTAATGGTAACCGCAACTTTGTACACAGCGCCAACGACTAAATCATTGGTTGGTGCATTGTATTGGATTTGTGCTGCCCAGTCTGCTCCACCTTTTGCAGTGGTATTGACTTTTAAGACTCCATCCGCGATGGTAATGGTTCCACCATAGTTTGGAAGTGCCCATGAATCACCAATGCCTGCAGTTGTCCATAAAGCCCAACCAAGAGCATCTGTTGCGCCAAGTACTGGCATGTCTACAGCGAAATCACCGTTTTCAACATAATTTTCTACCAATTCTACTTGACGGGTAACCATGAAGTTGTCAAACACTAATGTACCAGCTTCGTTCACTTCGGCTTCAAAATCGCCTAAATTCCATTGAACGTTGAAGGTGTTATGAACGGCTTTAAATGGCACTTCGACAACGTTTAAGCCAACATGAAGAACTACTTCTTTGTCGACAAATGCGCCGCCAAAGCCTGGATCTTTTAATTGAACGTTAATCTTACGTGCTACTTCTGAATATACATGGAATGCGAAGACATAATCGACGCCGATTGAAACTTCTCCACCCTTGTATTTCAATTGAATTGCCCAGAATTCTGGACCTGTTGCATCGATATCAACTACTACTTGTCCAGCAGCGTTAACGGAACCAGTGACGACTGGGAAACTTGCCCAACCGCCGAACCAATCAACGATACCTTTCCATAGATAGATGGTGTTTTGTTCGATTTCAGTTGGACCGTTGATTCCATCGAAGAACATGTCTGATCCCTTAACATTGGTTAAAGTTCCAAAGACGTTTCCGATGACTTCTGCTGGATCGTTTGGATCGACTGGATCCACAGCGCCAACTTCTTCAGCCAATTTTAAGTTAGAAACAGTATAGACACCCATTTGAACGGGATCTCCGTAGTTTCCAAATAATATTTTCATGAAGAAATAATCATATGCAGATTTGAACTCCATAACGATGTCGTTATTACCAACATTTAAGGAAATATCTTGACCCTTTGATACTGGCATTGTGTGATGTGAACCAGTAACTTCTAAGCGAATGGTACGAGCTACTGGGCTGTTAATGGTCATTGATAATTTATACCATGCATCTTTTTTAAGTGCAGTTCCGGCTTTGTTCATATCATTCCATTGCAATTGAGCTCCCCATGTATTTGATGGGTTCTTAAGAACTTCAACTTCGAAGCCGTTGTCTGTGTATTCACCGGCTAAGATGGTTCCATTGGATTCATCCCAATAATAGAATGTTCTAACATAATTTGCATCTGTTGTAGTGATATATTCCATTTCTTTACCAACTACGTTTACTGGGTTGTCAAAGAAACCTGCAAGTTCTACGTAATCGCGTTGGATTGGTCCTTGCCATAACACGAAATTAGAAAATTCTAATGTTCCCGCGCCAGCATTTGTTGTGCCTTCGACGGTACCTGTCATAATATTAAAGAACAAGGTTGGTGCGAATGCTTTGAAAACCATATCGTATTGATGTGTACCAATTTTTACATCAATAATGCTATGTGTGTCATTTCCATAGTCATTGTTTGGAGCTTTGGTAACGATATCGATGAAACGATTGGTTGTAGAAGTAATCGTCATCGTTATTTTGTACATTTGGTTTTTAGTAAGAATGATGTCCGTTGGATTCAATGCTTGCAAACTCCATGGATTTCCGCCTACTGTTTCTTGAGCAATAATCAGTTTGTCATTTTCAACTTTAATAGAACCAGTGGCTCCAAGTACTGCTGCGGATTCTTGCCAGAAATACCAAGAATATAGTCCGGTTCCAGAAGTAGTTACAGCTGCGTCTGTTCCAAATAATAATTCATTGTCAATAACGCCAGGCATTTCTGTAAATTCGATCATGATGGGAGCTGCACTAATTTTAATGGTGCGGTTTCCACGAGCAAGTTTTCCAGAAACGACAGCGGTATAGGTTACTACGCAGATTTTTGGACCTACAGTGGTTAACATACCGGAGGCATCAATCATACATGCTGCTTCAGCATCAAATGAAATACGGTCATTGTAATTCACTCCATTGGATCCTAAAGCGACAACTCCCGCTAATAGATTAAATGGTGTTCCCGCTATGATGATGTCTTCTGGGGTGAACCCAGCATCTGTCAGTCCAGTTAACGTGAGTGTAAATGGAGCTGTGGTAATAACTGTAGTTGTTGGCGCTACCGTTGTTGGCGCTACCGTTGTTGGTGCGACTGTTGTTGGTGCGACTGTTGTTGGAGCAACAGTGGTTGGAGCTACTGTTGTTGGTGCGACTGTAGTTGGAGCTGCTGTTGTTGGAGCGACAGTTGTTGGTGCGACTGTTGTGGGAGCTACTGTTGTTGGAAGTGCAGTAGAAGTCGTATCACAAGCTGCTAAACCAAATACCAAAAGCAATCCGATGATTAGCACAAACGCTTTTTTTCTCATTGTTTCCTCCTATGTTTTTTTGGCCGTAACCGTTTACCCATTCATAATATCATTAGAGGAAAGCGATTTCAATCATCTTGAATATAGAAAAATCAAATTTTTTGTGAAAAGAAAAAAGAAATGTGGTAGGGTTTACACATTTCTTTACAAATCAATTTTATAAACTAATCGTTTCTACATTCGATGTCTGGATTGACATGAATCATACAATGCTTAACATCAGGAATTTTTTCTTCGATGCAATCGTGGAGACGTTGTGCAATGTCATGTGCTTGAGTCATGCTGAGTGTATGATCGACCGCAATTTCTAAATCCACGAATAATTTCATTCCAAACATCCTCGTTTTGATGTCATCGAGTCGGATTACACCTTCAAAGCCTTGGGAAATTTCTTTGATATAATTTCTTGTTTGCTCATCCGCTGCCTGATCGACGACTTGAGCAAACCCAATCTTAATGATTCGAAACGCCATTTTGAAGATTAGAAAACAGATGACCAGTGATGCAATTGGCTCTAAAAAGGTAAAGCCAAGCATCGCTCCACCCACCCCAATTATGACACCAAGTCCAGCGAATTGATCACTTCGATGATCCAAAGACATCGCATAGAGTGCTGGACTCGAGGCTTTTTTTGCATTCGTTTTTGTAAATCGATACATGATTTCCTTGATTATAATGGTCATCATTCCGGCGATTAAGGCAACGAATGTTGGACTTTCTATCTGATATCCCTCAAACACAAAGGCGTATAGTTCGCCTCCAGCTTTTTTAACAATCTCTAAAGCAGTGACGATTAAAATGACCCCTAATACGACTGAAATCATACTTTCTAGTTTTTCATGGCCATAGGGATGATCATCATCATGTTCTTTTCTTGATAATTTGCCACTAATCCAAACTACAATAGTGGTTAAGACGTCTGATGTAGAATTGATGGCATCTGAAATCAGCGCTGTAGAGTTCCCGATGATACCAGTGATTACTTTCATCACAGCCAATAAGAAGTTTAAGATGATCGTCCAAATGGAAGTGGCTTGAATAATGGCTTTTTCTTTCTCTAAGCGGTTCATGATGATCCCCCTAAGGCAAAATGCGGGTGACCCCGCATTTGGATTATTTATTCGTTGATGTATTTGGAAAATACTTGTTGATAATATAAGTTCTTAATGGCTTCTAACGTAGCGTGCATCTCTATATTACTCTTACTTGAATAGCTAGGTTGTGAATTGATGTAGGTGCCTGCTAACAAGACATCCGATACAATCATGTTCAAATGACCAACCACATAGATGGCATCGTGTAAGGGGGTAAAATAGGCTTCTAAAGCAGTGATTAAACTCGTTGGTAGTATTGGAATCGTAATTCCATATTTGGTTTCCACGTCTGAGGCCGTTCCATAGCCAATCTCATAAAAACGTTTGAGAGCAAATAACTTTAATTGTTCAAGAGAAGGAATATCCAGTTCGTTTTCGGTACCTATTGTATAGTTTGGAATGTTGTTGGTATACGTCATTGTAAACTTCGCTGAAGGTTTAGTAAAGTTCGTTCCTTTTTCTGCATAGACAAAGTATAAACCAAGGGAAGTCTCAACCAATTCTTGATAATGATATCCAGGAAGAATTCTGTTAGTGTCTGTATTGTATAGTGCATAGGTTGCTTGGAATGCTTCGACCAATGGTTTTTCGAATTGATCTTTGGTGTTAAGATATGTAATTGATCCCGATGAGGAAGGATTCCCTAGATTTAATGCAAGTCCTTGTTGCTTAAAGACTCCCCAAATGGGATCGTTTCTTCTTGCGGCGTTATACACAGATACAACATCGCCAAACCCAATGGCATTCTTTTCTGTAATATAGTTTCGGATGGCGGTTTCAAAGTCTGCAATCAGAGCATCAAACGCAGTGCGATCACCTAATTCTTCGATAAAGGAAGTGAAGTTGTCAGGTTTCGCGTCTTCATTGCGATCCACAAAGATCAGTAAGGTTCTTGCATTAAGGCTGAAGTAGTTGTTGAAGTATTCTTCGACAAATGGGTATAACAAGTCTTCTAACATCTTATAATTATCTTTGGCAAAATCTGCGTGAATTAAGAATGGTTGAAGTTTGGATTTCACATAATAATCTTGAACCATATCGGCATCACTTTTCGCTCCATATGCCAAATAGATGTATTCAGCGAACGTGTAGTAAATGGCGTAGTAGGATTCTGCATATTGTTTCTTTAATTCTTCTAGTTCTGTAAAGTGAGCAGAAACGGTAGCTGGTCGATCTTTTCCTAAAGAGAATTCACAAGTAGTCGTAACTCCTCTGCAATAAATCTCTGCAAAATGAGCATGAATAACTGCCTGCAACTGTGCAGCGTATACGGAGTAAAGTGCTCCGTTTTTTTCAAGAGCAAACGTTAGTAAATCATCTGCCGTGATTGAAAATCCATTGGAAAGAGTCGCTACAAGTGTTTTTGAACCAACCTTGTTGACTTCATAACTAGTGAAAACACTCTTGTAATCTACTCCTAAATAATAATCTAAGACTTGTAACCCTTGGGCTTGACGGTACTCCGAGATTCGTTCTGCCACAAAGCCTTGGGTATTGAGATAGGACTGAATTTTTGCTTCTTTTAACTCATCGTACAATTCTTGTGTGATTAAAGTTGCTAAAGAAGAGGTGGTTGGATTGTATGAAGTTAAATTCACTTTATTGGCGCTGGATAATTTCAAGACCATGTAGTGAGAGGTATCACTTGAGTTCAATGCATAACGAATTGGTTGAGTGGAGTAATAAGATTTGGACGGATTGAGAGCAAACTCGTCAATGGATGCCAAACTATTAAACATGTAATTGGCAAGACTCGATTGAATGGCTTTTTGTTGACTAAAAATTTGAGTGAATGTGTCATTTTCAAGGATGTCTTCTACGGTGGAAGCTTCATCAATGAGTGGTAAATAAGCCCCATATACAATGTTATACATTTTAATGTAATATAGTAACACTTCATCACTCGTTAACACTCTGGTATTGGTTGTATTCAACCCAAGAGAAGAAACTTCTTGAAGAGGTTTCGTACCTATATATAGTCGCAAGTCATTTTGAAAACTGACTAAATTAAGACTAGTTAGAATGTTTTTTGCATCCGTTTCACTAAAGAAACGAATCTTAATGGCTTGAATGTCGTTAAAAATGTTACTCGTATAATCCGCCGCTATTACTGCGTCGCTTAGGTACCATGTTTTTTCTGCATTTGCTGGATCCAAAATCATTTCTCTAGCCAATTCTTCTTTGGCAAGAAGCATCCGCACGTATGCTTCTTCATTGTTTTGATATCCCAATAAAAACATGTTCTCAAGATAATTACGATCAAACGTTTCAATGTCTTCTTCACTGATTTCAGCAATTTTTTCATCGTCTGAGGTGGCGTATTTTAAGAACTTGATTTTATTATCGACGACTTCTTGAGAGAAAGACGAGATTCTTGTCTTTAACAACTCGGAGTCAATCATAAATAGCAATTGATTGATTCCATCGTTGGATTTGAACTCTTCATACACATCGGAATACGTAAGCGAAAAACCAGTTCCTTGGAAGAATATATCGTCTGGACTGGATAAAAGTGGTAACAATGAACCATTGGGCGCAATAGGATGGTTGTCTTTTTGTCCTGTTAAGAGGAGAGTAATTCCCCCTGCAATCAATACAAGAGCAAGTGCCCCAATTAACATGAAACGTTTGGTAAGAAATTTAGTCATGAATGTTCCTCCGATACGGAAATATACTATTACTTATTATAATACAACAACGCGTTTTTTTAAAACGTTTTTTTAGAAACTACATACAATCATACCATGTCACTTTGTGCTTTTTGTGAAGAAAAAGGCGACCGATTGGGGTCGCCTTCTAATTTAGTTATTCTTTATTCGAGTAATCCATTGCAAGATAACGTTTATACATCGCATAACGACGTCTTGCATCTGCTAAGTTGAGTTGTAATAATTCTTCTGCGTGTTCAGGATTGATGTTACTTAATGCTGCATAACGCGATTCACTTAACAAGAATGTTTTGTATTTGGACCAGTCTGGTTCTTTTGAATCCAATTGGAATGGATTCTTTCCTTGTTCAACCAATCGAGGATCGAAACGGAAGGTTGGCCAATAGCCACATTCGGTTGCTAGTTTTGCTTGTAAATGAGAACTGCCCATACCACCATCAATACCATGAGCGATACATGGGGAGTATGCAATCACAATTGATGGCCCTGGGAATGCTTCTGCTTCTTGGATTGCTTTTAAGACTTGAGGTCCAGAAGCACCATGGGAAATCTGTGCAACATAGACATGTCCATATGTCATTGCCATTGCGGCTAAGTCTTTTTTCTTTGCGGTTTTACCAGAAGCGGTAAATTTCGCAATCGATCCATGACGAGCAGATTTGGAGGATTGTCCACCAGTGTTGGAATATACTTCGGTATCAAGAACTAAAATGTTGACGTTTTCTTGGTTGGCGATGACATGGTCAAGCCCACCAAATCCAATGTCATAAGCCCAGCCATCTCCACCAATGATCCAGTTGGATGATTTAACAATGTACTCTTTTAATTCTTTGATTTTTGACGCTGCGTCGGAAGTATCCGCATCTAGTAATGGGAAAACACGTCTTGCGATATCTAAAGTTTTTTCACCATTGTCACGTTCTGTAATCCATTCTTGAAGAAGTTGTTTTTCTTCTTCGTTTTGAAGTTTTTCAACGTTGTCAATGATGGTATTTTGAAGTCTGTCACGAAGGGTTTCTTGTCCAATTAATAGACCAAAACCAAATTCAGCGTTGTCTTCAAATAAGGAGTTCGCCCAAGCGGGTCCGCGTCCTTCTTTGTTCATGGTGTAAGGAGATGCTGGGAACGATGCACCAAAGATGGAAGAACATCCTGTGGCATTGGCAATGATCATACGTTCGCCAAACAATTGGGTTACAAGTTTAATATATGGGGTTTCTCCACAACCAGCACACGCACCAGAGAACTCAAAGAGTGGTTTGGCGAATTGGCTGTTCTTTAAGGAGTTTTTCCCTACTAAGTTGACTTTAGAAGTTACTTGATTGTATAAGTACTCTGCGCGACCATGTTCGTTGTTGGCAATATTAAACGCTATGGGTTTCATTTCCAATGCTTTGGTTTTTGCTGGGCAAGTGTTGACGCAAACCGTACATCCTGTACAATCCAAAATGGACACTTGAATCCGGTATTTTAAGCCTTCTAAGCCTTTACCAACCGCATCTTTCCAAACGGTTCCAGTTGGTGCATTCGCCGCTTCTTCTGGTGTAGCTAAAATGGGACGGATACAAGCATGAGGACACGCATACGCACATTGGTTACATTGGATACAGTTTTCTGGAATCCAAGTAGAGGTTTCTTCCGCAATGGCACGTTTTTCATAAGCAGAGGTGCCGTTAGGAATATGACCGTCTTCAAACCCTAAGAAAGCTGATACTGGCAAATCATATCCACGGATCGCATTGACTTCATCTGCGATGGTTTTTACAAAGTGTGGACGATCTTCGAACACGACTTTTTCAAGCCCTTCGTTTGCCCAAGAAGGATCTACAACAACCGTTTGAATGCCATCGGCACCGACATCAATGGCTTTATAGTTCATTTGAACAATATCTTCCCCTTTACGAGCAAAAGACTTTTCAGCCATGTATTTCATCGCTGCTTGTGCTTTTTCGTAAGGCATAATTTGCTCATTTAATTTGAAGAAAGCCGATTGCATAATCGTGGAGATTAATTTTGGTTCCCCAATTTGGTGTGCTAATTTATAAGCATCAATAACATAGAATTTTACATTTTGAGTTGCTAATACCCGTTTGACACGTGCTGGTAAATAAGCCCCAACCGTTTCAGGAGAATGTGTTGTACAAAGTAAGAATACTCCGTTTTTACGAATTCCATCGATTAAACTAAAACGGTGTGTATATGCTTCTTGAGAACAAGAAACAAAGTGTGGATTATTAACCAAATAGGTAGAACGAATGGGGTTTTTCCCAAAACGTAAATGCATTCTCGTAACTCCACCAGATTTCTTCGAATCATAGGAAGCGTAGGCTTGTCCATATAAATCGGTATAGTCTCCAATGATTTTCGAGATGTTTTTCACGGCACCAACGGTTCCATCACTGCCAAGACCGAAGAATAGTAATTCTCTGGTGGAAGGATCGGATACATCGGTATTGTCGATGTAGTCGAGCGAGGTATGATTCACGTCATCTTTAATTCCGATGGTGAAACGATCTTTCATCGCTCCTTGAAGGTTTTCATACACTGCAAATATTTGAGATGGTGTCGTATCTTTACTAGATAGTCCATAACGACCACCAATGATTTGTGGTTGAATGTCTTTTCCATAGAAAACACCTTTGATGTCAATAAACAATGGCTCACCTACAGATCCCGCTTCTTTGGTACGGTCTAATACCGCTACCCGTTTCACAGTCTTTGGTAATACATTGAAGAAATACTTTTCGGAGAATGGACGATACAAATGGACACTGATGAGTCCTACTTTTTCGCCGTTTGCTAGTTTAAAGTCGATAACTTCACGAATGGCTTCGGTAACCGAACCCATAGCAATGATAATGTCCGTAGCGTCTTGTGCACCGTAGTAGCTAAATGGTTTGTAATCCCGACCGGTTTCTTTTGAGATTTCAACTAAATAGTCGTTGACGATGTCTGCGATTGGTGTATAATACTTTTCCTGAATTTCTTTGGTTTGGAAGTATACGTCATCGTTTTGAGCAGTACCCATGGTTTTTGGTTTTCCTGAGTTTAACGCACGACCACGAAACTCTGCAACTTTTTCTTTGTCTAACAAACGATCGAAGACGGAGTAATCCAATACTTCAATCTTATTCACTTCATGACTGGTCCGGAACCCATCAAAGAAATGAAGGAATGGAATGCTTGTTTTAATCGCTGCTAAGTGTGCAACCCCTGCTAGGTCCATGGTTTCTTGAACAGAACCGGATGCTAACATTGCCCATCCCGTTTGACGGACAGCCATAACATCTTGGTGGTCACCAAAAATCGATAGCGCTTGAGCCGCAATCGAACGTGCAGAGACATGGATAACACCAGGCAATAATTCCCCTGCTATTTTATACATGTTTGGAATCTTCAGTAATAAACCTTGTGAAGCAGTGAATGTTGTGGTTAATGCACCTGCTAATAAGGAACCGTGTACCGTACCTGCAGCTCCCGCTTCAGATTGCATTTCGACGACTTTCACAGGCATACCGAATAAATTTTTCTTGCCTTGTGAAGCCCACAAATCGACAAACTCAGGCATTGGTGTGGATGGAGTAATTGGATAGATTCCAGCTACTTCGGTGAACGCATACGCTGCATAAGCAGCGGCTTGGTTACCATCCATCGACGCAAAGACTTTCTTTGATGTCATGGAAAAACCTCCTATTTATTATTAATTCGTCAACGACTTTACAACGTTCTATTATACCTTACTTCATGGTGGGTTTCAATCTTATTTTAGAAAAGAAACGCTTACATCAAAGGTGTAAGTAACCTTCGAATAAAGCGTTTGCTTTGATGATATAGTTGGTAGCGATTTGCTTAAAATCAAGGTGTAACTCTGCACTTAACCCAATGGCTTCTTTGTAAAGGGCTACGTTGTGCCATTGTAAACACTGGAAGGTTCTCCATAAATACAAGCGTTCTAACTCATCTTTGGTCGGATTTCTATCTAAATAGACAGGTAATAGACCCAAAGCAAGATTGAAATCAAAGTTTCCATAACAAGCAATGTCATACAAGTAATCATTGTTTCCACCAAATTCCCAATCGACTAAGACCACTTTATCCCCCGTGTCAATAAAGTTGGACGGTTGAGAATCGTTGTGACAAAGTACTTTTAGGACTTGTTGAAGTCGTACTTTTTGAGAAAAAAACTTATCGCGAATCTCATAGTAAGTAGCTTCGTGAGCAAGCCCGACCTCATGAACCAATTGCTCATAATTGGCCAACCGTTCAAAGGGGGCATAATCATAGATGCATTCAAGAGTGGAGTCATGTAGTTGATGAAGAAGAGAAGCTACTTCTTCATAATAATCTGCAGGAACTAGTTGCATCAATGGAGTTCCTTCCATATAACGACTAATCTTATACCCATTTTCGACCGACATATGAATCAATGCGTTGCCATCAATTTGTAGAGGTCTAATGAGTTCGAGGATGTATTGCTCCAACTGGCGATTCACAAAGACAAATGCGTTTTTACCAGGAATCCGGAATGTATAAAGTTGATGATGGATGGAAGCGATGTAATTGGAGTTTGACATTCCGCCTTTTAATCGATCAATGACAATCACTTCATCAGGTGATACCTTGAAATAATCTGAAAGCTGTTCTTTTACAATCGTATGATGCATCATAATTCCTCCAGTTCAAGTGGTTCATTTTGTTTGGCACAGACAATCTTAAAATCATCATAGATCAATCCTTGGTTTGAAAATACATCTTTAAACGCTTGTAGTGCGTGGGATTCCGTATTGCATTCTTCAGACAAATGAGCTAATGTAATTGTTTTGGTTTTTTCACCTAATACATTTGCCATTAAAAAAGCCGAATCTTCATTGGATAAATGTCCTTGGTCATCTAAAATTCGTCTTTTTAGTAACCATGTACGATTGCTTTCTAGCAATAGCTCCGGATCATGATTGGACTCGATGATGTAATGATCCGCATTTGCAATGGATTCGTATTTTGATTTAGGATAATATCCAGAATCTGTTAAATATACAAGTGACTTTCCTTGATGCGTAAAGCGATACCCACATGGTTCTAGTGCATCGTGGTAACTCATGATGGCTTTCACTAAGACCCCATTGTTGATGATCGCATCATCAAATAAAACGAATTGAAGAAGAGGTTGTGATATATTATCTTTGATTTTGTAATGAAGTCCTTGATAGGTACCTTCTGTCATGTAGACTTTACATTTGAACTTATTGAGGATGGGAATCAAGCCACCAACATGATCGGCATGTTCATGCGTGATGAAGATGCCATCTAGTCGTTCTAAAACCAAGTTACGCATGGATAATCTGGATTGGATTTGACGTAGTGAAATCCCACAATCGATGATAAACCGCTGTTCTTCTATTTCTATGTAGGTACAGTTTCCACCCGAACCACTTGCTAAAACCATATATTTCATCGTATCACTCCAAGTATGTATTATATCAAAAAACATGGATAAAGAAAAGAAAAATACGGTTGTCCCTACT
>JAUXXX010000032.1 GCA_030684695.1 bacterium
AATTCAAATTCTTACTTAAAGTTCAAAAGAAGACATCATTGGCTCACATGCCTTAGTATTCATCTGCACTCATGAGTGACAGTGCATTATCAATGAGTGTTTATATCTGCAATCTTGTCTTCTTTAGTACACAAAACGAATTTGATTATTTTGCATGATCCAATGGATTCGCAGCGCAGCGAACCAAACCGCGTATATTTATATGTTCTCTTTACTTTATATTTGATTGCTGGATCTACAGTTGTGTTCATATGTTCCTCCAAGTGTGTATTTCATGATTAAATGGACCAAAACACATGTGTAATTGGTTCGATCCTGGTTTGAGCCACAAACCAGTAAAAAAACCGCGTTGAGTTTGTTTGCTCAAAACGGACAATTTAATAAATAAATTCGAAAGAACTTGACTCCTGTAACGAAGGAGAGTGAGCTCTTTTATTTAGTATCGGTTGCAAATTGGAAATGAACACCATTTGTGCAAAAAACTCATAAATAGGTCAAAAACAAACTTTTTCAGCACTTATACTGTGATTTAGATATATTATTTCTCATCGAAAGGTTCACTAAGTCCACCAATTTCCGCCAAGAGGGAATTCGACGCAACATTGGACTATACAACACAATGAGGTGTTTCTTTTATGTTCTTACTCAATCATCGGGTATTCATTCTCTATCAGTGATTTATGACGGTTCTTTTTTCACAGATTTTATAATTACCATTCCATGTTTTCTGTTTTAAATGTATAATCTATATTGTCAAATTGAGAAAATGCGAGGTAAATGTATGGTTTCTTTAGGATTTGAAAACAAGCTTTGGGAAATGGCAGATAAACTGAGAGGAAACATAGAAAGCTCTGAGTATAAACATGTCATATTGGGATTGGTTTTTCTTAAGTATATATCAGACTCTTTTACTGAAAGATACAATGAAATTGAAACAAGCTATCCAGGCATGGAAGAAGACCGCGATGCTTATGCATCAGAGAATGTGTTTTTCGTACCAAAAGATGCCAGATGGGAACACATCAAGTCCCAGGCAAAACAACCTACTATAGGTCAAGTAATTGATAATGCAATGGTTCAAATCGAACGAGATAATGCATCATTAAAAGGGGTTTTGCCAAAAAATTATGCACGACCAGAATTGGATAAAGCAAAATTAGGAGAGCTCATTGATTTGTTCTCTTTCAATATTGGCAGTAAAGAAGCAAGGGCAAAAGATGTGCTTGGTAGAGTCTATGAGTATTTCTTAAAGAAGTTTGGAACAACGGAAGGTGAATTCTATACTCCACCATCGATTGTGAAGCTACTAGTAAATATGATAGAACCCTATTCCGGAAGAGTCTATGATCCTTGTTGTGGATCTGGTGGCATGTTTGTTCAATCGGCTCGTTTTGTTGAAGAACATTCAGGTAGACTAGGGGATATCTCCATTTATGGCCAAGAGTATGTTGCGACAACTTGGAGACTTGCTAAGATGAATCTTGCGATTCGTGGAATTGATGCGAATCTTGGTGAACGTGATGGAGATACTTTTACCAACGATCAACATAAAACACTAAGAGCTGACTATATTCTAGCAAATCCACCTTTTAATATCAGCGATTGGGGGCAACCTAGACTTATTGATGATCCTAGATGGAAATGGGGAACTCCTCCAGCAACAAACGCAAACTATGGTTGGATATCACACATACTTTCTAAACTGAGCCCAAAGGGTATTGCCGGGTTTGTTTTAGCAAATGGGTCATTGTCGACATCAAGAAGTGAAGAATACACCATTAGAAAAAGTATCCTCGAGGAAAAAGGGGGATACGTCGATTGTATTATTGCAATGCCTTCACAGCTATTTTATGACGTTTCAATCCCTGTTTCATTGTGGTTTGTTTCAAAAAATAGAACCAACAGACTTGAAAAGGTCTTGTTTATAGATGCTCGCAAAATGGGATACATGGAAACAAGAAAACATCGTGAGTTAACTGAGGAAGAAATTGAAAAAATCTATACTAGCTATCATAACTGGAGAGATGGTAAAGGATACCAAGACATTGATGGATTCTGTAAATCAGCAACCCTCGATGATATTAGAACACACGATTATGTCCTAACCCCTGGCAGATATGTCGGTATTGAAGAAGTTGAAGATGATGGTATTCCTTTTGATGAAAATATGTTAAAACTAACATCTGAACTAGCAGAGCTATTTGAAGAATCTAAATCTCTTGAAGCAAAAATAAAAGAAAACCTAAAGGGTATCGGCTATGGGGTATAGCGACTGGAAAAAAGTTAATCTAGTTGAATGTCTTGACATTCTTTTAGATTATAGAGGTAAAACACCAGAAAAGTCTGAAAATGGAATTTTAACTTTAAGCGCTAAATCTGTCAAAAATAGCAAAATTGATTATTCAGAAGCATACACAATATCCCAAGATGAATATAAAAGGTTCATGGTTAGAGGCATTCCACTTAAAGGAGATATATTAATTACTACTGAAGCACCTATGGGCCAAGTTGCAAAATTAGATCGAAACGGTATAGCTGTAGCTCAAAGACTTTTGACATTAAGGCCTAATTCTAAAGTACTAAATAACGATTATTTATTATATTTCTTGCAGTCTGCAAAAGGACAAGCTGAGTTAAAGGCTAGAGAAAGTGGTTCAACCGTTACAGGTATAAAGCAATCAGAGTTTAGAAAGATAGATATTATTTTGCCCCCCTTAGTTGAACAAAAAGCAATTGCAAATGTCCTATCTTCCCTTGACGATAAAATCGAACTCAACAACAAAATCAACAAGATACTAGAAGAAATCGCACAAACTCTCTATAAAAGATGGTTTGTGGATTTTGAGTTTCCCAACGAAGGTGGGGAACCTTATAAATCTAGTGGCGGGGATATGGTAGAGAGTGAACTGGGACTCATTCCTAAAGGTTGGAGAACAGTTTCATTAAGTGAACTGGTTATAAAATGTAATAAAAAAGTTATTCCTGATGGCAATGAAAAGATTATTGATATGGCAAACATGCCTTCTTACTCAATTGCGCTGTGTAGTTATGAAAACGGAGACAAGCTGTCTACGAATACATATAAAATGGATAAGTATAGTTTTCTATATGGTTCAATTAGACCTTATCTTGGGAAATTTGGTATAGCTCCTTTTGACGGGATTACTACTGGAACTATACACAACTTTGTAGTTCAAGAGGATTATGATTTCTCTTTCGTTGCAAGCGTTACTTTCTCTAAGAACTTCAACGATTTTTGCATTCAACTATCTCATGGTACAAAGATGCCGAAGGTAAGTTGGGCAGACTTCTCTTCATATAAAATTCCTTATTCAACAAAAGTATCGCTGAAATTTAATAAATTAGTGAAATCGATTTATGATCAAATAGTCAACTCTGTGTTAGAAAATAATAGATTATCAAGTATTAGAGATGAACTCTTACCCAAACTAATGAACGGTGAAATTGAAGTTCCCATTAAGGAGTGATGAAATGAGTGCCAAAGTATTCATTGAATCAGAAGTCGAACAAGCAGCTCTTGAATGGCTAGAAGATCTTGGCTATGAAATCGCATTTGGTCCAAACTTGATTGAAGGCTCTCATAAAGAGCGTCAATCCTATGAAGATGTCATCCTCAAAGACCGATTAATGGATGCTCTTTTGGCATTGAATCCAAGAATCAAGCGAAATATCATTGAAGATGCTGTTCGTGAAATCTTGATTCCTAAGCAAGTAGCTCTAATCGATAACAACCGGGTATTCCATAAAATGATTACCGATGGAGTCAGTGTAAGTTACCACGATGAATCCGGTTCTCTAAAGCACACTCAGTTGCGGTTATTCGATTTTGAAGATCCTCTAAACAATGATTTTCTAGCAGTCAATCAATTTACAGTCATTGAAAACAAGATAGAAAAAAGGCCCGATATCGTTGTTTTAGTCAATG
>JAUXXX010000048.1 GCA_030684695.1 bacterium
GGATGACTGCTTTGGATCCGACTTTAACCGCTGGTAATTCTTCTGATTTTGTATAGATTTTCCAATTCTTGTCGTACATATCAAGAGGAATCTTATCTACGGTTTCGATTAACTCGAGATTAGACTCTAAATAAGAGTCATACGTTCCTACATCCTTCCAATAATCGTAAAATTTATAGGCATATACTGGAGATTCTTTGATCATTCCAGGAATGATGTGACTTCCAAAATCTAAATCAGGAATCGTATTATTTCGAAGTTGTTCGAGCAATACATCTGCGTTAAAGACATAGATTCCCATCGAGGCAAGATTGGATGTTGGGACCTTTGGTTTTTCTACAAAATGGTGTATGCGGTTAAATTCATCTGCCTCGAGGATTCCAAAACGACTAGCCTCCGACAAATCTACTACTTTCGCTGCAATGGTTAAGACTGCTTTACTGCGAATGTGTTGATCAATCATTTTCCGGTAATCCATTTTGTAAATATGGTCTCCTGACAAAATTAACACATATTTTGGATTACTTTGTTCGAGATAGTGAATGTTTTTACGTACCGCATCGGCAGTACCATTATACCAATCACTGTGAGGTTGTAATAGAGTAACTTTGGAATCACGTCGATCTAAATCCCATGGTTTACCTGACCCAATGTGATCATTCAATGAAAATGGTAAATATTGCGTTAAAATGGCAATATTGAAAATGCCGGAGTTGGAACAGTTACTTAAGGTAAAATCAATAATGCGATACTTTCCTGCAAACGGGACACTCGGTTTTACACGATTTTCGGACAAGATATCCAATCTTGATCCACGCCCGCCAGCGAGAATTAATGCTAATGTTTCCATCCACTCACATCCTCTTCTTTTTTAGTAATGATTGATATATGTCTACATACTGCCCCGCTGATTTCACCCATGAGAAATCGGCGTTCATAGCCCGTTCTACAAGCATGTCCCAATTAAATGTATCATTTTGGTATACAGTATTTGCGTAGTGTAATACATGCATCATATCATGGGCATTGTAATGGGTAAAACTGAAGCCATTTCCGGTCTTATCAAACTCATTATAAGCATTTACTGTATCTTTAAGACCACCAGTTTCCCTGACAAGGGGAAGTGCTCCATATTTTAAAGCAATTAATTGTCCTAATCCACATGGTTCAAACTTGGATGGCATTAAGAATAAATCACTAGCTGCATATGTCAAATGGGCCAATTCGTTGCTATATCCAAAGAAAGCAGCGATTTTATCAGGATAGCGACTTTGTAAATCTTTGAAATAGGAAACATACTCAACATCACCATCGCCAATTACAACAAATTTGATGTTTTCTTTTGCGATCAACTCATCAAACACTCGTTTTATTAAATCGAGTCCTTTTTGGCTTACCAATCTTGTGATCATCGATACAAGCATTGGTTGTGTATCAAATGGCGCAGCTAACTTATCATAAAGTGCAACTTTATTAGCTAGTTTTCCTTCTTTATAGGTAGAAACACTATATTTTTGTGCTAAGTAGTGATCCGTGGATGGATTAAATTCTGGTTCAGGCAAGCCATTAAGCACACCAACAACGGTAGATTCTCGCAGTTTTAACAACCGTTGAAGACCATACCCAAAGTAATCTGTCATAATCTCTTTGGCATATGTTGGCGAAACGGTTGTAACAAAGTCAGAAGCCGCGATACCAGTTTTCATGAAATTAAGATATCCATCAAACTCGAATCGATAGTCAAATTCCATGTTGAAATATTGATAATAATCAATCGGAAAGATTCCTTGATAAGCTAGATTATGGATGGTAAACACGCTTTTTATGTGGCGATACATAGAGTATTCTGTTTTACATAAAAGCGGAATCATTGCTGTATGCCAGTCATGAACATGGAGAACATCAAATGAATAATCTAGATACTTAAAACTTTCGATGGCTGCTTTTTGAAAATAGCTAAATCGAATAGCATCATCTGTTTGATTATATACCGTAGACCGATTTTTAAAATAGCGTGGACTGTCAATGAAATAGTAGTGAATGCGATCATAGACCAAAGAATATAGTCCAACAAATTCACGTTTTCTTTCTCCAAGTGTAATATAAAAAGACTTGATGTGTTTTTGCATATCTTTATACTGTTTTGGTATTTGTGAATAATTGGGAAGGATGACTCGAATATCCACTTTCTTTTTTTTCTTGAGTGCTTGAGGAAGTGAACCAATGACATCAGCTAACCCACCAACCTTTACAAATGGGCTACATTCTGCAGCGATATATAAGATTTTCATGATTTCCTCCTTTGTATATTCTACATTTGAATTATAGCATAAGGGGAGTCCTAAAAATAGGACTCCACCAGTTTTTTATGCCCAAAATTTAATGAGTGATTTTCTGTAAATCGATGCAGCTATGTAGGTTGTTTCTATGAGCAATAACAATAACAACCAACTTGGTAATGTAAGTGGTGAAAGTTTAAAAAATCTTGTCCCGAAAAACAAGAAACTTCCAACGGTTAATACACTCGAAATCGTGATGATGATACCTCTTCTTTTGTTAAGTGGGGCATAGACGTTAATCAAGATCAATAAATAGGCAAATGTTGCAGCAACAATTCCAACAGTGGAGATTTCTTGTAACGATATTTCTGGCCAAATTCGGGCAAAAGCAAATACCCCGAGTAAATTTCCAATGACTAAAATGGTTCCAGGTATGACCATTCTAAAGATATTGGATAAGAAGTTTCCTTTGAAACGTTTGTCATTTGGCTCAATAACTGCCATTAAGAATGTAGGAAAACCAATAATAAAGGTTTCAATAACAAACATTTGAATCGGTTCAAACGGGTAGATATTTCTTGTTAATAACAAAATTACTGTTAGTAAGATAGTATACATGGTTTTTACTAAGTATAAGACGCTCGCTGATTCCATGTTATTTACAATTTGACGACCTTGTATCACGATTTTTGGTAAAGATGCAAAATCATTATCCAATAGTACCAAGTGCGAAATATTACGAGCTGCTTCTGAACCACCTGCTAGCGCAACACTGCAATCAGCGGCTTTTAACGCAAGAATATCATTCACTCCATCGCCAATCATGGCCACCTTGTGTTGATTGGCTTGAAACGTCTCAATGAGCACTTTCTTTTGATTGGGATTTACTCGTCCAAAAACCGTATAATCGTTTGCAACAAGTCGTAATTCATCGTCGCTTATGTTTTCAAGTGATAAATATTTCGATGCATTGTCTACGCCTGCTCTTCTGGCAACATCAGAAACAGTAAGCGCATTGTCCCCAGAAATCACTTTGATTTGGACTCCAGCATCTTTAAAACTCTGTAATGTTGCTGGAGCGTTTTCACGAACAGTATCATTGATTAAAATCAAGCCGATGGGATGAACAAATCCAAAAATTGCTTTGCCTTTGATGCCCTCTACCGATGCAAAAAGCAAGACCCTTTTCCCTTGAGAAGCATACACTTCGACTTGAGAAGCAATTGATTTGTAGGCCTCCTTACAAATCATTTCTGGTGCACCAATGGCATAAGTGCCTAGTTCATAGGTTACTGCACTATATTTATTCTTTGAATCAAAGTTTAAGATTTGTTTTGCTTTGAAGCGTCTTTTCTTTTTGAAGTATTGTTTTAAAGCAACAGAAGTTTGATTGTTATCCTCTAATGAATGGATCACTGAAGAGATGAGCTCCTTGATGTCTTGACTTTTAGGATCAAAATCTGATTCTTGTTGCTTATCGATGTATACAAAGTGGTCTACTTTCATGGTTCCATCGGTAATCGTTCCAGTTTTGTCCAAACAGACAACGTCCACTCTTGCAAGTGTTTCAATGGCATAGAGCTGCTGAACTAACGTTTTATGTTTTGCTAATTTAATAACTGAGTTCGCAAACGTAAAGGTCGTTAACAAGAAGAGTCCGGATGGTACCATGGCAATCATAGCACCAGCCATTCGTTTTAATGCATCGTGTGAGCGTTCCGTATTCTCAATGAAATCAAGTAGATAATCATATCCAGATTCTTTGAAAACAGTAAAGTAGGTTAATAGACCCAGTGGAATGATGAAAAAGCCAATGACTTTGAGAAGTTTTCGAAGTGACATTAATATTTCTGAGTTGGTTGTTGATAGTGTTTTTACTTTGGCTGAAAGTTGCTCAATGTAATTATCTTTTCCGACTGCTACTACTTCTGCATAAGCCATTCCAGAAACCACATAAGAACCAGATAAAATCTTATCCCCAACATATTTAATGACTTCGTCAGATTCTCCTGTCAAGTTTGCTTCATTCACAAACAACTCGCCTTCTTGAATCACGGAATCTGCAACGATCTGTTTTCCTGCCGTCAACACATAAATGTCTTGAAGTACGATTTCGGCAATATTGATTTCGATCTCCTCATTATTTCGCCTGACGACGGCAGTTGGTTGTGAAAGAAGAGTTAATTTTTTGATTTTTGATCTGGCAATCAGTTCTTGAATGATCCCAATTAGCGTATTCGCAATGGCAATTGGTAAGAAGACGGTATTTTCAAAGGATCCGATGGATAAAAGCAAGATGGCTAACATGGCCAATATCAAGTTGAAAAAAGTAAAGACATTATTAAAGATAATGCGTTGAATCGATTTTAAGTTGGAGCGTGTAGTTTTATTTGTCTGACCTTGTTCGACTCTTTTTTGAACTTCTTCAATAGTTAGCCCTATTGGAATTTTTCGATGGTCCTGCATGCTCATCACCCTTCAAGTATTATATCAAAATACAACCTCTTCGACAAGATATTCACATAATTGAAAAAAAGAGCACTAATTAGTGCTCAAAAACGCTTTTTCCAATAAATTCTCGAAGTATCGAATTACATGGTACCAAATAAGAATCAATTTCTTTGAATACCTTTAAGAATTTAATGAGTCGATTTGCTTGAATGTAATATTCAGAATCATTTGGAATGTCTTTTAATGCTTGTAATGCATATTTTTTCATTACCATGAGCTCATAGGTCAACTCTGAGTTGTAAATGTAATTGGCACTTTCTATAAACGGATATATCCATTTATATTCTCCACGTCGTACAGAACTCCACATCTCGAGAGTTTTTTCTGCCGATGTACCTCTAAATTGTAAGTCACGAACACAGCGACGCAAAAGGCGAAGATCGGTTAAATTAATGGGATTATTGTAATCGATATTGATTTGAGAAAAGGGGCTGATATAGATTTTAAACTTTTGATCTGCTGGAATAAAGCTACTTAAACTATCATTTAAAGCATGAATACCTTCAATAATGATTGGAGTGTTCGCGCCGATTTGAATTGGAGCAGGGAAAGTTCTTTTTTGTTCACGGAACGAATAAGTGGGAAGTGATACTGGTAACCCATTGATTAGATCTGATATATTTTTTTGAAACAATTGTAAATCAAGAGCGTTTACGTGCTCAAAATCAGGTTGTCCAAACTGATCTTTTGGAACAAAATCAGCTGTATAATAGTAATTATCAATCGAAATCATAAGAGGTTTGATTCCTCTTGTGAGTAGTTCAATTTCTAATCGTTTAGAAAATGTTGTTTTTCCAGAAGAGGATGGACCAGCAATGGCAATCAAGCGGATGGTCTTAATATCTTTAGATATAATTTCTCCTAATTCGCAAAGTTGATTGTTATGACGCGTTTCACACATATTAACAAAGGCTACTTCTCGTTTGTTTTCAACAATTCGATTCATTTTATAAATCATTTCCGCTTCTCAGTTTATCGCCCATTGCTCGGCTTTGTTCAACACACGCTAAAATCAAGGACTATCAGCAATTTCTGGAATTTGCCCATTTGCTTCTAAACGAGGATAGCGTACTAAAAAACCAGGACTGTAATAAAATAGTTCAAACTCTTTTAAGTATCCAGTGGATGGCACCATGTAACCGTACATATAATTGAGGTACCCATCACACTCATAAACGTTAACTTTCTCTTTTCGATACTTTAATGTTTCAACCTTATCTAAGTAGCCTTCCTCTTGATACATCTTTTTTACTTTGGCTATCGACATTTGTTTACGAACAATTTGCAAATTAAGTGACACCAATCGTTGCATTTCTTTTTTGATTACTTGTACCATTTCTGGTGTGATTACTCCATCAACTGCTCGTCCGTAAATCCCCATGGAAATCGAGTTCGAAAATTTGATTTGCAGTGATGGATATACATTCTTTGCTGCCATTACGATTAGATACCGCATCGATGTCGCATAGATTCTTGCAGAATCAAAACTTGTATAGTCTAAAAAGTCGATGGTGGCATCGTATCCTACTTCGTAAGAAAGCTCACGAAGTCGATTGTTCACCTTGGCAGCCATCGTGGTTTTACCAAGTAACGTTGCTAAAGTCTCTAAACGAATTTTTTCTTCAAACTGTTGAACAAATGTACCTACTTGAATTGTAAACATATCAATTCCTCGCTTTCGTGTAATCTATTGTACACGAAATCACAAATATTTCAATCGATGATGATAGAAATATCAATTGATAATCATTTTGAAATACAAAACAGGGTATACTACGATATAATATAGATAATTCTTCATATTCGAGGTGTTTTATGTTTCTTGCGAGGTTCTTTTCTAGCGAAGGAATGGACTTAATGCCTGATGGCTATTTGTTTACTTTCCCTCATTTTTTGTACATTGCTGTCTCCATTCTTGTAATTTACTGGATGCTTTTTCGGGTGAAAACTAACAATCAAAACAGAAACAAATGGATTGTTACTGTGATGTGTATATTGCTGCTTTTCTTTAAGTATGCAGGAGAAGTCATTTTCATTTATGAATTTTATACATTTAGTGAACCAGTGAGTAGTTTTTCCCATTCTTTGTTTGATTGGCGTACCTTGATTAGCTTTCAAATGTGCGGAATAAATAATGTCTTACTCCCATTCGTCATTTGGTTTAATGTCAAACCAATGAAAGACTTTATTTATACAACAAGTGTCATTGGCGGTATTGTAGTTATTTTGTATCCTTCTACCGTATTGTTTGGTGATCCCTTCACCATTACATTTCCGATGATTCGAAGTTTGATTGTTCATCTTATTTTGGTTGTTTTACCTTTGTACTTAATTCGTATTGGTGATTTTAAATTAGAAAAGAAGTATTGGTATCGTTCATTGATTGGTTCAATTCTCACTGCACTGTGGGCATTGTATGGAAATATATTTGTAGATCCTAATGCAAACTTCATGTTTATGACCAAAAACCCGTTTTATGGAGGCCCTATTCCACTTTTAAACTTAGTTCCTTCTGGGTGGCATGTTATTTTAGTTCTTTTGTTGATTCTGATTGGGTTTATTATCGTTTATAAATGGTTTTTCCGTATTCAAGACAAGCTTCTTAAGCAACATATTTAATGGATTGTTAACGCACATTCGCCGAATGTGCGTTATTTCTTTGTTTAGAAATGAGTAGTATATAAATCAGTAAGTATTCAAAATAAAAACTCATAATTTTGACATCAAAAAAGGTAGCATCATGTGCTACCTTTCAAAGGGGATGGCTATCGAATGTATAATTGAGATAAAGAAGAGATGTCCATTCGAGACAAGGTAAATAAACGTGCGATGTCTGTGGTTTTTTGCTCTCGTTTTAAAATGTTAATGATGAGAGAAAGCTTCGCATCCGAAATTCCAACAACGCCAGCAAGCTCCCGAAGTTCATCCATCGTGAGTAAATCAAGTTGTGGATTCAATTGATAGATTGGGTTGGAAGATTCAATCGTATCCATAGAGGATTCTGTCGTAGAATTGGATGGCCCAAGGAAGGTACCCGTTGGTCCCTTTGGAGCCGAACTACTAGACACATAGGGTAAGAATCGATAATTAATCGAATTTTCAACGTGTTGTGAGACATATAGAAAATATATATTTGAATTGATAGAAAGTGATTGTATTTTTGAAGAAATCATGGTTTCTTCCGCTTGTGTTTTGGCATATAAACCAATTAAGAACACTTCTGGAACACTTGTTTGAACGAGTTCTTGACGAAGTGCTTCGTTGTAAATCATCGAAATGGATTCTACCATACTATGCTTTTTGAGGTCAATCTGATCAAGGATGTTATCTCCTTGTGGATTGCTAGATTCCGCTCTTACAACATTTCCAAACGTATTCATATACAAACGAATGGATGGATTAAAATCGACAGACAGGGAATAAACGATTGTATTTTCTGCATGAAAATACAGACCAGAAAGGGCAATAAAAACCAATACGATAAAACCTGATAACAAACGCCGCCAAGGAAGCATCGGGACTTGTTGATTCAGTGGATGTAGTTCAAGTTGAAATGTAGGTTGAGTAATGGGCTCAAATGAGATTTGTTCTTGCAATAACTGTTCGATTTGACGCTTTTTCATCTTAATCCACCTCCTTTAATGCTTCTTTCATTTTAGCAAGAGCTTTTTGATATAACCATGTAATAGTACCGATTGGTTTGTCGAGTGTTGCCGCAATCTCTTTGTGTGTTAAATTCGCGATATTATAAAGTAAAACTACGTTTTTTTCCTCTTGTGTTAAAACACTTAATGCACGGTCAATGAGTATTCTTTTTTCTGATTGAACCAATGCAAATCCGGAAACATCGTAACTAGGTATGACATCGATAACTTCGTTATCATAGCTAATTTTTTTTCGTTTATGGTATTCATTGATCGCCAATCGCTTTCCTATGGTTACAAGATAACTGAGGATGTATTGATGCTTATAATTAGGTAAATATTCCATAAAACGTAAGTACGTATCTTGTAATAATTCTTCTGCTACGGACTTATCTTTGATGATTCCAAGTATCGAAAAATAGACGACTTTATGAGTCGCTTCATAGAGCTGGTTAAAGGCATCTTGTGAACCAGCACGCAAGGATTGTATTAAAGAATGGAATCGATCAGCCACAGTTTCACCTCAACCATATTGTATCACCGCTTGGGTTGATTGTTTTATCCATTCACCTATAAAACAAAATTATTCGCTGTTTTATTGGCAAAATGAAAAAAAAGGCGTTATTCCGCCTGTTTGTTATAGTTTTGTTTTCGAATCTTCCCATCTTTCTTATGGATAACGATGGAAGTGTTGTTCATCAGTGCTTTGATAGTAGCAAACGATATGGCTTCTTTTTGTGTTTCTAGAACACGAATGATGCGTTCTCCGTTTTCACGCTTCACAATCCATTTTTCGTCGCTTTGACGAAACAGTACATGGTACTTCCCAAGAGGTTTTTTTGGTACCTTCACAGCGACGATTTCTTCTATAGGTTCATCAGGTATCATCTCTTGATTTGGTGCAGATGATGGTGCTTGAGTGGGTTGTGAAGGTTCCGTAGAACTTGAAGAACTGTCTTCTTTGAGAATGTTTTGTTCCTCTTTCACAATCGGCTTTGTGATAATCTCACCATCAATCACGATTGGAATGGAAATGGTCGAAACTTTTTGTTCTTGTTCTAATGGTTGGTGATTGGAATCATCTTTTGACGGTTCTATTTGACTGACTTGTGATGTAGATTTATAATCCTCTTTGAACCGACGATTAAATAAGGTGTAAATCAAAACAAAGATTAAAATTGTCCCAACAATGAGTCCAAAGAATAAACCATTTGATTGAATAAAATCGATAAATACTGACATAGTACCTCCTTAGAACAGTTTCAATTGAATTTCTTGATTGGGACGAATGGTTTCGATAATGTCATTCATACCATATAAAATCTTTTGCTTTCGACATTCAAAAACAAAGGCTTTCTTTAGCATCGCTGCATGAGGAGATTGACAAGAGTATTTTGCTCCATAATAATCCATGTAGACATTTTTTAGTCCTGGAAATTCTTTGTCTAGCATTTGATAAAAATAATCACGTTGAATGTCCCGAAGGGTCATTCCAAAAGCAGGATAGATAAAATCAGCATGTACTTCTTTTGCTCTTCGAACAATTTGCTCTACATTATCAACAGTATCATTGATAAATGGTAATATAGGCATCATCAGTATGCCACACTTTATCCCTTGTGAGGTAAGTTTTTGAATGGCTTTGAACCGCTCATTGGTTGTTGAGACATTTGGTTCGAGTTTTTTTTGAACAGTTTCATGAGTGGTGGTAATGGTAAAAATTACAACTACTGGTGAATGAGAGCTAATTCTTTTTAAGAGAGTACTATCACGTAGTACGCGATCACTCTTGGTGATGATGACAACTCCTTGTTTTAAGAAATCAAGCATTTCTAACGCTTTTTTTGTTAGCTCAAGAGAAACTTCTAGAGGATTATAAGGATCACTCATCGATCCTAAACCAATGATTTGATGCTTTGGCTTGTTTGATAGCTCTTTTGATAATAACTCAATCGCATTTGATTTGTAGCGAATTTCTTCAAAATTTACATTTTGGTAACATTCACTTCTTGAATCACAGTAAATACAACCGTGAGAACACCCACGATAGAGATTTACTTGATACTGAATCCCAAACCATCGCTTACCATCTTTGGTGGGTATTACCACTTGTTTTGCTATCAACTCAGGACTCATAGTACCTCCTAAAACCGCCAATAAGCAGCTAAAAATATAAACATAATCACGATAGATATGTACTTTACAAAGAAAGAGGGATTGATATGTGCTTTGTAAAGTTTTTCTATGTCTTTTTGGATCAAGAGAACTTGTTTCCACTCCACTTGATGGAATGAAATGTAAAAAGGAAACCGTTTGTTGTATTTAATTTGATTTACATTCACTTGATGTTTTTCTTTGACTATAGCATACAATTCATTTATAAAGGTGGTATTTTCTTTAAAAACATAAAAAAGGATAAATCCATGAGTCTTTTTATAAATTGAATACCCCGTTGAAAGTAGCAATAACACAAGCAGCGTTATCCATCCAATGGTAAAGTAAATCATATGTTGCGGATCAAGAAGCAAAACAATGATTAGTAAAGAACCAATGATTGCCCCAAAGAACAAACGATTCATTGTGGGATGATAACGAAAAATAGAGTTTATTGACAGATACATAACCATAACTGTCGCGTATGCTTGCAATGCAAATTCCAGAGAATGACTCATAATAAACCTCTTTTCTTCACGTATGGACGAATCTCTTCCATTAATTCTTTGATTGTTTTAACGCTATCAATTTCGATCACTGGCTTTAAAACATCTAAGAGCCAATTGCGATGTTGCACAAGACTACGAACGGTTTCATCTCCAGTTTCATACGCTTTCACCCATGCCAAAAAGTCCATGTGTTGTTGATACATGTCACCACCCACAAGAACACGAGAACCAAATCGACGAATTTCTCGTTGCTTGATCCGTTCGATTCGAATTTCTACAGGAATATGAATAAAGATAAACAAATCCATGGAATCCTTTAAACAGTCTCCAAAACCAACAATAGCTCCAGATAAGACAGAATACTCGTGGGATTTTAGCTCTTTGATTAAGATATCACGTGTTTCTTTTTCAGTTCGTCGCTTCAAAAATGGCGGATCTGAAGGTTCAAACATTGCATCATCCACTTCAATATGATGATAATGATACTCTTCACTGATGGCTCTTGCTAAGGTGCTTGAACCACTTCCCGCTGCTCCAAAAATATGAATTCTTTTGATATCACTCACAACATCACCCTACTTAGCAAACATAATTTTTTCACTTTGAAACATAAGATTTAATGTAAATATAAATGCAATCAGATATAAAGTATTTGCTAAAACAGTAACAAGAATGAACTGCCATGCAAGAACGTCAAACGTAAGAATAGCGGTAAGAGACTGAACGGTATTATACAAAGGAATCAAATACATGATATGACTTTGATTAGCTCCTCCTCCAAACATGGAAGATACCCCAACTAAAATAGTTAATATGTAGATAGGAGTAATTAAGGTCCCTGCTTCTTTTAAGTTCTTTGCATAAGCGGAAATGACAGAAATAATTCCAACAATGACAAAAACCGTTGAAAAGAGTAAAAACAGAATTTGTAGATAATCTATAATACCATAAATCGACATATTAATGTTTTGACCGCCTAATAAATGTGGAAGTGAAGAGATGATTCCAATGAAGGAGGAAAGCGCAGAAAGTAAAGACAAGACGCTTAAACTCATAATTTTACCAATCGCAATATGACTGCGTTTGACTGGAGTGATCAACAATGTTGCAATCGTTCCTCGTTCTTTCTCGCCTGCGATCGATTCAGGACCTATCGACATCGCACCACTGAATAAAAACATAACAACTAACATTGGAAGTAACATCGACATCATCATTCCAGTTTGTCGATTTTCATCGACCGGCAGATGGTCAAGTGAAATAAAAAATGCGGTTGGGTCATCAAACAATACATCCATTAACGCTTGATGGTAAAGATACAAATAGCCTTGATAGATGGAGTGTACTGAAGAGGAAGCAACTTCGTTTGGATTATAATACACATTTACGGTAGGTCGAGGTAAAGAAGAAATCAGGAGTTCAAAGTTTTCTGGAAATTCAATGAGATATTCCCATTCTCCTTGATCAATCAATAACCGGTACTCTTCCATTTGATCCAACGTTATCCACTGATACTCAGAAACATCCTCTGGACTCAAAGACTCTATTAGTTGAACAAAAGTGTCTGGTTGGTTGACGATGGCAATTCGTGAAGGATTGTTATCAAATGCAGAAGACATAGCAGTACCTATAAACGTGTAAATCAAGAAAATCATCAGCCCAGGAAGAATCATTACACTAATGACAAGACGTTTGTCTTTTATGACGCGATCCCATTCTTTTTTAAAAATTGTCCAGATATTACGCATTCTTAGCTGCCTCACTTTCTTCCACTAAATGAAAAAAGAGCGATTCTAAATCTTCTTCTTTTCGATTTAAATCATTGAGAACAATTTCTTGTTTTAAAGACCCATCAATGATAATGCCTACGCGATCACACAGCCGTTCAACCAAACTAAATATATGGGTTGAAATCACAATTGTCTTCCCTTGGTCTCGAAGCTCTTTCAAGTAATCCGTTACTACTTTTGAAGTTAAGATATCTAGTCCGTTGGTTGGTTCATCAAAAATAATTATTTCAGGATTGTGAACAAGGGCAATCGAGATTTGAACTTTTTGTTTCATCCCAGTGGATAACTCACCTACTTTGACTTCCGCAAATTGCTCTATTCCAAATTTGTGAAAGAGATATTTCTTTCGTTGGATGCGTATGTCATCTGCTATTCCATGCAACGCAGAAAAATAGTCAAACAAATAGTTTGGTGTAAAAAAATCTTCCAATTTTAACTCACTTGTTAAAAATCCAATGATTTTTCTTACTTCTTGCGCTTGCTTGAGAGCACTAAAACCTTGTAAAGTGATTTCCCCAGAGTCTGGTTGCATCAGCGTCGAAACACAACGTAAAGCAGTTGTTTTTCCGGCTCCATTAGGTCCAAGTAATCCATAGATTTCACCTTTGTACGCTTGAAAACTTAAATGATTGACTGCAATTTTAATTTTATTATGGGTACGTTCAATTTTTTGTTGTTTTTTTGATAATGTAAACTGTTTTGAAATGTCCTGCACAATTAGAGTTGGTTCCATACTACCTCCATCAATCTTCACTTACATATTACCAAAAAAGCCAATTCTTTACAAGAAAAAAAGGCCGAAGCCTTTTAACTATTCAGGGATATAAATATACCATCGACCTTCAATAAATCGGAAAATAACTGAAATGTCACGACTGGCTGCTTCGCCATTAACTTCAAACAAAATTTTGGCATTGGCAATACGGTTTACATTCCAGTTAACACTAAAATTTGTATCATAACTAAATTCAAGTGTCACCACTTTAGTCATTGCTTTTATTTCGTTAATCATTTCTTCATCTTCAAGAACTGCATTGTATGGATCAGTGCCTTTTTCATAAAATATGTTCGCATACAGTTCGATGTTATTTTCATTAATTGCTTTTAAGTATGCATCCCATGTTTTTTCAGGGGTATCAAAGGAATA
>JAUXXX010000006.1 GCA_030684695.1 bacterium
CCACAAGAGCGAAAAGCCAAATGCTTCTCCAAACTCCTCATTCGTATGTTTTCTTTTTAGAATGACAAAGGGATTGTGATCACTTGATGAAACCCCTTTTTTTGAATCAATTGTGAAAATACCAGGGCTAAGATCTCGACTATTGGGATGGCGTTCTCGAATCCAAGTACCATCAAATGAGACAAGTTCAAATGAAGATTCTGGTAAATCTTGTTGTAAACTCATCACCTTTTCGATCTGTATGACTTCTTCTGAAACGTTTGATACCACTACACGTTTGGTAATGACGTCAATTTGGGGGTAGACGGTGTAATGTAGGTGTAGAAGAACGCCATGAACTTGGTCTTTTAACGAGATGATTAGGGACTTTGAATGATTTCCTGAGGAATCAAATGTTTGAGGCATGGAATCAAACATTGGTTTAGCATCGAGAATTTCGTGATGAAGGTAATGAAAATCCATCAAACGAGATCCATCTTGAAAACGAATGTCTAATGCAGGTGAGCGGTAATCTCCTTTGCCAAACGTTGAATACTCAAGTAGAGTAGTGTTAAGCGAAAATGTTTTGTCAACTTTTGAATAAGCGATTTGAGAGCCTGTTTCAAGAGGATGTTTTAATGTAAAACGCGAAGTGTTAATCGGTTCTTGAAGTCGATTTCCATAGTAGAGTTGTCCAAGATGATTGCTTGGGAGAATGGTTATGAGCATCGAAGAATGTAGTGAAGAAATATGAAATGTTTTTGATGTATCGTCGAATGTAATCATGTATTATTTACTCCGTTCTACTAACACTTATAACAACCGGATAATGTTTATTCTTCATCTTCAATATGAACGGCTATCATATATTTGCAAAAATGTGGGATAATTGCAAATCGTATTAAAACAAAAATGTAAACGAATTGGATGACAGAAGAAAAAATTAACAGCCAAACAGGAGAGTACCATTGGCCAAATAAGATATTATCTATCAGTACTCCTGAAATATATGCTGGTGAGATTAGCATTACATATTGAAAGGACAGAGGAATAATTCCATTTCCATACAAAACGGGAGTCAATGAGAAAACAAGAATATAAACAATATAGCTGATAGCTAATATTTTTCCAGTTTTGGATGCCATTGCGATAAAAAGACCAACCAAAATATGCAGTGTCGCGCCAACCAAATATGCAAGTAATAATAATCCATAAGATATCTGACGATTTAGCGCAGAAACAAGAACTAATTCAAAGAACAAAATAGGAAGTAACATTAAGAGAAGACTAGATAATATCTTGGAAAATACCATAATGGATGCGTCTTTTTTATTGCAACAAATCGGTGGGTTGTCTAAAATTTCTTCTTTTTCGATAAACATTGAGATAGAAAATACAATAACAGGTAATATAAAAACCGCTAAGTAAAACAAGTTTGATGGGTCGATTTGAGGAAAAAACGCCATCGCCATACCTAGTAAAAACGACAAAACAAAGATTAAATGCACAATTCTTACTTGAAACAACCTTTTTAAATCAATCCAGATGAGACGTGATAGTTTCTTCATCATAACTCAACTCCAGTTTCTAATTTGTAGAGCGTTTTTTCATCGCTAATAGTTAAGTAAATACGATGAATGGGATGATTTTTTGCAAAACTAGTAAATGATTCTGATTGTAAGAAATCTTGAGTTACAATGATTGTATTCACACGATTGAACTCTATAAACTCAATGGTATAAGCGGACTCATGATACTTCGTAATTAAATCGGAATAAGCATACAACGATAAAAGTTTATAATTAGAGAAAAAACCGATGTAATCGAGGTCTTGCAAGGAAAATGGATAGTGCTTATTGATTGATACTATTGTACCAAGTCGTGATTTAAACTTCAATAAAGAATCATAAATTAAGTGATCAAGTAACAAATTTGATCCAGTATAAATATCATCTATAATCATGATTTCAGGCGTTGCGTATAAGATTGAACAGAAATTTCGTACAAAAGAAGGATTCAACCCCGTAATTGGAACTTGATTTTTCAAGTGAAAGAGTTCGTAAAGCTTTTTTGCTTCTATAAGGGACATTTTTGTGTCTTTTTGGAACTTTTTGAGCAATCGACTTAACTTGATTCGACCTTTTTCTTTGTCATAGAACATCTGATTATCTTGTGTAATATACGCAACATTGTGAGTTGAAGAGAGTTTTTGAAATAATTGAAGTGAAAAAGTCGTTTTACCTGATTGACGATGGCCAAATATCGCTATATGCTTTTTGGGTTCGAGCGTATTGATGAATGAATCAATCGATATCTCTTCCACTGTAAAATTTGTTTGGTTTGTAAATTCGATGTTTGTTTTAATAGATGGAAAGGCGGAAAATGATTTCATAAACATTTCTATAGATGACATCGAAGAAATAGAACTTGATGAAACAATGATTGTTTGTATGAATACCTTCGTTGGATCCATGGGGTCATTTATGTCTAATATCGAATAAACTTTTTCCAATATCATACCGGGAATCAAAAAGAGGACTTTTTCTTGAAATGATTCATTTGAACGATAGAAATGTTGGATAATTAGTAAATAGTCATGGTTGGAAAGTTTAAGTTGATAAAACGATTTCAATAGTATATAAACTATGTCTTGTGAAGTGTATGGAGTTTTTACTTGAAGTAATAGAGAGTTAAAAATAGATAGAATATCGATGTTTACAAGTTCCATCAACGTTATATAAAACTGAAATTTGTCTTCAAATCGATAATAGAAGCTTCCTTTGTTGTATCCTGAGTTTTTAATGATATCGTTTAATGAAGCAAACTCAAAAGGTTTCGCACTAAACTCTTTGACACATTCAGCAAGTAGCGTTTTATTTTGAAGCAAAACGGCAGTTCTTTCCATATTTCAATGTCCTCCATTTAATTATACTACATGGTCTAAACCACTTAGTTTAATTATATAACCCTTCTTTAAAAATGTCAAACTAAAAAGATGACTCCAATCCTTTAATGGTGGAATCATCTTTTACTCACTATCGAATCTTCTTTCCACTTTTCAGGTAAAGAATGTTTTTTATTTGTGATATGTCTTCACTAGAAGAAATCAAGGTATCTACAATGTATGGCTTCTTTGCTGAGTCATAAATCACAATAAACTCTCGAATCAACACAATCTTTGTAATTTGATCATATGGCAATACAAGTCGATTTTTCCCGTTCAAGAATATGGAATCTTCTTTAAATAGATACTCTTGATCTACTGGATTTTCCACTAAAGGACTTCTCTTCAAAATCTTATGAAGGTTCAAGGACTGAAATAGAATCGTTAAGAATAGATAACTGATAAGGATTGCGATGATTAATATAGTGCTTAAGTAGTCTTCTATTGCCAAAAAATAGATAGAAAACCCAGTAACAACCAACGCCATGTATAGAAAGCTCTTATGAAAGAAATTATGTAAATATGCTTTGTTGTATCGAATAATCAATGATTTATCATAGGTCGTCTTATTTCGAATCTCCATAACTACCTCATATCTTCCATTTTTTGAATAATAGTGGAAATACACCTATTGCCACAAAGACCATAGAAGCATAACGAATCATATCAAGAAACAGTGCTATCGTAGATAAGAAGAATTGACCAGTAAGTAAATCTTCTGGATTGATGATCATGTCAAAGACAAAACTAAGTGCAAGACGGATACCCATTACTACACCAACTCCTAAAACAAAGCGAATGATGTTTTTTTGAATATTGCGATGATTCGTAAAGTTTGTGTATTTTCGTTCAAATCCTAATCCAATGACAAAACCTAACATTGCTCCAGTCATTTTGAATCCATCTTCTAATCGATCAAAGAACACATGTGCATTCGTCATTTCTCCGATGGATTCTGGTGTGAATAAATGAATTACATATACAATCGCTAGAAGACAAAAAGATGCAAGAAGTGTCCATTGATATACTTTGCTTAAATCTTCTTTACCACTAAAGAATTTATAAAATACATACGATAACCCAACTCCTAGAATGACAGCGACCACGACATCGGTTAAGTAGTGAACACCAATGTATAATCTGCTCACTGCTACTAAGAAGATAATCACTCCTACAACAATATTCAGCCAACGCTTTTTCAAATAGAATGCCAAGGAAGAAAAGACAGTAGCGGCTCCTTGTGTGTGGCCACTTGGGAAGGAGTACCCTCCCGCTGTTTCAGGTCTAATATTGACAATTTCTGCATCTACTTGATAAGGTCTTAGTCGTCGGAACAGGGTTTTTATTACTCCATTTAGGACCAAAGAGATGAACACGATAATCCCTACTCGTTCTCCCACTTTTTTGTCGTAGACCCAGTATAAGAACCCTAATATGCCAATGATGACTAGTTCTTCTCCAAACATGGTGAAGAATTGAAACAAAGCATCGAAGAAATCACTGCGTAACTGTTGTAACAACTTAATCATTTCAAGTTCAAATTGCATATAGTCCTCCTATGGTTTAATAATTCCTAATTCATATAATGCATCTGCCACTCCGCCTACTGTATGATTGCTTGTAATCATAGCAGCTGCTTGCTTTACTACTTCTTTTGCATTACCCATTGCTATTCCAACACCAGCCATTTGAATCATGGACAAATCGTTTTCCTCGTCACCAAAGGCATAAGTTTGAATTCGTGGTACCGATAACTGATGCGCCAAATTCATAAGTGAATGTCCTTTTGTACCCGTATAAGAAACAAATTCGATGAGCATACTTGCACTTTTAAATATGGAGATTGTAGTTGGAAGTTGCCCAATGATGATATCTTTGAATTGATCCAGTTCTTCTGGTGCTGCGTATATCAACGCTTTATAAACTTCATCATGGGTTTGAAACGTCTCAAAATCGACAAAGTGCTGTTGTGTTGCTGCTTCATTTGCAACATCAAGCCACTTTTTTATTCCCTTTGATAGGTAAATACCACCTCTTGTAAACACATGAAGGTCAAAACCATATTTCGAGATCACTTGATGAATTTGGTAAATATCACTCCAGCCAATCATCGCTGAATACAACGACTTTTTTGTTGGCGCATGCAATACTTCTACCCCGTTATATCCGATTAGATACGCCTGGGGATAACTTTCTAGTTGGAGTACTTGTGTAATTCGTACCATTTCATCAAACGTTCTTCCAGAGGCAATTGCTATTGCATCATGATTGTCTTTGAGTTTTTGTATAGCCTCGATATTTTTGGGATGGACATTTCCAAACTCATTTAATAACGTTCCATCTAAGTCAAATGCTAGTAGTCGCATAATAGTTCTCCTTGTTGTTGAATCTATTCTACCAAAAACAGCTACTTTTAGCAAACGAAAACCGCAACGTTGATTGTTGCGGTTCAACTTTTGTCATTCTTGGCTAAACTGAGTCATTTGTGCTTGGATTTGGCTTTGCACAAGCTCAGAAATCGCATTTGTATCCATATTCTTATAAGACTCGGGTTCAATGGGTGAAAGGATTGATATTTTTACAATCGCACGTTTTAATCTAAATTTCGGTTTTGCTTGATGTAACCCATACAAGCAAATAGGCACAATCGTCGCTTCCGGTCTTGTTGCTAATTTAAAAGCTCCAGGCTTGAAATCATTGAGTTGATTTCCATGAGATCGTGTACCTTCTGGAAAAATGGCCATTGGCATCCCAGATTCCACCACTTTAATGCCATTGATGATTGCTTGCATTGCAGTCCTATCTGCTTTTCGAGAGATTGGAACACAGCCAATGAAAGTTAAGACATGACGTACCAAGGGTGGTTTGAATAAGCTTTCCTTTGAAATAAAGGTCAGTGGTTTCTTTCTAAAGATATCAAGCATATAAATGGGATCGGTATATTCAGAATGATTGGCAAACACGACAAACTTATTATGGGTAGGAATGTTTTCTAATCCCGAAACAATCATTTTCGACCGAAAGAGATGCTGAAACACATATTCGCAGTACTCTCCTAATATCAGATGTTTCCATGCTTTTTCTGGATTTTTCTTTGAAAAGAAAACAATCATAACAATAAATAGGAGTAGTACAAACAATAAGTAGAGAATATTTAAGCCAATGAATACAAGTGTCGAAAACAGAATCTTCATTACAAGTTGATTTTGGTCGACAAGGACAAACCAAATCGTTCCTAAAATACTAAAGGATAATTGTAATAGTAGTAGTATCATATGGATTTCCTCTTGTATTTACAAAAACGTAAGCCAGGTGATGTTTCTTCATGAATCAATTCAAAGAAAGACAAATCGAGGGGTCCAAAATATACATCACCTTGATGAACTTGTTCAATGTGTGTAATGTATAAATAATCTGCGTAAGGCAATGACAATTGATAAATCGTCTTTCCACCGATGACAAAAACTTCTTCGTCTCTTTGCTGTGAGAGATAAGAGAATAAATCATTGATTACTTCTACTCCTTCATATTGAAAAGGGGAGAGGGAGGCAACAACGTTGTGCCGTTTGGGCAATGGACGACCCGTTCTCATTATAATGGATTGAAATGTTTCAAGTCCCATCAAGACGGTTTTATGAAGCGTTATCTTCTTGAAGTATTTCAAGTCTTCTGGATAATCCCAAGGTAAGTCGTTACCTTTTCCAATCAAGAAGAAGGGATCAATTGCAAAAATTAAGCTAATCATTACACGGCCACCTTTCCTTTGATTACTCCATGAGAAACATAATCAACTAGTTCAAAATCTTCAAAAACAAAGTCTTCGATGTTGGTTGTTTGCCGCTTAATAATCATCTTTGGTAGCGGATATGGTGTACGTGAAAGTTGTAATTTTACTTGTTCTAAGTGATTTGTATAAATATGGGCATCCCCAAAAGTATGAACAAACTCGCCCACTTCTAATCCACATACTTTAGCTACCATCATGGTAAGAAGTGCATAAGAGGCAATATTAAAGGGGACCCCTAAGAATGCATCGGCACTTCGTTGATATAGTTGACAGGACAATTGATTGTTTTGAACGTAAAACTGAAAAAATGCATGACAAGGAGGTAGTGCCATTTCGTCAATCAATGGGGGATTCCAAGAAGAAACAATCAATCGTCTTGAACTTGGATTGGATTTGATTTGTTGAATCACTTCTTTGAGTTGATCCACAGATCCAGTGGCCCCTTCAAAAGCTCGCCATTGTTTTCCATAGATAGGACCAAGTTCTCCATACTTTGCTGCGAATGTTTCGTCATTCGCAATTTTCTGAATGAAATCATCCATGGTTTCATGTTGGTAGTCTTTACTTAACTGGTAACTTGCATACGGCCAATCGTTCCAGATTTTTACACCCTGCATTACCAAAGGACGAATGTTGGTTTGACCTTGAATAAACCACAACAACTCATGGATAATTGACTTTAAGTGAACTTTTTTTGTCGTGACCAAAGGAAACCCGTCTTGGAGATTAAAACGCATTTGATAGCCAAAAACGGAGATGGTTCCCGTATTGGTTCGATCACTTTTTTGTACTCCATGATCTAGTATATGTTGTAAGAATGTCAGATATTGTTTCACGCTATCACCTATAAGCATTATACCATTTCAATGAAAAAAAGAAAAAGAAAAAGATGCTTTTGGCATCTAGTCTTTGTTGCTGGAAATGAATGTAATTTTTTCGACGATAATTTCTGGGTACGTAAGTAACTTTTTGGTTTCGTATAAAAAGTCCTTTTGAGCAATGCGTGCTTTTAATCCGACAATGGAACCTTTTTTACAATAGTCGACGGTTGCTTCTGCGATTCCTGACCACAAAGTACAGGAAAAGAAATCTGTTTCATACTCGTTTGTTTCTCCACTTTTGAATGGACGTTGAACCGCCAATCGAATTGTGGTCACAGATTTTCCGTCTTCTGTTTGACGTAGTTCGGGGTCCGCTACAAGGCGGCCGACTAGAATTAGTTGATTTAGCATAGAGTGTTCCTTTCGTTTTTCTCTATTCTAAATCAAATATTCTATTGTACAAAACAGCAATTTTGACCTCTTATTTATTAAAAATCGCTAATAATGGCATTATTATGCGAAACAATGTTGGAATCCAAGAAAAAAAATCCGAAGAATATTTCCATTTTTCGATAAATCAATGATTTCTACTCATTTTGATTATTTTTCGTTTGATGTTGATTCAACAGGACTATTTTCCAAAAAACGAATGGGTTCTAAAGACATTGCATTGGCCACAAGCACTTGAGGAAACTGCTTAATTCGATGATTAAACTTTTGACCAATCGACAAGAGCATCCGTTCAATGGCAACGACATGCTCAATGGAATTTTGAAGTTTTATCGCAAGCGTATCGTCTTGTTTCAACTGTTTCCAGGCAATTGAATCTTGCAATTGTTGGGTAAATAAGGACAACGATGTAGAAAATTGTTGGACTTCTTCGATGGAATAGAGGTGTGCTTTTTGAAAATCAATGGGAATGGATGAAGCAATGAGTGATTCCATGAAACATATTTTGTCAAGTTCTACACTGACAAAATAACGATTTTGTAACGCTTGTACAAATTGATCCAAGATGTGTTTCATTTGATCTTGAATATGAATTAACTCTTTTTTTGTCGAAATAATCCAAAATGTAATCACACCAATCAATACAAACAAAACCAATAATAACGTCCAATCTGAGTTCCAACTCATTGTGCTCGTCCTCCTCTGATACTAATGATGAAACATCATGCATGCTTTAACCGCTTTTTGCCATCCTGAATAAAGGGAGTTTCGAAGTGATTCTGACATGTTTGGTTTGTATACCTTATCGACACCCCACATGTTTTTAATTTGGTCCATGGTGAAAAATCCAATGGCTAATCCCGCTAAATAACAAGCTCCTAATGCTGTTGTTTCACTTGTGATGGGCTTGTCAATATATGCGTTTAAAATATCGCTTTGGAATTGCATTAAAAAATCATTGTTTGAAGCTCCACCATCTACACGCAAGCGACTTAACTTTGTTTTTGCTTCTTCTTGCATTAAAGCAATAACATCTCTTGATTGGTAGGCAATGGATTCTAGGGTCGCTCGAATCAAGTGATCTCTTGTGGTCCCACGTGTAATCCCAAATACAGCACCCTTGGCATCTTTATCCCAGTAGGGCGTTCCCAACCCAACAAAAGCAGGAACAACATACACCCCTAAAGAGCTACTGACCTCTTTGGCATGAGTTTCAGTTTCACTTGATTTTTTAATCAATTTCATGCCATCTCGGAGCCATTGAACTGCACTTCCCCCCACAAAAATCGAGCCTTCTAATGCATAGGTTACTTCCCCATTCATTCCCCACGCAATGGTGGTTAACAATCCCTTTTGTGATAACACCGGTTTGTTTCCCGTGTTCATCAGTAAGAAACAGCCTGTACCATACGTATTCTTCATATCGCCTTTTTGAAAACACGTTTGACCAAATAAAGCGGCCTGTTGGTCGCCTGCAATTCCAGAAATTGGTACTTCAAATCCAAAGAATACATTTTTTGAAGTCATACCAACCACTTTTGAGGATTCGGACACTTCAGGTAACATATTTAAAGGTACTCCAAGAATATCGCATAACTCTTTATCCCATGTTAATGTATGGATGTTAAACAACAAGGTCCTAGAAGCGTTCGAATAGTCGGTTACATGACGTTTTCCGTTGGTTAAGTTCCAGACAATCCATGTATCAATAGTACCAAACAACAGATCCCCTTTGATCGCCAACTCTTTTGCCCCTGCAACATTGTCTAAAATCCATTTCACTTTGGTGCCAGAAAAATATGGGTCAAGCAATAAGCCAGTTTTCTTACGAAATGTTTCGGCATATCCTGCATCTTTTAGTTGTTCGCATATATCACTTGTCTGCCGCGATTGCCACACAATGGCTTTATAAACGGGTTTTCCCGTTTTCTTATTCCATACAACTGTAGTCTCCCGTTGATTGGTTATCCCGATGGTAGCGATTTGAGAAGGGTTAATTTTGGCTTTCATTAAGCATTCCGTAATACATTGCGTTACACTTTCCCAAATCTCTTGAGGATCATGGAGCACATATCCTACTTCAGGAAAGTATTGCGGAAACTCATGTTGACTTGAACAGACAATTTCGCCTTGTTTATTAAATAGAATAGTTCGAGAAGAAGTGGTACCTTGATCAATGGCTAACACATATTTGTTTTGCATGAAGTTCACCTCTATGCTAATTATATCAAATCGACTTTCAAAATAAAACATTCAATGCTATAATGACATTAATTCAGACGATTAAGGGGATAAACTATGGATAAGTCTAATCTAGTTGACTCAAAAGGAAACGTACTTCATCTTTATTTGTATTCCACAGACAAAAAACCCGCAAAAGGGGTCATTCATCTCATTCATGGAGCGAGTGAACACTTTGCGAGATATGGACTCTTTGCAGAATTTCTAAATAAATCTGGTTATGAAGTAGTAGGAATTGATTTTTTGGGACATGGTTTGAGCACCTCGACGAATCGATATGTTCATTATGCAGACAAAGGAGGTTCACAGCTTGCCTACGAAGGCATTACTCTTGTTCAAGAGTATATCAAGAAACGTTATCCATCATTACCTGTGTACTTACTAGGACATTCGATGGGATCCTTTCTAGCAAGAAAAGCCATGATTCAAACTCCTAACTTGTACAAAAAAGCCATCTTCAGCGGAACAACTTATATGCCACCCTTTGTCTCCAAAGGTGGAATGTTCTTATGCAAAGTCATTAAACGTTTCCACGGTCCTCTACACATCTCACCAACGATTCAAAACATGGCCATTGATGCCAATCCACGTAGAATGCGAAAAGATAAAATCATCGGTTCGAGAAATGCTGAGTGGTTAACCAAAGACGAAGCAATCCAGCACTACTATGAATCAAGTCCGATGTGTGGACAACCCTTTAGTGTCCAAGCAAATTATGATATGTTTCAATGGATTGATTATGTAAATCACAAAAAGAATATAATGAAGGGCAATCTTGAATCTCCGATTTTTTTCATCTCTGGTCAAAATGATTCCTTAGGTGGATATGGGAAAGCAGTCAATAAACTTGCAAATGTGTATGAGTCTATCGGATATAAACATATCAAGGTCAAAATTTATCCACATGATCGACATGAGATTCTCAACGAAACAGACAAAGAAGTGGTTTGGAAAGATGTTCTTTCATTCATAGAATCCAGGTGAGGAATCTCACCTTTTCAATTGGTTCATAATCGAGAAAATATCGTTTCCACCGATGATTAAATGATCGACAACTTTGATTTGAAGTAATTCTCCTGCATCGACGAACGCATTCGTTACAGCAATGTCATGTTCACTAGGTCGACAATCTCCTGAAGGATGATTGTGAACAAGAATTACTTGATGTGCAGAGTACTTCACTGCATATTTAAACACTTCTCGAGGATGGACAATGCTTTGACTTAACCCACCAATGAATAAAGTGTGTTGTGCAATCAATCGACTGCGAATATCTAGATACAATGCCACAAAATGCTCTTGTTTTAATGGACTTAACTGTGGTGACAATAACGAAAAAACATCTTGTGGACTGGAAATCATTCGATTGATTGGTCCAGACATGGCTACTCGTTTTCCCAGCTCTACTGCTGCTAATAACACCATTGCTTTGACCTCTCCAAATCCTGGTTGACTATATAATTCCAAATAGGTTAACTCAGACAACTCTTTGAGACTCGATAAGGAATATAGAAACTGTTTTGCGACTTCAAGAACAGATAAACGAGAATTTCCTGTTCGAAGTATGATTGCTAATAGTTCTTCATCGCTTAAATATTCAACACCATATTGTAATAATTTTTCTCTGGGTCGTTGATTCGATGGAATATCTTTTATAAAATACATTTCACTCACCTCTAAAAAAAACAATCGCTTTGATAGCGATTGTTTTTTTAAGATACAAGTAATTGACGAATTTCGGAGATGAAATACAAGGACCCTGTGATAATTAACACTTCATTGTCTTTTAGTTGACGTAGTAATTCAAAGGCTTCTTTATAGTCTGGATGCGCAAACTTCCTTGGATGCTTGCTTTCAAGACATAATTCTTCCGCAGTAGCACTTCGTTTGTAATCGATTTGTGTGAAATGAAATTCATCGAATAAATCATCGAATAATGCAATGACTTTTTCATGTTCTTTGTCTTTCATCATACAAAAGAGCCCTTTGATGATTTTTCCTTTGTATAACGATTGAAGCGTTGTTTTCAGCGATTCTGCGCCACCAATGTTATGTGCACCATCTAACACAATATTATGATGGAAGATTTCAAAGCGACCTGGCCAAGAAGTTTCATAAAGTCCTTGGTACATCATACGCTCATTGAGGGTGAATTTCTCTTTTTTTTGAAGACAATTGACAATTTCGATTGCCAAACAAGCGTTTTTCACTTGGTGAAACCCCGTTAAGTGGAGACGATACTGTTGACCATGATAACGAAATGTGGTTTCTTCTTGTAACTCAATGTCAGTGGCATCATCAATGGATACCCAAGTAATCTCACTGTTGTTTTGTGCACAAACTTGTTCAAACAAGGGAATTAATGCCGGATTGGCTTCTGTTGTAATGAGGGGAATCGTTGGTTTCACAATTCCAAGTTTGTTCCATGCAATCGATTCTAAGCTGTTTCCTAATTGTTTCATGTGATCCCATGAGATGTTTGTAATCGCACACACTTCGGGTAAAATGATATTGGTTGCATCAAGCAACCCCCCTAGTCCGACTTCAATCACTGCGTAATCAACGTGTTGATCAGCGAAATAACAAAATGCCATCAACGTTAAGATTTCAAAAAATGTTATTGAGTCTTGGTATTCCTCATACACTTCATCCCAGATGATTTTAATCTTATTGGTATATGCAATGATATCTTCATCACTGATGTACGTATCGTTAATACCGATACGTTCATTGAACTTTACAACATAGGGAGAAGTATAGATTCCCACTTGAAAGCCCGCTTGCTTTAATATGTTTTTCACAAAGTTAGTGGTGGACCCTTTTCCGTTGGTTCCAGCAATATGAATGGTTTTAAATTGACGCTCGGGATGATGTAGCTTTGAGGAAGCAATGATCATCCGTTTTAGATCAAGTTTATCACCAAATCGAATTGAATTTTCGATCCAGTCTTTTGCAGATTCAAAAGTAGTAAACATATTAGTTTTTCAACGCCTCGATTCGTTCTTTTGTCTGTTGATAAATTTCAAGATAATTTTGATATTTTGCGGTTTCCACTGCAATTTTTTCTGCAGGAGCTTTTTCTTTGAATGATGGATTGTTGAGCAATCCAATAGAACGCTTGATTTCAGCTTCGAGCTTTTCCATTTCTTTTTCCAATTTAATCCGTTCTTGCGTCAAATCAACGAGACTACCTAGTGGTAAGGAGCCTTGAATGGAAGGAAGAAGTAAAGAAATTGCTTGTGTGGTTTCTATAAGTTTTGGGACAATTTGTAAAGAAGTATTACAAAACTTTTGGAATAAGTCGATATTGGCTTCGAAGAACACTTGATGAGACTTGTGTTCAAACGCCAAAGACAACTCAATCGGTTTGGTCATTGAGACATTATAATCATTTCGAATGGTGCGAATTTTTCGAATTAACTCAAAAAACCAACTTGTCTCTTCGATGTGAGGATAATCAAATGAATGTTTTTGGGGCCAGGAAGAAACACAAATGGAAGTGGTACTTTGAGGTAACATTTGATAAATCTCTTCGGTAACGAAGGGCATAAATGGATGGAGAGTCTGAATGATTGTTGTTAGTACCCGAAGCAATGTATGTTTCGTTGATGTCTTAGAGATTCGTACTTTAGCCATTTCTAAATACCAGGATGCAAAATCATTCCAAGCAAAATTATATATGACTTTCGCTGCTTCTCCAAACTCGTACTTTTCAAAATATGCATCAGTCTCTATAAGCATTTGGTTCATACGTTGTAAAATATATTGTTCGGGAAATCCTAGCGTGGATTCATCTATTGCAATATCTCCTGCAAATCCTTCCGTATTGATCAAAACAAAGCGGGACATGTTCCATAATTTGTTAATAAAATTCCAACTTGATTCCACTTTTTCCACTTCATAGCGTAAATCAAGTCCTGGACTAGAATTCGTGGAAATAAAATAACGAAGGGCATCTGCGCCAAATTGTTCAATCACATCTTTGGGATCAACCCCATTTCCTAATGACTTTGACATCTTCTTTCCATCCGCATCGCGAATCAGTCCATGAATCAAACATTCTTTGAAGGGCGATTGGTTGGTAAATTCAATGGCTTGAAAAATCATCCGTGCTACCCAGAAGAATATAATATCATATCCTGTAACCAATACATTGGTCGGATAATAGCGTTTAAAGTCTTCGGTATTATTGGGCCATCCTAGAGTGGAAAACGGCCATAGAGCAGATGAAAACCAGGTATCAAGAACATCTTCATCTTGACGCCATCCATCACCGCTTGGTGCAACTTTTCCACAATAGATCTCATCGTCTTTATACCATACAGGGATGCGATGTCCCCACCAAAGTTGTCTGGAAATACACCAATCTTCAATTCCATCCATCCAATTTTTGAAAATTTTTTCAAATCGTTCTGGAACGAAGGATACTTGATGTTTGTCAATTGCATTTTTGGCTAACAAGTCCATTTTAACAAACCATTGTTTGGACAATCGAGGTTCGACGATAACACCAGTACGTTCACTATGACCAACACTATGAGTAATGGGTTCCACTTTTTGCATCAGACCAGCTTTTTTTAATTCCTCAACTAGAAGTTTACGGCAAGTGAAGCGTTCCATTCCTTGATAACGAAAAGCCAAATGATTCATGGTACCGTCTTCATTCATACAAAGTGGCATTTCTAAATGGTGTCTTTTTCCTACTTCAAAATCGTTGGGGTCATGTGCTGGGGTTACTTTTACGATACCTGTTCCGAAAGTTTGATCCACATATGGATCTGTAATGACGTTGATTTTGGTGGAAGTGGTTGGGATATAGACTTGTTTTCCATGAATGTGAAGATAGCGTGGATCTTCTGGATGAACCATGAGTGCACTGTCTCCAAACATGGTTTCTGGACGAGTTGTCGCAACGGTTAATCCTCCTACGCCTTGTACAAACGGATAAGTGATGTGATATAGTGCCCCTTGAATTTCGTTGTGATCGATTTCAATGTTGGAAAGTGCAGTTTTTGCTTCTACATCCCAATTGATAATGCGTTCGCCACGATAAATATACCCTTTTTCAAACATTTTTATAAACACTTCGCGAACTGCATCACTTAAACCTTCATCCAAGGTAAAACGCTCGCGTGAGTAATCAAGCGATAATCCAATGCCTTTCCATTGTTCACGAATAAATAAAGCATACTCTTCTTTCCAACTCCAAGCAACTTTGAGATAATCCTCTCTTTTCAACTGATAGCGACTAATGCCTTGTTCTCTTAGTTTTTGGTCTACCTTGGCTTGAGTAGCGATTCCAGCATGGTCCATCCCAGGTAAGTAAAGGGCATCATATCCTTGCATCCGTTTCCGTCTAATGATGATGTCTTGGAGTGTGGTATCCCATGTATGCCCCAAATGAAGCTTTCCAGTGACATTAGGAGGAGGAATCACAATGGTAAATGGTTCGTTCGAACGATTCCTTGCTTCAAAGATTCCTGCGTTTACCCATGCATCGTATTTTCCTTGTTCTACTTGTTGATGATCGTATTTTTGAGCTAATTGTTTCATTGAAAGGATCTCCCTTCGATCAGGTTATATTTTTGATGATAATATGCATCGATGATTTCATAGGTATCTTTGGAATGTAGGGTGGGAAGCGAGTCGTAAGGAAAGTATCGAAATGATAAAGATTCATGATCATTCACGCGTAGTGTTCCTTGAACAATCTTTGCAGTAAATGCAAATGCTAAGATTCTAGCTTCGTCATGATCAAACCATTTCATCAACGGATTGTTAAAGACGCCAATAAATCCAGTAAGCAAAATATCAAGGTTCGTTTCTTCTTTTACTTCCCTGATGGCGCAATCTACAATGGATTCTTCTAGTTCCATTAATCCACCTGGTAACCCCCAACGTTTGGAATCTGAACGCTCTTGTAACAATACTTCATTGGCCTCATTCACCAAGACAACACATGCAGCGGTCAGTAATATCTTGTGGTCTCCAACCATATTGCGGATGTATTTAATATAGGGTATTTGTTCCATAGAATCCTCCTAAAAATAAAAAATCGTCCTAAAAAGGACGATTGCTCGCGGTACCACCTTTATTCCAAATTCAATTGAATTTGGCACTTAGATCCATTAACGCTGGAAAACGAAGTAGATTACTAGATTCATCTACTCAACTCCATGGCGACACATTTGTACTCTTTGATAGACTTGCACCAACCGTCTATTCTCTTTCAAAGGATGTATAAATGACTCCACTTCTAAGTCGTTATCAGTATTTTATCAAAACTTCTGGGGAATGTAAAGTGCATTCATTGTAGTTTTCAACAATCAGCACACCAGCTCCATTTTGGATCTCTAAAAACGAGATCGATAAATGCTCATCGATTCGACCAATGATTTCTTCATAGACATGATAATGAGCAAACTCACGCCAAGAATCAAGATGCTTTAGTTGGGTGGAACGTTTTTGTGCTGAAGTGAAAAACATCGCATCTCCAATATAAATCCGTCCAAATTTGGTTAGTTTTTTGGTAAGTAATTTGATGTGTTCTAAAAAATGATCCAACTGAAATGAATGAAAGAAATAGGTAGAAATAATGACATCATAGGATTTTTGCTGAACTTCTTCAGGAAGTCCCTTCGTTAAGTCATGCAAAATTAAGGTTGCACTTGGAAGTTTTAGTTGAGCAATCTCCAACATCTTTTCCGAAAAGTCGATTCCAGTTAACTCATATCGCTGTGGCTTTATCATTTGATACAATCGAGCCGTTCCAACACCTAAATCAAGGATGTGTACAGGATATAAATGAAAAGTATCTTCTACTTCTCTTGCAATGCACTCAAGCACGTTTAAATACCCATCATATGGGAACACGTTTGCTTGATCAGCGTTTTCCATGTCAGAGTCATACGTCGATGCCAAAGTGTTGATGATTTCGTATTTCATAAGTTCATCCTTACCTTAATGACTTATTCTTCGTTGATAGGATTCATGTTTTCTTCGATAAATTTCCATGTTTCTTCGACACCTTTTTTGGTTTCTGAAGAAAAGGCAATGAATGGATCGTGGTCTCCCAGATGCAACGTTTGTCGAATCACTCTCTTTTGATTAAACAATACATTGTTACTGACTTTATCGACTTTTGTCGCTACAACCACCACTTGAAGCCCTGTTTGTTTAAAGTACTGATACATGGTGATGTCATCATCGGTGGGAGTGTGTCTTATATCCACCAATAAAATAGCTAAACGGATGGGTTGATTGCTATTTAGATAGCCTTCAATCAAATGTTGGAACGACTCTTTCATTGTTTTATTGACGTTGGCATATCCATACCCTGGAACGTCCACAAAATAAAAGGACTGATTGATTAAAAAGAAATTTAGTAGTCTTGTCTTCCCAGGTGTTTGAGAAACACGGGCGACTTTATTGTGATTAAGCATCGCATTAATAAAGGAAGACTTTCCTACATTACTACGGCCACTTAAGACAAACTGTGGATAATTATTTTGAGGAAACTGTTTTGCAGAAGCTGCGCTTCCAAGAAACTCAATAGAACGAATGATCATTTTTTTCACCTACACATAGTCGTTGATTCGAAGCACAACGCATTTTAAATATAACGTTTCTTCGGAACCAAGAAGCGTTGGATGATCTTTTCCTTGCGTTCGGAATTCTACCATTTGAACCATTCTGGAACTATCAGCAGCAGCTTCCGAAAGCATTTGTAAAAATAAGGCTGGTGTCATGTAATGAGAACAAGAACACGTATACAAGTATCCACCATTCTCAACAATCTTCATGGCTTGAAGGTTGATTTCTTTGTATCCAGCATACGCCTTTTGAAGATGTTCACTAGATTTTGTAAAAGCCGGAGGATCTAAAATGACGACATCAAATTTTTTTTGAGTGGTTTGATACTTTCTAAGCAAATCAAAGACATCTGCTTTTACAACGGTAATATTCTTGAGATGATTCAAGTCTGCATTCATATGAATCTGATCACAAGCACTTTGGCTTATATCCACCAATGTTACATGTCTAGCACCATGTAAAGCAGCGTGTAAACCAAAACCACCAGTATGTGAAAAGCAATCCAATACTTCTTTGTTTTTGACGTATTGCTTAATCATATGATGGTTAAGCTGTTGATCCAGAAAATAACCTGTCTTTTGACCTTTTAGGAGATTGATACGTACAAGCAATCCCTCTTCATTGATGATCACTGTTTCTGGTATTTCACCATACAATACTCCAACAGTTTCCGATAATCCTTCTTTGATTCGCACCGCAACATCGCTTCGTTCCGCAATGCCTAATGGTTGAAACAAATCAATCAACACTTCTACAATGATGTTTTTCCATAACTCAATTCCATAGGAAACCACTTGAATCACAAGATAATCTCCATATTTATCAACAATTAACCCACTTATGCCATCGGCTTCTCCAAACACAACACGATATGTTTGCTGGTATCCTAAATCGATTTTTGACTGATTTGCTCTATAAATAAGCGAATAAAAAAATGCTTTATCGATTTCTTGTTCTTGTTTTCTCGAAAGAATCCTGACGAATATTTTGGATGCTGTGTTTAAAAATCCTTTTCCAAGAAATTCTCCTTTCGAAGAAAAAACAGAAGCGATTTGGCCAGATACAATTTCTCCATCCATGCGAGAGATTTCGTTACTATAGACCCAAGAATGGCCGTTTTTAATTCGAATCTCTTCCTTTGGTTTCAAATAAATAGATGTACCCACACTCTCACCTCGCGATGTATTATACCATATTTATAAAGAACTTCAAAATCAAAAAACAACCCGATAAGGTTGTTATGAATGATGGATTAAAGAAACGATTTGTGTGTTCGCCATCCACTCACGCACATCTTCTAAGTCATGTACAGAAAGTTTCATGGCTTGAGAAACAAAGTCGTCGACGTCGATTCCTTTGACTGCATAATCGGTTAAGACATTGGCCATCGAATCAATCCGATTAAACATCCGATAATACGATCCCAACAATCGATTTCGATTGGCTAAAAACGTACGCTCATCCAAAGAAATGGATAGATTCGTCGTAAGTACATGTTTCATCTCTTGAATCAATTGTTCCGGTTTTTTTGATTCAGAGGTAATCCGAATGTACCCATAGGTTTCTTCAATACTTACTAAATAGTCTAGTGTATCATTGGCAATTTCTTGATCAATCCATTGATGATACTGGCTGGATTGTTTTCCAAGAAGCATCTCTAACAAAAAATTACATTTGATTTCATTTAGAGCGGCTTGAATAGGTGTTTGTAATAAAGAAGAAGGCAATTTCAAGGCAATTGATGCATAGGAGATATGAATATCTTTTTTGATATCGACACTGGGTATGCACACTTTTTCTGGTTCTTCAATCGCCACATGTTCGTATAAAGACGCTGAAACCGTTTTTTGAATGGCAGGCATCGCTTCAAGCATTGCTTCGAGCTCATTTGGATTAAAATCGCCTACTAGCAATAATTCAATATTCGTAGGATGATATCCAACTTGATACGCAAACTCTAGAATTTCTTGATTCATCTGACGAATGGTCTGAATGCTTCCAAGAATTTCGTCTTTTACTGGATGGATTTGATAAAGTGCTTGCAAGGCATCATGATAGAGTGCTTGTTCAATATCATCTTCGTACATATTAAACTCTTGCTCGATGATTTGTTGTTCCTTTTGAATCAGTTCAGCTTGAAAGGAAGGAGTAAGTACCATATCTAGCAAATGATTCAATGGTTTTTCCAAGTCATCAGTCGTTGTGAAGTAATATACCGTTCGGTTTGATGACGTATATGCATTCACCAGTGCATTTGATTCCATAAAACGTCTGGTAATATCATGTTCACCCGACTCAAAAAGCATGTGTTCGAGAAAATGGTGAATTCCCGCTGGAAGTATCTGCTCAACTTTAGTAATAGAATGAACAAAATGTCGGTGGATTGACCCAAATTTTACAACCATAGAAACCGATTTTTTGACGAATCCTGGTTTTGGCAACACCTTAACCGTTAATCCATTGGATAAAACACTTGTATATAAGGTCTCGTGAACACGTTCAAATAATTGCTTATTCATGGGCGTCCTCCGATAAGATATAGATGGTATCAAGAGTTAACTTGTTAGCGATACGTATGACATCTTCTTTGGAAACCTCCCAAAGTTGTTTGGCAAACAAAGTTGGATCGTATTCAATTCCTAATAAATGATTGTAGTTAAAATGTCGTTGTAACAAAGTAGATGGCGAATCCATTCCTCGACGTTGTTGTTCCAACAAATAATTCTTCGCTAATTGAAAATCATCATCACTAAAATCACCATTCTTTAATGTATCTAGGACATGATGAATGGCATCTATGGTGATTTGTTCATTTGCTGGATCTACTCCAGCCATAATCGCTAAATAGCCCTTATTGTGGTTGTATGAACTTTGGACATAGTAAGCTAAATGCAACTTTTCACGGACTGTTTGAAACAACATACTTTGCTCATAATCGCCAAACATAGCGTTAAACACAAACATTGAAAATACATCGATATCATTGTAGTACCTATGAGTACGGTAGCCTAAGTTAATCTTCGCTTGCT
>JAUXXX010000060.1 GCA_030684695.1 bacterium
AGTAATCGAGTAATTGCTCGATTTGAGTATCGCTGAGTGTAAAAACAATGTTCATTCCATCAACTCCGTGGTTAATTCTATCATAAAGTGTGATAAAATAGAAGTGAAACCGAGGTGAAAAAATGGACGCAGATTTAAAGATTTTAGAGTTTGACAAAATCATCTTAAAAGTAGTTCGTTTTTGTGAAACCGACCTTGGGAAACGTCAGGCTCAAGATATTTTGCCGTCAAACAAAAAAGAAACAGTAGAGATGATGCTTTTTGAAACGTTTGAAGCAAAAACAATGATTGAGCGGTTTGATAGCGCTCCAATGAATGGCGTTTTAGATGTAAGTGAAGCACTCAATCGTGCCCGCTTAGGGGCAATGTGTTCCATTGAGGAATTACAACGCGTATCTTCTTTGCAAAGTGCAGTCGAGTCAAATGTACGTTTTATTCGGAAGATTCGTGCTCTAGAAATCATGACACTTCACACCAGCCATTACTTTGATGGATTGATTTCTTTGCCTTTTATAAAAAAAGGGATTGATGAGTGCATCGATGATCGAGGATATGTAGTGGATTCTGCTTCGGATGAACTTGGAAATGTTCGCAGAAAAATAACACAACTGCAAAAACGAATTTCAGAAAAAATGGATAGCATACTCAAAAGTGAAGCTTCGAAACTAACGGATCAAATCGTGACCATTCGCAACAATCGGTTAGTTTTGCCTGTTAAAGCGGAGTATAAGAATAGTTTTAAAGGGATGATTCATGATCAATCTGCTTCCAAGGAAACGGTTTTTATTGAACCAACTGCTGTCATGGAAATGAATAACTTGTTAGGAAGTTTAGCCATCCAAGAACAAAATGAAATCGAGAAAATACTTTATCGTTTGACTGGGCTTGTTGCGACAAGCTATCAAGAAGTACTTTCTAATTTTTCGATTTTAACGCAACTTGATATCTTGTTTGCAAAAGCGAAGTATGCCATTCAAATCGATGGAATTTTGCCTGAGATTTCCGCAAATGAAATCTCGATTCATCAAGCCAGACACCCATTGATTGACCCAGTAAGTGTCGTAGCCAATACGATTACATACAAACAATATAAAGTAATCATTATTACAGGTCCCAATACTGGTGGGAAGACCGTTGCTTTAAAAACACTTGGGATTTGTAGTTTGATGGCTCAGTCAGGACTCTTAATACCAGCGAAAGAACCATCAAAAATTAAGATATTTTCAGGGATTTACGCTGACATCGGAGACGAACAATCCATTGAGCAATCCCTTTCTACCTTTTCTTCTCATATTACCAAGATTATTGATATCATCAAACGAGCTCCAGCAGATGCGTTGATTTTACTTGATGAGTTAGGATCAGGAACTGACCCCAAAGAAGGCGCTTCTTTGGCCATTAGTATTTTAGATTACTTAAGAAAAAGACAAGTCCATGTAATGGTTTCTACCCATTATCCGGAACTTAAAATTTACGCCTATGATTTAGAAGATGTGTTGAATGCATCGGTTGAGTTTAATATCCATACACTCAAACCGACGTACCGATTACTACTTGGAATTCCAGGGACTTCAAATGCGATTGACATCGCTACACGTTTGGGACTAAATGATGAAATCGTCCTTCACGCTAAAGAAGTGTCCTTGACATTTGACAACCAAACGATGAACCTTATAAAAAAACTAGAACATCAAAGTCTTGAATTAAATGAAGAGATACTGTTTTATAATCAAGAAAAAGCAAAGTTAGAACAAAAACAACGGGAACTAGAAAAAGAGTTGGTTGTTCATCGACAAGAACAAAACAAAGCGTTGCAGCAAATCAATGAACAAAAAACACAAGTCATTCAAAAAGCCAAAGAAGATGCGATGCTATTGATTGACGAATTAGACAAATTGAAAAAGGAAGCTAGTTTCAAGGAACATGAGTTGGCGAAGTTAAAACACGATGTCAAGTCATTGAATGAGACAAAAGTTGACTATAAAAAACTGAATCAAACCATGATACAGGTGGGAGATATCGTTAATGTCATTCCGTTTCAGCGCAGCGGAATTGTGATGAAAAATATGGGTTCTGGTAATTTTCAAATACAAATGGGAACCATTACTTCCGTCTTTCATCAAAATAGTTTAGAATTTTCAGGCAAAAAAGAACAAAAGAATGATCAAAGCAAAGTGACAGTTACTAGGTCTAGCAGTGCGAAGATGGAACTTGATTTACGAGGACAACGTTATGAAGAAGCAATGATTGCTTTGGAAAAGTTTGTGGATGATTGTCTAATGAACAACCTCGAATTTGCTTACATCATTCATGGCTATGGTACAGGAGCTTTACGAAAAGGCGTTCAAGACTTCATTAAAGTAACCCACGATATTAAATCATCACGTGCTGGCGGAATGTCAGAGGGCGGATCTGGTGTTACGGTTGTGTATTTCAAATGATGATGCCACGTGAGTTATTAATCAACATAGACCCGCTACAGCCTTATTTAGTTTTCTTTAGC
>JAUXXX010000064.1 GCA_030684695.1 bacterium
TGTAAGTGTGAGGCAGCTCGCTGTGTGGAAGCCAACTCTACACTTCGTGAAGAAATTCCCAAATCCGTCATTAAGAGGTTTGCTAACTTTGATGAGACTCCACCTAGTTGGAAGTGACCAAACGCATCTTTTAATCCAGAACTTGAACCAATGAAGACACCATCTTCGTTTTGGATTCCTTCCGACACCGCCACTAAACATTGTTTTTTTATTTCATAGACAGCTTTTACGTCGGCTTTAAATCGTTCTACAGAAAATGGAACTTCTGGCAAGTAAATCAAATCGGGTCCAAATCCTTGATTAGAAGCAATCGCTCCAGCAGCGGTTAACCAGCCAGCGTGACGACCCATGATTTCCACAATTGTGACTTTCCCTTTTTTATAAGCCAACATATCGTAAGAGATTTCCATTAGGGTATTGGCAATGTACTTCGCAGCACTTCCATATCCAGGAGTATGATCGGTAAATGGTAAATCGTTATCGATGGTTTTAGGAACGCCAATGATTCGACATTCATAATCCACATGGCTCATGTAGTCCGCAATCTTCATGCATGTATCCATGGAATCATTTCCACCGTTATATAACAAATAACGTATGTTATATTTTTGAAACACATATAACAACCGCACATAATCACTATCATCTTCACGGAAATTTTTAAGTTTGTAGCGAACAGAGCCAAATGCAGATCCCGGAGTGTGTTTTAGTAACTCTACTTGCATGGGATCTTGATCTTTGATGAAGATAAAGTCTTCATTTAATACTCCACTGATTCCGTGGCGCATACAAATGACTTCGTTAATCACATCTTGGTGTGCCAATGCTTCCGAGATCACACCATATGCAGATGAATTGATTACAGCGGTTGGACCGCCTGATTGTCCATAGAGCAAATTGCCTTTTAGTTTTTTCATCTTTTCCCTCCGAATGTTCGAATCTATCTTATCATATTTTATTTAGAAACGTTTTCGAAAAATAAAATTTTTCTCAAAAAAAGAATTCTCGATTATTGAGAATCCTTGATGACATTTTTTTGTTTGATTTTTTGAATGGATAGCTCATAAAATCGGTCCACTACTTCTTGATTATCAGCTATTGGGTTGTAATGAGTGGAAACGGAATCAAGAAAATAAAGTCCAGGAGGACGATGTTCAATCAGTGTTATATAAGTTTTCGCTGCTACTTCTGGAGTCGTACCTTTTTTCTTTACGATGTTCCAAACAAACCGAGCAATCCCTTTCATATTTTTGGTCCCAATGTTGGTTTGAACCAAACCAGGATCTACCACATAAGAAACAATTTCCTTGTCTTTATACAGTTGATTAAATTTCACTGCAGTTAACAAATTGCCAAGTTTGGACTGCCGATACGCCCCAAAGATTCGATAGATTCCTTTCATTTCGAGATTATTCCAATGTATTTTTGCTTTATAGTGAGATTTTGATCCTGTAAAAAGAATCATTCCACCTCGAAGGTATTCTAAAAGAGATTGTGAGAGTAGAATCGTTGAAAGATGATTGAGGGCAAATTGATATTCAATCCCATCGACTGTCTTCTCAAAGTGATCCATCACACTCCCTGCGTTGTTAATCAATACATCAATTTTCGTTAACGAGTGGGATAATATGTACGCTTTGACTTCACGGACTAGTTCTAAAATTGCATCTTGTGAGGATAAATCTGCGGAAAACATCCGAAGAGTGGCTAGTGGATACTGTGATTTCAGTTCTTGTTCAATGCGAGCACTTTTCGTAGGATTTGATCCTACTGCCAATACGTGGTAATGTCGTGATAGTAACTCTTTTAAGACTGCAAGTCCAATGCCATTGGTTGCGCCAGTGATTAAGATCATTTTTTTCATGTCATCAACTCCTACATCTATGATACCACAAAACCTTTATAAAAAGAAAATCACAGGTCAACACGTGTTAAGTAGCAGCTATCTTAAAGACGGCCCTAGTGTTTCATAGAGTGTCGTTCCAAAACCATCAGTAACTTCTAATACATAACGTAACCCCAGAAGAGAATACGTCGAAGTAGAAGTGTTTTGATTAGACCCATGATAAAACGTTTGAATGTTACCTTGAGCGGATAAATTCGGCAATAGATCGATGGTTTGAATCAGTGTTAAGCCATTATAAAGACGAAGTACGATTCCACTGATTTGGAAGCTTTCTAAACCGAGTGAATGGTTGTAGACGCTAATATCGTAGGTTTCCATATTATCTGCCAAGGAAAAACCCATATGAAATCGAAAACGTTCTTGAAGTAGAGTCACAAAGTTTATCGTCCGAAATGCTTCTTTCGAAAGCTCATCTTGTGTAGAAGCAACCACTTCGAATCGATAGCTCATGGTTGCGTTTAATGTAAAATTAGCGACGAAATTAAGAGTATTACTGACAGATACCACTTCGGTAATATCTTGAAAATCTGTTGTACTAACCGCTACGATTTTGACTATTGCATCTGCATGTAGCTCCTTTAAGCTGACCATCATTTGAATATCAATTAATTGGTTCAGTGGATCATAATCTATAACAAGATAGCTTGAAGACTGAATCCATGCATTGGATGCCACATATGCGGAAAACTGCGATTCAATCGAGCCTACTGAATACTGAATCGAATTGATTTTATCACGCAAAGTATTTAATTCCACTTGTTGGTCTGCTTGTTGTCTTTTTAGCTCCTGGATGGAACTAACACTGACAATACTTAATATAACTACCACCAATAACATAAAACCTTGAATGAAACTAGCGGGGTCCACCATGGATATCGCTTTGGTTCCATCCAATGCTTTGTTTAAATTCTTCTTATAAATTAGTTTGTATATAACCACAGCGATAAAGATACTACTACCAATTATGAAAAATACAATCAATGGTAACAACGACATAATGTTCATACATTCACACTCCTACAATCCGATGGATTCTTTGAAACGAACTTGATAACTACGGGTAACATCGACAAGTTGCTTATTTTTTAATAACAATGTCAGTTTGGAATTAAACGCTGGTCGAATCTCTTTGATCATGGCTTTATTCACAATTTGTGACTTATTAATGCGGATATATCCAACATCATCAAAAAGACCCTCTACTTCATATAAACGTTCTTTGATGATGTATTTCTTTTCCAGGGTGTATAAGAAAACTTCATGACCAAATGCTTCTATCAAGACGACCTTTTGAAATGGGATAATCTCATAGACATCTTCGACTTTGCCAAGAAAGCTATCCTGGATAAAGTCGTCTTCTTGAAATGTCAAATCTGCCGTTGGAGAAATCACAAAGCCAGCCAATTCAAGCATCTCTTTGTACTTCTTCTCATTTTCTTTTCGACATTTTAGTTTGATTTCCAACCACTTCACCACCCAATCCATATTATACCTTCATCACTTTTTAAACAAAACTGTTTCTTCTTATGTTGCGTCTATACCATCATAACTTACAAAATTAAGTTGTGAACTCCAAAAAGAAAACGGGAGATTACCCCGTTTACAAAACTTATCGATCGACTCCTAAAAAGAATAGACACATCACTCCAGGTCCTGCATGAGCCCCAATAATGGGTCCTACAGCACCAATTACGATGTTTTTGACTTTAATCGCCTCTTGAACCATCGCTTGAAGCTGTAGTGCTTCTTCATAAGAATCCCCGTGGGCAATAAAAATGGTTTGTTTTTCAGGTTCTAAAATTCGTTCTTTCATTCCTTCTACCATTTGTAGAAGTGCACCTTTTCTACCTCTTGCTTTTTGTAAAGCGACCAACTTCCCTTGGTCATTGACATGTAGAATCGGTTTGACTTTGAGTAATCCCCCTAAGAATGCTTGTGCTCCAGATAATCTCCCGCCCCGATGAAGAGTTCCTAAATCATCCACGGTAAATAAGTGAACCATCGATGACCGGTTCTCTACAACCCAGTTTGCGACTTGCTTCATGGATTTCCGTTCGGCTTTTAACAATGCTGCTAAATATACCAACAATCCTTCTCCCATAGAAGCTGATAAAGAATCCACACAAGTAATCGTTTGATTGGGATACTTTTCTTTTAGTTCATCTCGTGCAATGCAAGCAGATTGGAACGTTCCAGATAATGCAGAAGAAAAGCCTATGTACAATATGTCATTTCCTTGCTCAAGCAAGGGTTCAAAAAAGGCTAAAAACTCGCCGACATTGACAAGAGACGTCGTCGCAACTACTTTTTCACGCATTTTTGCATAAAAGGACTCAATCGATAATGTGGATTGTGTCGGATGATATCGATATTCTTTGTTTTCAAAGCTGACATTCATCGGAATGACTTGAATGTGATAATGATTGATTTGTTCGACGGTTAAATCTGCGCAAGCATCGGTTGCTATAAGATATGGATTCATAGATTCCTCCTAGGATATGGACTTACTATTTGGCTCAAACGATTCCACCCAGTAGCTGGAACCATCTTTTTTTCTCCCAAGAAATCCATAATCTACTAGATATCGGCGAATGATCGCATAGTCTACATAAATTTCTTTGAGCAACACGTTGATTTCTTTTTCTGTATAAAACCGATTTTCTTCAAAAACGTGAATGATTTCGGTAATTAAGATGTATTTTCGCTTTTCTTTTGCAGGAAAGTTTGATAGCTGTAGTGGTTCTCTTGAAAGGCAATACTGTTGTAAGACTTGTTCTTTTTCTTCTTGAGTAAAGGAAAACATATAGATCCTACTTTCTATTTGTTCTTGTGAAACAGAAACAATTGTTATGTTCTTCGTTTTAAGAAAGCAATCAGGTACCCTGTTTCACCAAACGCTTTGTTTGAAGCAACGATAGATATCAACTCGTATCCTTCACTTCCTAAGCGGTTTAACTCTGTTTCCATCTCAACAGAATCAAACTTTCCACCTGAAAAAGAAGGTACACTTTTAAATTGAATGGTGATGTATTCCCACATAGTATCAATTCCTTTCTTGCTTCAGTCTACTATACCATTGAATTCATCTCACTTCAAGATGACTTCTAAAAAGAACCAACTTGACGATTACTTTTTGAGCATTTTTTTAATATATAAACCTAAATCCAGTGCAGCCTGATAATGCGTTTGAACATTAGGATGGCCATCTACTGCAACACTGTGACCGAGTTCTTTTGCTGATTTGAATACAAATGGATACACAACGATCCCTTTTTGATGGAGTTGAATGATTATCTTTTCTAAAGGATCGGTAATAAATGTGGGTTCAGACATCAACCCCGTGGTAATGAATATGGTAGCTCCTAAATGGACTTGTTGTAGATGCATCACAAATGTTGTGTAGTGATCAATGAACCGTTTTGTAATCAACTCTTGAAAACTACTCGGTTGGTTGACATAATCGGATGAGTAAAAATCATTGGATCCAAGATTCAAAACAATCACTTTAGGGTGACGCTGATGAGAATATAATCCTAACGATTCTTTGATTAAAAACGTATCGTCAATTCCTGCATAATCATAAGCATTAGGAATGGTTTGGGTACTTGAAACGCCCATCAACGTATTATATCCTTGAAAAACTCCCCATCCAGATGCCCCAATGATTTCAATATCTTCGTCCAAAAAAAGGGCTGTTTGCGTTGAAAATGCACGAAATCCGTTACTATTGCTGGTCGATTTGATTTCTCCTAATCTTCCCATATTTCCATACCCTGTTGAAACAGACGCTCCAATAAATTGAATCATCGGTTTTATGGGCGAACAATGGGGGATAAAGGTGCCGTCAGTTTGGAGTTTTTTGATCCAAGTCGAAGAGTCAAATGCTTCACTGCGTTTGAATATCCGGACTTGATGAGCTCCAGGCTTTAATCCTGAAACAAGTGGTATGGAGTTCTCATACTGATCGAGCACGAAAAGTGTGGTGGCATCTTCTACCATCTGACCATCCACAAAAACCAATAGATGAGCTTGTCTTAAACGATCATCATGGGGTTTCGACAAAATGGTCGCTTCAAGAGAAGTTCCTGTAAAAGAGATATCACAGCCACTCGCAGTATAAAAGAATTGCATGGCTTGAACAGCGTAATCATACATGCATCTTCCGTGCCAAAAAATAGAAGGGTGAAGGAGTAACTTCATTTTGGATAAATTCATTCGTATATGTGCCCTTTCTACCAATCAATTTCCCAGTAAAATATTCTTAAGTTCGATTACTTCATGAATAAGATAGGTGGGACGTTCTGCAAGTAACACACTGGGGTCATCAAACCCCCACGACACCGCCGCGACATCAACATTGATTTTTTGACAGGCATGTATGTCTCTTACTTCATCCCCAATGTACAATACATCCTGTAGCGATATCTTTTTCTTCTTCGCTAAAGCTTGTATCACAACATGTTTTTCAAACAACTTAGCTTTTCCGATAATTTTATCAAACATCAAAAATTCATGGTGTTTTAACACGTGGTAAATATTGCGTTTGATGTTTGAAGAAATGATTGCTACTAAATACCCCTTATCTTTGAGTATTGATACCAATTCTTTCATTCCTGGATAAATCTGAGTTTCTTCAAGAAAAGAACGTCCTAGTTTTTGAGATTCTTTGGTTAGTTTTGGAATATCAAACAATGAGATTCCCAAAACCCGAAGTTTTTCGAACAAAGGCAATGCCTTTAGTTCCAACAACTGTGGTTTTGTTAGTGTGGTTAATCGATATTTTTGAGCCATCATTTGGTAGACTTTATAAGCCACATCCATGGATGAAGTTAATGTACCATCAAAATCAAAGATGATTAACTTG
>JAUXXX010000044.1 GCA_030684695.1 bacterium
ACAATCTGAGCAAGAGATTGGTTTCTTCGTTTCATGGCGGATGCCAAGATGTTACTGACACCATATCCTAATTTCCCTTGTAAGAATACTTCGTCTACAATGCGGTTGGGTATGGGAACATCAAAAGAATCCACTCCATCAATCCCAAGCAAACGAACAATCGCTCGTTCAACGGATGGAGTGGTATGTAGATCAATGAATGCTTGTGTATTGCTAGCGATTTGACTTGCAAAGCTTCGCGATTGAGCAATTAACGATAAATCAAGTTTGAGTTTACTCATGGTGTAGTTCTCCTTTCCTAGATACGACATTAAACACAGGTAAATCGGTAATAGATTTTAGCTCTTGGTAGAATGTATCATCATCCACCAATTGGCCATGAGGAACGAATGGATTATAACAAATTGCGACCAATCGAATCGGATACATACAAAATATCGATTGAGAAACACGCCGTAGTCGTTCTATATTTCGTTCACTACACAAAAGATGTGCTGGACTTTGAATGATCCAAGGAATCGTAAATAACAGCGGCTTTTTTAACCACGCTTGTACAAAACTATCGGTTACTGCCCCAGGAATATGAATGGCCAATGCATCAGTAGGAATTGCATTTAAATAGTCTGTTTCAAAGGAAATCGTCGTATGAAATGGCAGTGGTTTATGTACCCCTTGTTCATTGATGGCGCAAATGGGGCCATCACAGGGGTTGTTTGCCCATTTTACTGGTACGCCAGGCAAAGAAAACTTTTCTATGATTTGCTTGGCTTTGTACATCACTTGCTTCAAATCTGGAGACAAAGAAGCTCCGATACAAAGGATGGTCGCATCTCCGATGCGGGATAATTGTTGTCTAGAAAAAGCCCCATCGACAAAGATTTTTGATACGCCTAGAAGTTTTAGGTACCTAATCAATCGTTTTAGTTCGTGGATACTCGAAGGTCCTGCACAAAGCATTTGACCACTTTTTCGGATTAACACAATCACGATGGGACCCATTGCAGAAGGAATATCTAAGGTTTCAATGACATCATAATCGGCACTGCTTTGGCGAAGCGTTTCTTTGGCTGTTGCGACAAGCATGCCCTCATAAACTTCAATCTTTGGCTTGGGCAAGCGAGTGATTTGATCCAAATCTTCTCCATCCAAGCCAATCGAAGTTATTGCTATATTTTGCGTTCTATACGCTGAAATGAGCGTGTTTAAAACCGTCGTTTTCCCTGCATTTTTTGCATTTCCAACGATGGTGATCACTTGATGATGCGTAATAGAACGAATTAATCCTTCGATATTGTTGCCCTTCTTTCTAATCTCGATGATTTTTGATGAATGTCATCTCCAAGGGGAGCACTATATCCACTATTTCGTTTTGACTTGCATTCGACACATTCACAAACGTTCTCATAGTGGAGTGGCTCATTATACGTAGCGATGACTCCTTCATAATTACGTAAAATCGTTTTTCCAGGAGCTGTTGAAATGACATAATTGGGCATAACCGGAATTTTTCCGCCACCCCCAGGGGCATCTACTACAAAAGTGGGAACACAGTATCCTGAAACATGTCCACGAAGTCCTTCAATGATTTCGATTCCTTTGGAAACAGGAGTACGGAAATGTTCTATGCCCATGGATAAGTCACATTGGTATAAATAATAAGGTCTGACACGTATTTGTGCTAGCTTTGTTACTAACTTACGCATAATATGAACACAATCATTGACTCCAGCCAAGAGCACGGATTGATTTCCCAAAGGAATACCGGCGTCCGCTAATAAATCAATGGCTTGTTTGCTTTCTTTGGTGATTTCATCTGGATGATTGAAATGAGTATTCAACCAAATGGGATGATATTTTTTTAACATATCAACGAGTTCTTTTGTAATCCGCTGAGGCATGACTACTGGAACTCTGGAACCAATTCGAATGACTTCTACGTGGTCAATGGCACGAAGCCTTGAAATAATCGATTCTAAAAAGGAATCACTGACCAACAACGCATCTCCACCGCTTAACAAAACATCTCGAACTTGAGGTGTGTTGCGGATGTAATCAATGGCTTTTTGAATCCGGTCTTCGGTCATGGCTTGGTCTTTTTGACCTGCAAAACGTCTTCTTGTACAATGACGACAATACATCGAACACATATCGGTGATTAAAAACAATACTCGATCTGGATATCGATGTGTCAGTCCTGGCACAGGAGAATCAGTGTCTTCTGCAAGTGGGTCGATCAAATCATGTTTGCCAATCACCATTTCTTCAAATCCAGGAACAGCTTGTTTGCGAATCGGGCAATTGTGATTATAGGGATCAATTAAGGTCAGATAGTAAGGCGTAATGGCCATACGAAATTTGCTTAATACTTCGCCAATCTTCAATGATTGTTCTTTGGATAGTGGCAAGTACTTCATTAAATCTTCCACATGCTTGACCCGGTTCTTCACTTGCCATTGCCAAGAAGACCATTCCTGATCCAATACATTCGGAAAATAGAGTTTTTTTCGTTCTAAATAAGCATCATTGGTAATAATCATGATAATTCCTTCTTTCCATAACGCGTTTGAAAGATTTTTAACAACTGTGGAAACTCACGAAGCAAATCGAGTGTAAACTCACCATGCCCAGAAGTATATCCATTCCCTATCATCAAATACGCTTCTGATGCAATTCCTTCTGCACCAAGTGCTGCTTTTTGAAAGCTGGTTGCCATTCCAAAGAAATAAACGGTTCCAAAATCCTTGGTAATCATAATCGATGCCATTTCGGTATTTGGAACATTGACACAATTGATGCACACATCCATTTTTTGATTTTTGCTGGCATTCAAAACCGATTCATATACGTTGAGTGGATTGGTTGCATCCGCAAATAAGATATGATCGCATACATGAAGGGATTCTAAATCGGGAAGTTGTTGTGCGTCATAAATGATTCCGTACACTTTCCCAGATTTTCCTACTGATTTTCTTGCTTGTACACAACATAGCAATCCCGACTTCCCAGCAGCTCCAATGACACACACATGGTCTCCAGTTTTGACAAGTTTAGCCACTTGTGCAGGAGCCCCTGCGACATCAAAGGCAGAAAGTGCAACCAAAGGATCTAAGTCGCTAGGCATTTTTGCCATAATTCCTGATTCAAACAAAATCGCTTTTCCCACGATATCTACTTGGTCGTTATCCAAATGGATGGCTTTAATTTTTTCAATGGTAAGTGGAGTCAGCGACAAGGAAACCAAAGTAGCAATCTTGTCTCCCACTTGGTAATTCGTTGGGAAAGAAGAACCAATTTGTGAAATGGTTCCAAGTAGCATTCCACCACTGCCAGTGACTGGATTTTGCATTTTACCTTTGGTATTCACTATTTCCATGATCATGTTGGCAATGAGTGTAAGGTCATTGTTACATGCTTTTTTGATTTGTGTAAAAGAGGCACTATCAATGTTTAAGGTCAAGACATCAATGAGTAATTCATTGTCATAGATGTCCATGGAGTTATCAATGATTTCTGCAGCTTGAGGTAAGACTCCTTTGGGGGATTTTACACGATGTGTTCCGAATCGGTTTCCTAGTTTCATTTGACTTCCTCCAACTTGTAAATTCTTCTTGCCTCTTTGGGAGTAGCGATTTCTCTTCCATAATGTTTGGCCATCTGTACTACTTTTTCAACTAGTTGAGCATTGGAGGTCGCTAAAACGCCTTTTTCAATGTAAAGATTGTCTTCCAAACCAACACGCACATGTCCCCCATGTTGGATGGATAACTCCGCTAAAGAAAACTCATACTTGCCAATTCCAGCAACGCTGAACGTGGAATTGCTTGGAATAGAATCTTTTAAGAAAAAGAAATCACGTGCTTCCCCGCTCATTCCACCATTGACGCCTAACACAAAACTAAAGCGATTGGGTTGGGTAATGAGTCCTTTTTTTACCAAGCGTAATACGGTATCAATATGACCCTTTTCGAAGCATTCAAGTTCATAATGAATGCCTAACTCTTGCATAACTTGTGCAAAATAGATGATATCATTTTCGGTATTGATAAAGATATCGTCCCCACCAAAATTAAGCGTACCGCAATCCAAGGTAGCCATTTCGGGATGAAGCGATAGGGGATCTAGACGCTCCATTCGACTCATGCCAACCGCACCACCCGTCGATACTTGAATAATCACATCCGGTACAACTTTTTGGATGGCTTGGATGATTTGTGCATATCGCGAAGCTGATTGTGTTGGTGTCCCATCATCGTTCCTTGCATGTAAATGGAGTATACTCGCGCCGGCTTGTACAGCCAAAAAGGCTTCGTTCACCATTTCATCAATGGTATAGGGAACGGCGCTATTGTGCTCTTTTTTAACTTCTGCGCCAGTGATGGCGCATGTGATAATTAACTTCTCCATTTATCGTCTGATACATTCTTTTGGTACGACACAAGTTCCACTTGCGCTACAAACCAAAATCGGCTCCTCTAAAAAGTCTGCGGCTGTAGCACATATATCTGGACGCGCAGAAATCACTTTTTTTGCTTCAAAAATCATCTTCCGGGAGGTGTTTCCCACATGAATAATTTCACCAGTAACTTCTAAATAGTCTCCTGCATACACTGGAGCTAAAAAATCGATTTGATCATAAGCTCGAAAGAGTCCTTCGTCTCCATCATGGCGAATGAGTAGTTCGGTGGCTACATCACCAAACAAAGCTAGAATGCGTGCACCATCGACTAAATTCCCTCCGTAATGGGCATCGTGTAGTGACAAACGAATACGTAATGTTGATTTCATTATTTTAATATCCTTTCATAATAGAGACATTTGATGTATCCATTGTTGCTTGTGTATGTTGTATGACTTCTTCCATCGTGTAATCAGGATGAACTTCAAGAAGTTTGAGACCTTTAGGAGTTACTTCAATTACTGCTTGCTCGGTTACTATTAAATTAGCTTGTTGGTAAGCAGTTAGTGGTAGGCTACATTTATGTAAGATTTTGGGTAAGCCATTGTTGGTATGGGTCATCGCAATAATTACTTTTTTGGCACCAACCACTAAATCCATTGCTCCTCCCATCCCTGGTACTTTTTTCCCAGGAATGATCCATGATGCAATGGAACCTTCACAATCGACTTCCAACGCTCCCAACACTGTCACATCAATATGACCACCACGAATCAGTGCAAAAGACATGGCAGAATCAATAAAAGATGCTCCTTTTTTGATAGTAGCGGGAATGCCACCAGCATTCACCATGCCGGTTACTTCATTACTAATGGCCCCAAGACCGATGATTCCATTTTCCCCTTGAAAGGTAATGGCTTGTGAATCTTCTATAAAATCCGCAACGAGGGTGGGAATTCCGATTCCTAAATTGACTAAATAGCCATCTTGCAATTCTTTAGCAATACGTTTGGCGATGATGGTTTTTTCATCCATGAGATTCCTCCAGTATATAATCCACTAAGACATG
>JAUXXX010000095.1 GCA_030684695.1 bacterium
GGTTATTATGGTTGCAACAAAATATTTTTATAATTAGAGATCTATGTTTAAATGAAAATAATCTTTCATATGATCTCTGGAAAAGGTAATAGCATCCATTTCTATGACTTGATGTATATAGTCTACAACATTGCTCGCCTGTTTTCCATTGGTTGGCTGAAAATAGTTCATAAATTCTTGAATTGATACCATTTTCTTGTACTTTATGTTCTTTGTTGTTATTGTAACATTTATTGGTTCATGAGTCTATATTGGACAGGCGAATAGCCGCCTAATGTCAGTTTAATTCTTTCGTGATTATACCAATAGATATATTCGTCAATAGTTCTAATCAAGTCAGCGAGGGATTTAACTTTCTGAAGATAAATAGTCTCACATTTGAGTGTTCCAAAGAAACTTTCTACAACTGCATTGTCATAGGCATTACCTTTAGCGCTCATTGATTGCACAAATGAAGATTTCTTTAGGTAATTACGATATTTGGGAGACTGATATAAGATACCCTGATCTGAGTGAATCAAAAGATTTGATAAGTCTTCCTTTGGATTAATAGCTTTCTTTAGTGTCCTAAGGATTAAGTCCTGATTTTGGCTTCTAGAGATTTGATAACCTTTAACTTCACCATTATAGAGATCTTGAATGACCGATAAGTATATCCTTTTACGATTAAACCTAAACTCCGAGACATCTGTAACCCATGCGAGATTCGGATCTTCTTTTTTAAAGTCTCTTTTTAATAGATTAGGTGTGATCTTATTGGATATTTGAGAGATATAGCGATATCTCTTTTTTCTTACCTTACAAACGATGTGCAGCTCTTTCATCAACTTAACAACAGTTTTATAGGCGATTTTAACTCCAAAGAAGTTTTGAAGCGCTAGTTTGATACGTCTATAACCATAAGTCCGATTACTTTCTTCAAAGATTTCTGTAATCAGTATTCTTACATCCTGATATTTATCAACTTCCTTGCGATGTTCATAATAGTAATACACAGACTTAGGTAACTCTGATATCTCAAGTAGATCTTTTAATGTGTATTTACGCCTTAATTCTTTGAGTACTTGGTATTTTTGTTTGTTCGTTCCTGTTTTTGAACTAAGGCGATGAGTTTTTTTGTGTATTCAAGCTCCATCTCAAGATGTTTCACTTTGAGTTCTAGACTTTGCTCTACCTCTTTAGAGGGTTTATGAAAGTGTCTAACTGGATTCTTTCTATAGTCTTTAGGCGTTTGAAAGAAACGCTCTTTCCCGTGAAGTCTATACTGATACACCCATCTTGCAGGTAGTGTATCATTTAAACTACCCGACGATAGATACATATCATATTTGCGTGCAGCTTGACTGTAGGATAGTTCATTTTCAATGATGTCTAAAACAACTTTTAACTTGAATTCTCCGCTCCATAACCTATTCTTTTTCTTTTTGTCTATCATCTGATACCTCCTGCATATATACTAGTTTACACTAAGTACAACTTTTTGGTATCAGTTCAAGTAGAAATATGATTCCAAATGCAGTTTACTATCATGATCTCCTTTACTCATCAATGAACTTCTGTAGAGAAGATTGGCACAAGAAGGCATTACTGTTATTTAAAGACTCGGATATTGTTTTTCTTGACCCGGATAATGGACTCTTAGTTAAAAGTGTTTCGATTCATTCCTCTAAATCTATTAAATATGTTTAACAAATGAAATAATTGATTATTTTAAACAAGGACAAAGTGTTGTCTTTTATAACCACAGGTCTCGCGAACCCGAAGATGTCTATTTTGAGCGCTTTTCTTGGATGCGCGGAAGCTCAATATTAAAAGAAGCAGTTATTATTGTTCTTACATTTAGAAGAGGGACGATTAGAGACTATGTTTTCGCCTTGCAACCAAGGCACTCGAGTAGAGTTTTGAAATGCTTGGAAAATATGCTTCAGGGACCATGGAGAGACCATTTCACGAAAACTGAGTTAAGATTATAAATTGGCTTTTCTTTGATAACATCAAAGAGAAGTCCAAGGGTTATGTTGACTGTAATCATAGGCATATGATAGGTTTCTTGTATGAATGGAAAAATATCAAAACTATAGACTTTTCTCTCTTTAGTCCTGTATACCTTTTTTACAGATGACAAAGTGATGACCTTAGTAACTGCTGATGTAATTTTTCAATAAAGCATGTTAGTAGGTATTGGTTCTTACTCAGATAACATTATTGGGTAGAAGATCGCTTTTCAGTTGACTATTGAAATTTCCCAATTCCCCAAATTTGCTTGTTTTTGCAGAATTGAAAAAAAAGCGTAATCTAATCATCAAGTTGACTCAATCTCTTCACTTTTTGTAGTAAACTCAAAAAGGTGATATCACCAAACATCACTTGGTGACATATTGATTACAAAGTCCTTGGGTATGACAGACAGTTTTTGGTATAACGTTATTGATTTCCTCAATTAGTTTTCTTCAAATACGACTGCTACGCCTCCTAAGTGCAGTGAAGTTGATCGAGTATATCGATATATTCGATGACTCCGTTTCAGCAATTGTAATGGTCTTCATCCTTCATAGCGATGATTCTTATGTTATCACCAGTTTTGAATGTATCAATTACCTCATGTAGTTAACAAAATATATCACTTTAAACTGGAATTAATGAAAAAAAAAGTTCGCAACCACAGTAAAGTTGTGATTGCGAACCACGATTGTGTTTGTAAGTACCAAACAATCATTAAATACTATCGAGCGTTGACCAACTTAGTGTTATATATTCTGGCAACGTCGTTCATCGAATGGAGATACTTGTAGGCTGCAACGATGGGACCAATGATAATCAAGGAACCAAGAAACACCCAAAGCAAATAGCCAACGATGGAAATACGTTCAACGCCCCGATTGCGTTGAATGTAGGAATTCCAGCGATCCAGGACCATCATTTGCCAAATGAATCCATAAATTCCAGCGGTGATAATCGAC
>JAUXXX010000096.1 GCA_030684695.1 bacterium
GCTCTTTAAGCTTGTTAGGTCTTTGTTTTGATCCAAGCGATAGGATTGATATAAGGCGGTTAACGCTTCTGTATATTCAGATACATAAGAACTCTTCACACCAAATTCGCCACTGAAGAATAAAGAATCGGAACTGGTTTCTCCATCATAGCTACTCTTTTGAGTGAGTGTTTCTGTCTTAAGTAAGAATCCATAACGTTTGTACGTTCCCCAAGTTTCGTTGTCTCTGGTCGCATTGTTATAAGCAGTAATTAGGGTTGTAAAGGTGTTTGAAATGGAGGCATCTAGATATTCTTCAATCGCGGTTTCAAAGCCTGCAATTAACGTTTCAAACTCGTCAAGTTTTAATTCATCAAGGCCTTCTTTGTAATCAAAATAGTTGTCTAAAGAACCATCTTCATTCAAATCTAGGTAGATAATTAAGTGAGATACTTTTAAGGAGAAGTAGTTTTCATAGTTTTCTTGGATTTCATTGACAAAGTTATCCACTAAATTCATCCGTTTGATAATTTCATTAACGAAGTAAGGTTGTAGAGCACCTTTGATGAAGTATTGAAGCATTTCAGCTTCTGTTTTAGCACCAAGTTGAACATAAGCGTAGTCATTCACAGTAGCGTATGGGAAAGATAATCCGTATTGAGCATAAAGTTGTTGGTAATAAACGAATTCGCTTTTGAACCCTGCAACTGATTGTTGAAGTTGTTTCATTTTATCGCTTCTGTTTCGAATAATGTCTTTTTGAGAACCGAACACAGATTCAAAGTATGTTGAGTGGAGGATTTCTTTCCATTGACCCGCATAGGTTGTATACATCGCTGCGTTTTTGCTTAAAGCATAATGCATGAGATCGTCTGCGGTAATTTTCTTTTCTTCGGTAATCTTTTCAGCGCCTTCAAATCCAGGTCTTCCAGTGAAACTAGCAAGAACGGAATTACTACCTGTTTTGCTTAATTCATAAGCGGTGTATCTTTGTTGGTAGTCTACACCTAAGAAGCGATCAAAGATTGTAAAACCGAACTCAGCTCTTAACTTTCCAAGTTTTTCAGATTGGAATTTGGCTCCATTCGAAGCGTCATTCATCCGAGCATCTACTAATTTTTGGAATATAGTATCATAGAAGGCATCGTCATTTAATAAAGATTTGAATGTGGCTACGACATAATCATTGGTGACTTCTGAAGTTTGACCAGTTTTCAAGAATTTTAAGGTGACATCACCGGTACGAGGAATCCCGTTTAGTGTAATTCGGTAAGTGAGTTTGACATTGGTATCTTCTGCAGGACGGGTTACAACCCCAGCATTGGAGACAATGGCTGTGTTGGCGCTGGTCCATGTGATCGTTGATCCATAAGCACCTGTGGTTGGTAAGACGATGTTTCCTGCGACTTCTGCTGGTAATTTAATCGTTTTGACGATTTCATCTAGCATGAGTTCGATGTAACTAGTTTTTGCTGGTTGAGTTAGTTTGAATGTTAAGTAGAAGAAAGCTGTTCCACCGGAAGTGAACGTACGTGGAGATACCGTGTAGGGTACGAATGTGGTATCTGTAGAAGTTAGGTCAAGCGTCCGGAACATGTAAGCAGCGAGAGTAGAAGAAGCTTTCACTTCTTTTAGATAGTTGAAGGTTAAAAATTCACTATGAGGATTTTCAGGATTAATCAAATCTTCAGCAGTTGCATCGACAGGGATTAAATCACGATGATTGGCATAGATATAATTATAGATTTGAATGTATTTTGCTAATACTTGTTCTTGATTTAAGGCAATCGAATTATTGACGGTTGTTGTAGTTATGTCCGCAATCGGTGTATAAATCTTATTAATGAGGAGTTTCGATGTAGCGGTGACATCAACCTCACCTTCCCACACTTTTCCAGTTTTATCTATTTGGTATACTTCAACACCATCCATATCACGAACAATCGCTCTTTCATCAGCATCAAAAGGGTTGACTTTGGATACGGTGTAGTAAGTGGTATTGTCATCTTTATGAGCTAAAGCGGCTTCTTTGGTAGTAAAGAGTAACGAACGATCAATGATGATTTCTTGATCAGAACTTTTGACAAGGTTACCGAACTCATCCAAATTGTATTGAATGGAATTAGCCGTATAAATGTCATTGGTTCCTTTGGTGTAGACAATTACAGTATTTAAGTCACGAATGTTTTGACTATCATCAAAATAATACGTTGTAATGGTTTTGTATGCTTCGACGATATTTTTCTCTTCGTCATCGTCTTTTACTTCAAGCGTTTCAGAAAGATATCTAAATCCAAGATATTCACGCAACGATTGAGTCGTAGTTCCTAAGATTAACAAGTTAAATTTCTTCATGACATTCGCTGCATCGGCAGAACTAGTAAAGCGAATGCGGATGGCTTTGATGTCTTCAAAGAAGTTATTTGCATAATCGAGCGCAACTGCAGTGTCGGTAATGTCGTTGTCACGAACCATGGCAAAACGCGCATATGCTTTACGTGCAATCACGATGATTGCAAACGCTTCTTCATTGCCTTCATATCCTCCAAGAGCCATGTTGCGTACGAAAGCTGCTTCGAGTTCGAGTAACTTGTTGGCTTCAATTTTGTCAATTTCAGCTTGATCCGATGTACCATACTTCAGTTCTTTGATGGTTTTATCGATGTCTTCTTGAGTTACTTGATCAATGTATGCTTTCAGTAAATATTGATCAGCTAAGTAAAGCAATTGATCAATTCCATCATTGCTTTTGATTTGCTCATACACTTCTTGATTTGTAATCTTATAAATGACATTTCCACTCGCATCAAGTCGCTCGTAAAAAGTATCATTTGGTTTACTTAATCCTGGATATTGTACATTTCCTGAAGCGAATGCAATGATGACTGCTGAAAGCACAATCACCAAGATGGTCGAGAAGATGATAATCACTTTTTTTGATAGTATATTTCCCATTAATTTCCCACTCCTTGATTGAATTTGCAATATCTATGATACCATTCTTTGGGATTAAAGACAACTAAAATATTGTGATGATTACGTGTTATGTATCATCGACAATCATTTAATTCAATGGTTTTTAGAAGAAATAAAGAAATTCTGTTTAATTGTAAATTAAGTGATTCAAGTCCTTAAAGAAATTCACTCCAAATTGTTGACAAAAATCTTAAGAAACATTATAATGTGAGTAGTAAATAGCAAAACTAGTGAAAACTAGTGACGCAAAGCTATAGGGCCTTCGGAAGATGGCAGCCAGTTGCCGTTATCTTTTAAAGATGAGGGCGTTTTTTTATTTCCAAGATCATTTCTTTTGTGGGGATATCAAAATGTCATGCATCCAAGATAATGGCATTTTTTATTCGAATCAAGTCTTTTGTTTTCAAATATGGTTATTTAGTTTCAGGAATCACAAATTCCTGTGAAGTGAGGTAAGTGAATTGGTTCAAATCAAAAGAAGAATTATCCTATCATTTCTAATCTTAGTACTTACTTCCTCTCTTTTGATAGGAACTTCTTTTGCATGGTTTACAAAGTTAATGACAGATTCCTTCTCTGGAACATTTGGGTTCGTTGATGTGGATTTGGATGTATATTTTGATAATGGAGTCGGCGGTCGAAATGAAGCAATCGAAGTATCCATTGTACCGGGCGTGAATAAACCAGGGGTATATAATATCAATATCTTTGACTCTAGTAATATCTATCATTTTCAAAAATTTCGATTAAACGTCATTGTAAAGAGCAATGTTGACACCTATCTTCGAGTCAAGATATTTGAACAGCTTACTTTAAAATATATCAATTTCGAAGGAATTGAAACCGAACTATCTATTTTGATTGAGGGGCAAATGCCATTCAATTATGATTTAGATGAGTGGTACGATAATCGATTGATAGACAATTATTTATACTTAATTCCAAAAGTAAAACGTGTTGATGAAACAACACCGCTTGTGTATGGCTTAATCATTCCTTTTGCGCCAGCTACTAACTTTTCCAATTATTCGGTTGGGTATTCTCTTCAATTATCTATCTCTGTAGAAGCAGTACAAGCATTCCTTGGCCCACAACACGTCTGGGGAAAAACACAAACACCATGGGGACAACCTTGGTAAAGGAGGCATAGAGTGATGCGAAAATTTAATATCTATAATAGTATCGTTGTTAGATGCATAATGTTTCTCGTCATTATTGCATTTTCCTTTGCCGTTACCTCATTTTTGGATTTGCAAGCTAGGCCAGGAAGTTCTCCCATTTATGGTGAAGTTGGAGATTTTAATGGTGTATATGATTGGGAAACTGATCTTGATTTATTAGCAAGCTCCACAAGTTATATTACATATACTGATTTCCGTAACAATGTTTGTCTCGTTGAAACAACCATAAATCAATGTATTACAGGATTAGGCACAAGAAAAATTCGGTTCGATACCGCAGAAGAACTATATCGTTTTTCGATTGATGTGTCGTTTGAGTTTGTATATGTAACTCCATTTCCTGCCCAAAATGTGAAGTTAAACGCAGAAAAAGTTGCCTTCTTGTTATCTTTGTATTATGTGTTAGGCAATGATATTGATTATTCCATTATGAATGCAAAGACATGGGCGCCTGTGGGCTATGATTTTCGGGATACTTCGAATGTATTGTTTAAAAATGTGTTCACTGGTGTTTTCGATGGTCAAGGATTTACCATTTCTAATCTATATGTCGGTGGATATGATTATATGATCTATGAAGATCAAATTGATGACATCAACTCTGTTGACATTGCACTCTCGCCTTACTATTCCATGTTTACAATCAATGAAGGTACAATCAAGAATTTTGGACTTATCAATCCGACCCTTGAATTATTAGATACCCATATCGATATCACAAAAACCTCGAACTTAGTTGGTTACAACTCACCAGGTGCGATTGTGGATCACGTCTTTGTGATTGACACACGAAGCAATGTACTAGATGCTGGTATTCGCTATCGTGTAGGAACCGCTTCTTCCTCGTTTAGTGCTGCTGGTATCGTTCATAATAATCTAGGTACATTCAGTAATTCCTATTATTCGTCAAAAGTAGTCGTTAATGGCTCGTGGATCAATCGATTTACCATCCAACCTGTTGTATTTGAAAACACGGGAACACTTCTCAATCTAGTCTACGATTCCTCCGTTTATCTAACAACTGTTGTGATTGGGTCAACGACGATTACGGTTACTCCTCCAAATCCAGCTTTGCAAGCAGGTGAAAGCACTACTGTTCTTAAATCAAGTGCATCTATTTTAAATACAGCCACTGATTTATGGTATTTTTATCAACAAGATACCTATCCTCAACTACTAGGGTTAGAATTTGTAGATGGGTATTACTTGATTGAAAATGCCATTGACTTGGTATTCTTTAGTCGTTTGATTGGATATATCACATCTGCAAATGGAACCACTTATGGAACAGCAAGTTACCGTTTGACAGGCGACATTGATATGTCAACTGTCGCACCAGGTGCATATAAAACGCCATCGGTCAACTTTAACGGTAGACTCACTGGTCTGAATCCTTCTGGTAGTACTTTACAAGATAACTACTATATTTATAATTTACATCTCACTGTAGGAACCATACGTGGAACTCTTTATTATTCCGGGTTGTTTAGTGTGCTTGCTGCAGGAAGTGTGGTTGAACATCTAAATATTAACCAAAGTTCGATTGTTCTAAGCAATACTGAGAATTTTTATTCAATGATTTTTTATGTAGGTATGGTTGCTGGCAGATTGTCAGGAGGCACCATTGAAAATGTTCAAGTCGATGTTTCAGTTCATTTAGGAACTCAAGCAATTGGTCAGACCCACGCTGGCGGAATCGTTGGTGATGGAGCTGGTATTATCAAAAAAACATCCTTCTCAGGATCCATCAATGCTGGGAATCACATATTCAACTCTAGTTATAATATTACTCCTAGATACTACATTGGAGGAGTTGTAGGAAGTGCTTCTTCCAATGCGTTGACACTATCTGAAGTGGTAAATAATGCACCAATCACTGGATTTTCAACATCCTCTACCTTTAATCTATCTTCAGGAAGCACAAGCATTGTGGTGAAGATGGGCGGAGTCATTGGATTTGTTGTTAATACAGCCTCCATTAATCATTCGTTTGTTGCTATCTCAAATAAAGCAAACATTACATTTGGATCGGTTATCAATACCATATCTTTACCATCCACACAATCGATTGGTGGTGTATTTGGTGAGATAACTGGTAGTTCTGCTCCAGTACTAGAAGTGGGCGGTGTTTATAAAAACGCAAATTACTATAACGAAGGAAATATAGTTGGTACCTATACACCAAGTAGTGCGACTATT
>JAUXXX010000100.1 GCA_030684695.1 bacterium
TGGACGCAAAAGCATACGGATTAAGTTATTTAAAAAACTCTATATTTTTTCGGATTCCGTTCTTCCAACGACCATACGTCTGGAAGAGTGATAATTGGGTAGAGTTTTATGAAACCCTTAAAGAATCAATAATTAACAAGAAGAGCACCTTTCTAGGTTCTATCATTTTGAAGGATACAGGGGATCGGTTCGATTTTAATTCAGAAAATTGGGAAAAGCCAATTTATGAGGTCATAGATGGACAACAGAGATTAACCACTATCAGTTTATTTTTTAGAGCTTATTACGATGCATTTATTAAGAATGATACACAAAAAATCATCGATTATGGTGCGAAGTTTAACGATGCTTTCTATACGAAGTGGCAAGAATCAAAAACTAATAGACACATCAAGATTTTACATTCGTATTTTGATAGAAAGCCATTTGAAAAGTGTATGAAAGGCAATTTGAATATTGGATCAATCACCTCTGATTCTGATCAAATCTCAAAGTGCTATCAATATTTTTATAATGAGCTTAAAAACGAGAAAAATATGGACATTATTGATAAGTTCATGGAATATTTATTGAATGATGATGAAAAGTATAAGATTATGGTCATTATCAAAATAAACAATGATGAGAATGAGCAGCAAATATTTAATACAATTAACTCAAGTGGTGTTAGATTAACGGTAGCGGATCTCATCAAAAATGCTCTTTTCGATAAACTAAATCAATTAACCGAAAACAAGCAAGATGTAATAGAGTTCTATAATAAAACATGGACAAGAGCGTTCTTGCTTGACTTCGAGACATCAAAGTATTGGTCAAAACTCTCATTAACTGGTCGTTTAGAGAGAGAAAGATTGGAAATATTACTACATAGTATAGCAATTATAAAGGGATTCTATGATCAAAGAGAAGGAGACAAGCTAGAAAACCTGCATAAGAAATTCGCCTCGTACATCAAGGATATGGATCTCGAAACACTTAAAAACTTTATTATTGAAATATGCGGAATTGGTTCTAGTACAGAGGAAATCAAGACTGGATACGCTCAAATATACCAGGAGCACTTTTTTGATTTTGTTGAAAGTGATTTGTTCTCACTTGACGATAGAAATAAGGTCTTTCATAAAATGCTTGAGATTTTCGATACAACAACTTTTAATCCATATATATTATCAATTTACAAAAGAGTGGAAGCCCAGATACTAAATTCTGACGAAGCAAACAAACTTCTGTTAAAGTTGGAAAAGTTAATTGCCAGGTCACTTATTTGTAAGTCTCAGACGAAGAAGAATTTCAACAATGAAAATATTAATCTTATCATGGGAAAATCAAATATAGATAGTCTTTTAAGTGATGATTCAATTAATGACGAATCCTTTCGATTATGCTTGCGAAATATTAATAATGACTATGCAAAAGCAGTGCTTTTCATGATAGAATTAAATCGAATTAACCCCGCTGAAAATGCAGTAAGATCGATTGTATATGGCTATCAGTTAGAGCACATTATGCCTCAAAAGTTTCAACAGTTTTGGTCTATTGAGACACTACCAGTTTTCGATAATGAAGGAAAATTTATCGATAATCCTGAGATTGCAAGTCAAACTAGAACTAATTCGATTTATCAAATTGGTAATATGACACTTTTGACAGGTAAACTCAATAATAAGATAAAAAACTTTGACTTTACAAGGAAAAAGATTGGCTCAAATGGACAGAAAGGTATGGCTGATTATAGTTCTCTATTAGTGACGAAACAAGTTATTAATGAAGAAGTATGGAATGAAGCCAAAATTTTAAAAAGAACCATTCAGTTAACTAACGAAATCTTAGAAGTTTGGTAGTTATTGATAGGTTCATGTTTTCATACCCACATTATCTATATCTTGTATAAACTTAAGAGCAAGATATAATATACATATTAATAAGCACTCTTTAGGAGTAGCAAATAGGTAAAGTGGCATAGCCACAATTTTTCCTATGAGAGGTGCTTATCATGAATGAGATTCAATATTACGGTCAACCATATGCCCAAGAGGTTTTGATGATGCTAAAAGACATGCATCTACACACGACAAAGTATCAAGATTGTGGTGTTCATATCCCTCGGGGCATTTTGCTTGTTGGCGAGCCAGGGATTGGCAAAACCTTATTTGCATACAAAGCGGCAGAAGTTTTAGAAAAAGAATTGATTGTGATCAAACCATATAGCGACTTGTTGTCTAGTGAGATTGAACGATGTTTTTCTTTGGCTAGAGAAAGAAAGAATTGTATTGTACTAGTGGATGAAATATTTAACATGATTTATAGAGATGAAAAAACAGAAGGTCAATTACTCGCAGAACTTGATAGTTTTAATGATTTCCTAGTCATCGCAACTACCTCAGCTCATGACTATGAAATGGCTCAATATGAAGCGTTAACCAGACCTGGAAGGTTTGATTTTAAGATTTATATGTCCTGGCCAAGTTATCGAGATCGATTGACTTTCTTTCAAGACAAACTTCAACTGATGAAGATTGACTATGACGCTTCCATTCTTGCAGAAATTACATCGGAACAATCGTATGCATTCATGCATACACTATTAAATCATATAAAAATGTCTTCCACCTACTTAAACACACCCATCGATCACGATTTGGTTTATTCGTTAAAAGAGAAGCTTTCCAATTTTTCAAGTCATCAAGAAGATACCAATCTAGATATCTTATATCAAATTGCCGTACATAAATTAGGACATGCAATCTATGGTCTATTATCGGGCAGAAGTGTTGCTTTAATTGAACTATCGAAAAAAGGATATAAAGCAAAAACTACATTCCATGCATCGAAGTGCCAGACGATAAATGATTATATTACTGAAATAGAGATTAGTCTTTCTGGATACGCGGCTGGAGTAGTGGTACTTAAACAGCACTATAAAGGTGCAGAACTGGATTTTGAGGATACAAGAAACTTATTCTCCATGATTTTCCGAAGTTCACTTCACCTAGACAATATTACCGCAACTACATTCGTTCAAAATGGTCCTCAAGAGCAGTTAACAAATACTTACAAAAAGTTATACTTAACAACCATACGAAAGGCATTTCGAAAAGCGAAAATTACTTTAAAGAAGCATCGACAAATCATTAGGAATTATGCTGTGATACTTGTTCAAAAGAGTATTTTGACAAATGATGATATCGAATTACTATTCGAAGAGC
>JAUXXX010000106.1 GCA_030684695.1 bacterium
CTTGACTACCTAGTTGCCATCCGCCAAACCCAAGCTTATTGATTTGTTTTTTTGATTCTTGGGTATCATTTTTCATATGTGCTCCTAAAAAGCGTCGCTAAATTGATCAAGTGGAGGAAAGACAATCTCAATTTCATTTGAAAAGTAATAATGTTTTCCTGCGATATAATTGCTCTTTGAATAAGAACTTTCAAAATCAAAGACAGTGCGATAGTGTAGTTCAATCAGATAACCATTTCGATACACTATTTCGATTGTTTTTAAACTGACAGGAACTGTATTTAGTCGGATTGGGTCTTCTCCTAAAATGGATCCTATGCCTTGAACCTTCTTATGCTTAAAGTTGACATACTCTGATACATAGTTCATTATGGTTGCAAGACTCATTTCTTCCATACGAAATCCTACGGTATAATACTCCATCACAGCATAAATTCCGGCTTGAGAAGAGGTATCAAACTGATGTGGTGTTTTTGTCATGGTTTTTGTGGAATACACATACTCACTTGTAATCCCCAACATATAGTCTTCGCTCACATCAGGAGTTGGATGACTTAACACGATATGAATGAGAATAAGGTTTGGATTGGAAAGATCCATTCTTTCTAATCGTTCGATTCCTGAATCATCCTGTGAATACATCACATAATCATATCGAAAGGATAATGATTGTAATGTTTGGATCAATGATGCTTGATCGGTGGATAAGTGGTTGACGCAACCATACAGTGAAAACAGCAGCGTCAGCACTATGACACACAAAAAGCGTCTCATATTATCCCTACTTTTTTGAGGTATTTTTTTTGGCTTCTACTTTTCCTGTCGGTACGAAAGAAATCAATTTATAGCCACGATATGTCAATTTCCCGATGGTTTGATCGGATAACGACAATGCCAATCGTTTGCTAACTTTAAATTTCAGTATCTTCTTCTGAGAGGCTTTGAATGTAGCGTAGTATTGTTTAGATTCATACGCATTTGCAGAGTCTACCGTACCTGATGTAAAATTTTGATTCATTTCCTTTGTCTCTGAAGTAGCTCCTTGAAAGATGGCTTCAATCGTGACTTCAGGAGCATTTCGCTGTTCCCGATTGGCTTTCATAATCACAAATATGGCCACAAAAGTAATGATAAGAACAATCAGTATTAAGAGAAGGGGTAAAATAAATCCATCCATAGTGATACCTCCTTTAGCAATCTGTTATACATAGTATATCATAAATAATTCTCTTCAAAAATAGGAGGCAAAGAATCCGATTGAACTCTTCACTTCATAATTAATCAACCACTCAACTCATTGGTTTGAACTTTATTTATAATGGTTGTTGTCTTGGATAATGGATGGTATTCCAATATATAGACGCTTCCATTCTCGGCTGGAAATTCATCTCTTCTTATCAAAGGAACATTCATGAGATAGCAAAGTAGTACTCGAATAGATCCCCCATGAGTTACTAAAACAATATCTTTCCCCACATGTCGTTGGACCATGGATTCAAATCCGCTGGCCATTCTATCTTGAAATGCTTTCAACGATTCTCCGCCTGGAATTGCTTCTGTAAATCCATTTTTCGAAGAGCGTTCAATGAACTCCTTGTATGCTTGAGATAACTCGGACCAATTCTTTCCTTCCCACTCCCCAACGGATAACTCTCGAAAACGATTGTCAACAAAGATAGGAAGTGATTTTTGAATGGATAATGGGGAAGTTGTTTGTAAAGCGCGAATCAAATCACTCGAATACAAGACATCGATATCGACATCTTTGAAGAAATGGCTCACATTTTTTGCATGTTCTATTCCTGAAGCATCCAACGGAATGTCGGCCCATCCTTGAAAGCGACCTGTGATATTCCAATCCGTTTGCCCGTGACGTACTAAGTAAATTTTCATGTCTTTTTTATGTACACCAAACGATGAACATTCTCCTTTTTAAGTATTTGAAAAATATCAGGTGATGTCTTTATACTCATTTATTGGGGAATTTGTAGAGACGATTTTCGCGACCCCCGCTTCCAGCAATCGTTTATTCCTTGACATTGTAATGGAAAAAACCACCATCATCATTCCAGTACCTATTAAAATCCACTCGACATCGATAATATCTGCAAGTGGTCCAAATACAATCATCCCTAGTGGCATGGCAATGGTTGAAATCATCGACATAACACTTAACACTCTTCCTAAATATGATGGTTCTACTTTTTCTTGAATCATCACTATAGCGGGAGTGTTATAAAACGGAAGCATGAGACCAATAAAACCCATCACTCCAAGATAAAGCCAAAAAGCAATTTGCAGCCCAAGAATTGCGGAAGATAAACCCATCATTACCATTGCAAACGACATTGTTACAATACGGTTTTTGAATCCCCCGATGATCCCTACCCCAAACCCACCCAATGTCATCCCAACCGAGAAGGCAATTTCAATCGCTGACAATCTCCACAAGTCTGATCCATACGTTCGCACCACTTGCAAAGGCGTTAGGAATGCAACTGGAGCCACCATGAATAAAATAAAGGCAGTATAGATAAAAAACGGAATTAAGAATTGATGTTCTTTGATGTATTGCAGTCCCATTTTGATGTCTTTGAAATACTCGACTTTTTGTCCTGAAGACTCATTTGCATGTTTGGGAAGTTTCACAAAGTATGTCAAAGTAATAATGGCTAAAATAGCGGTAATAACATCAATCGAAAACACCCACTCGAGTGGCCATATGGATAAAAGTCCAAGAGCTATGATGGGAGCAACAATCATCATCGAAGACTGAATCCCAGAATTGATTCCTTGAACACGAGTCAACATTTCACTTGGAACAATTTGAGGATATACAGCAGAAACAGCAGGTGAGTGCACTGCACTCCCAAATGACCTAAAAATAGAAACCACAAACAAGAGCCATATTTCGCGGTATCCTAAGAGGAACGTAATGGCTGTTAATAATGTAACCAAAGCAATCAATCCATCGGCTATAATGATGATGCGTTTTCGATTAAATCGATCTGCCCATACTCCAGCTACTGGAGATAGTATGAACGCTGGAATGAACCCACACAATATCGAAATGGTCATCATTAGTCCCGACTGTGTTGTAAGAGTAATATACCAAGTAATCGCATATTGGACCATTAGAGATCCAAATAAAGAAAAGAGTTGTCCTGTTAGAAACAACCCCACTGTTGTTTTCCAATGTTTGCTCATAGGGATGTCCAATTATTTGTCATATGTTTGATGGATTGATTGGTGCAAATAGCGTCGTCGTCCTTGCGTCTTATTGCCATACTCGATGGCTTGAACAGGACAAGAATTGATGCATGCAAGACACTGTGTGCATTCTTTACTCCACACTGGTGTAGGATTACATGTAATCGTGTGTACAGGGCAGACTTTGGCACATAGTCCACATTGGATACAAGCATCCGTTGCATAAAATGGCGATGTATTAAAAGCAAAGCGCCGAAACATCGTATTGATAAATCCAGATTTTAAGCGCGGATGCTTTCCTGCAAATACTACATCATGTTTGGTAGACCGCATAGATATTGCGACAATAATATTACGTATTTGATGTTCCGCTGCTTCGTAGATAGCCAATACTTCTTCTGGGGAGTCTAGCTCATAACCGATGTTATAATTGTTTGGCATCACAACACAGTATCCGTTTTGTAACTTGATCCCTTTCTTTTGAAGAGCTTTCTTCATAACCCCATAGGTGTTTCCTTCTTCAGCACCACAAGTAGAAATATAGAAAAATTCGTGGTCTATCACTTGCGAAAAATCCAATTGGGAGATGAAATCGAGTACAAATTTTGGAGGAGCCCATGCGTGAATGGGAAACACAAATCCAATCCTTTTTTGGGGATTTGCTTGAACGACAACATCGTTACAATCTTTCAGTGTTGGAATGTCTTGACAATCAAGATTGAGAGCAGATGCGATTTTTTTTGCAACATACTTGGAGTTTCCTGTGCCAGAAAAGTAATAAATCATAGTGTTACCTCCATATTCAATAATTCATTATACCATAACTATACGTATTTATTTATACCTCCAAAATATCAATAAAGAAAATGAAGCTATGAATTCATAGCTTCATCTGGAATCTTTTTTCCCATTTCTATCCTGACTTCTGTGTTGGCAACATCTGTATTCGAGTAAGACAAGGTATCAATACCAATCCACGTATAACCCATTTTGTTATAAAACAAAATAGCGTTCATATTGCACGTTTGTGTCTCTAGAAGAAATGCTCTTGGTTTATAGGTTTTTATCGCTTCTTTTTCTAAATGATCAAGTAATCGTTTCCCAACACCCTGATGTCGACTTGATTCATTTACTAAAATATTGGATATTCGAAATACATGATGCCATGATTCAATCGAACCTTCTACAATCCCTAGTAATTGATTGTCTTCATCGTACGCACCAAACGCAATTGGACATTCTAAAAAAGATTCAAACAATTTGCTTTGAAAGTGTTTATGAATCGGTTGATCATAACTTTTCTTGGTCAAAGTGATTTGCCAATTGGATATTGATACATCCATGTATGAGGTCGTTGTATATTCGAAATCAAATGTTTGGTCGATAAATTGATCTTTTTCTAGTAATCGAATGGAAATATTCATACTTTAATCTTGATTCAACTTATAGTATTCAATAATTGCTTGAGTTCCACTTTCAGAAAACCCTAACTCCACAAGTTTTTCATATATAGCAGTAACCTGATGAAGCATATCTAACGTTAACTCACCTGATTCACCGATTGCTAAACGTAAATCCTTTAAATAGTGCTTGATAAAAAATCCGGGTTGATAATCTTGAACCACCATTTTGGGACCATTCTTATCGGCTTGCCAAGATTGAGCGGATCCACCACTAAATACAGACAATGCTTTTTCTAAATTCAACCCTTTGGAAGATGCATATGTTAATGCTTCTGCGACACCAGCGATATTTCCAGCGATGACGATTTGGTTGGCAAGTTTCGCGTGTTGTCCATTGCCTGGGTTCCCCATATATGTGATTCGTTTTCCTAACAGTTCGAACATCGGTTTGACCTGTTCAAAAATGTTTTCATCGCCACCGACCATAATTGATAATGTGGCGTTAATCGCTCCAACATCGCCACCTGTCACTGGTGCATCAAGCATATGCAACCCTAAAGATTTGGCCTCTTTATATAGTTCTTTTGCTAAAGCAGGACTTGAGGTAGTCATATCGACCAAGATGGTTCCTTTGGAAGCATATTGAAACACTTCATCGTAGATTTCACGGACATCTTGAGGATAACCGACAATTGAAAAAATAATATCAGCATCTTTCACACATTCTTGAATACTTTTACAAGCAGTAACATCAGGTTCAAGCATGTTTGCCTTTTCAAATGTACGATTGTAAGCAAACACTTGATAGTGTGCTTTACTCAAATGAAGTGCCATTGGTTTTCCCATGACACCGGTTCCTATCCATGCGATTTTTTTCATTGTTTCCTCCTTGAATCGTTTCATCATATTGATAAATCCTTATACACATTATAGAGGATAGCGTTTTGTTTAATCAAGAAAAACCGTATGAATCTTCTATGATCTATTGTAGACAAGGGATTTCATTTCTCATTTATGCGAAGAACTTGTCCAAAAGAGTCGATTATGATATATTGGTTTAGAACAAACAAATTCTTACTTGCGAGGTAATTTCATGACTATCGAAGATCAAATTGTTGTTACTGATGAAGTACTTGAACCATTAACCATAAAAACCATTCGCGATAAATGGTCGAAAACGTATAATCCCATTGGAAAACCAGATTGGTCCCATATTTTTCCTTATTATCATTCCGATATTTTGTTTCAAGACTCCATCCAAAAAATCCAAGGATATGATCCTTTTATCAAGATGTGCAATCGTCTTACAAAGAGATGCCGATCTCTACGCATGGATATTTCTCACATTGCCCAAGAAGGAAACATCATCTTTTTTGATTGGAAGATGACGATGTCATTCCGAAGATTTCCAAGCACACCCATGTTTGGTTCAACCAAACTGACACTACATGAAAATGGACAAATTATTGAACAACGTGACTATTATGATATCTGGGGAGACATTTATAATGGAGTACCTGGATATCGACGCTTATATCGCTGGTTTATGAGAAAGTTTTTTGGGTAGTGTATATGATGAAAAACAAAAAACTTCCAGAGCAACTACAGTTCTTAGAAAACAGAAAAGCAGTTCAAAAAAAATCGAATGAGTTAATGACGAATAAAGTTTGTATTATCACTGGAGCGACATCAGGGGTAGGTCTAGAGGCAACCAAACAACTTGCAATGGGTAATGCACACATTGTTATGGTTTCAAGAAATCCTCAAAAAGCAGAAAAAATCCGCGATGAACTTCAAACAAAATACAACGTTCAAATTGACTCTATCATTGCAGATTTTTCCATTCTTGAAGATGTACGTACCGCTGCTCAAGAAATATTATCTAGGTATCCTGTGATCGATGTGTTAATAAACTGTGCAGGAATGCATTCAACCAAAAAGACATACACGAAGGAAGGGTTTGAAACCGTCTTTTGTGTCAATCACTTATCCTCTTTTTTGTTCACGAAGCTACTTATCCCTCGATTGATTGAAAATTCACATGCCAGAATTCTCCAAATCAATTCGGAGGGGCACCGATTTAATGGATTACGATTGAACGACATTCATTGGAAAAAGCGGATATACACTGGGCTTCGAGGATATGGAGCTTCCAAAACAGCCCAGCTATTAACTGTGTGGGAACTGCATGATCAATTAGTACATTCAGGAGTCGTCATTAATGCCATGCATCCTGGTGATGTAAAAACTGCTATCGGAAGTAATAATGGTCCGCTCTATCGTTTCTTCTTTCGCCATGTAACTTCCAAATTTTTGAAAGATCCATTGGTTTCAGGAGAATCCATTTATTACTTAGTCGCTGATTCTCAATTACAACACGTCAGTGGAAAGTTTTTCCATCTTACAATCGAGGAACTCCCTGCAAAACATGCGCGAGATCGTATTCTTGGCAAACAAGTATATGACTTAAGTATGAAATTAGTCGGGTTATCAAAATAAACAATTAAGACCATCGACAGGTTCTGCTGTAGATGGTCTTTGATTTATCGCCAAAAAGTAGTAGTGTTTATTTTATCTTCGATATTAAATTCAATGATTCTTTTCAAAAAATCATAGGAGATCTTTTGATTCCATTTGATTTTAAAGACCATGGAACCAAACTCATAATCAAGGTTTCTTAACTCGCTTGAAAATCGCTCAATTCCTTGCTTTTCAGGAGAAATGGCAAGATGCTTTTTTGTAGGATTGAAAGCGATAATGAATGTATTATGATGAGTGAACATGGCTTGGTTCCACTTGATACTTCTATCAAGTTGCGGAAAAATTCTCTCCATCCAGACAAACAAACTCGTGACTATTTCCCGATGATCTACTTCGTTTATCGTTTGTAAATATTCTTCAAAATTATACATTTATTTTCTCCCTTTTTGTACAAACATATCAAACTCGTAAGGAACACCGAAACCCTCTTACTCCATAATATGATTGAGCACCATTGTGATAAATGAATGTGTGATTATACCGACAATCTCCAAAGAGTGCTCCGCCTAAACTTCGGATGTTGTCTGGAGTTTCTATCCAACTTGATGTTTTTAAATCTACATTCTCAAGTGTTTGCAAATATCGATATTCCTCTTCAGTGAGCAACTTCACGCCCCACAGTTTTGCATATCCTTTTGCAGAAAATGCTGGCTTATATACTTTTCTTGATTCTTTGGCTTCCTCATCGTAGCAGGAGTTCCTTCTTTTCACAGGTGATTCTTTCGAGCAATCAAAGAATACAAACTCATTTGTGATAGGGTCCCTCATAACGACATCAGGTTCTCCCCCTGATTCTTCCATGAGGTACAAAGCATGTACTTTCTTTGATTGACTTCTTAGTCTTGCTTCCACTTCACTCCAGATAATCGCTGGATGTCGATGCATTGCTTGACCAAATCTCGCTTGTAAAATTGCAAGAAAAGATGTTAATTCATCATTCGATAGCTCGACGTTGTTTTCCACATTATCAATCCTTTCAAAGAATCTAACTATATCATAACATACATTTTCCAACACAATTCGTTGATGCTCAACTTCTCGAAGCTAATTCTATCTCCAATAAAACGTTTTGATCATCAAA
>JAUXXX010000003.1 GCA_030684695.1 bacterium
CCCGAAGTAACTCCTGGTGGACGTGCATTAAAGTTTTATGCCTCTGTCCGACTCGAAATCCGTAAAGGAGAACAAATCAAAGAAGGTACTGACATTGTTGGAAACCAAGCACGTGTAAAAGTGGTGAAGAATAAAGTTGCAAGCCCATTCAAAACATGTGAAATTGATATCATCTTTGGAAAAGGTATTTCACGAACCGGGGAAGTCGTTGATCTTGGTGTTCAATTTGAAATTATCAAGAAAAGTGGTTCTTGGTTTGCCTACAATGATCAAAAAATTGGTCAAGGTAGAGAAAATGCGAAGAAGTATCTAGAAGAGAATCCAGCAGTGTTAACAGAAATTGAAGGACTCATTCGAAAAGCATTAAACATCAAGTAAAGAAGCGATTGTGCTTCTTTTTTTTATTTTAATTTTTTAATTACTTATAGTAGCAAATAATTTTTGACTATGACCCTTATTTTTGATATAATATTTGTGTAATAACTGGACTATATGACGGGAATTTGGTTTGTGGGAATCAAATCCTTACTGTAGATATAGAAATTTACAACTACATAACATGGAGGTAATGAGAATGGATTGGTTAGCTATCATTATTTCCAGTTTGCTAAGCATCGGAATTGGTGTGCTTATTGGGTTTATGATCCGTGCTTCACTCGTGGAAAAAGGGTTCCAAACCGCAAAAAATAGAGCACAAAACATCATTGACGAAGCATCCACTCAAGCAGAAAAAATCAAAAAAGAAAAACTCGTAGAAGCGAAACAAGAAATTCATAATCTAAATTTAGAAAACGACAAAATTATCAAGGAGAAGAAGGCACTCGTAACAGATCAAGAACATAAGCTCAATCAACGTGAAGAGTTGATTGAACGCCGTCTGACAAATATTGATAAGCGTGAGTTGAATTTAGACCGAAAAGAAGAAGCGCTAGACGAAAAGAAACGCTCGCTTGAAGAAAAGAACAGCAAATTGGATAGTATCATTCTAGAACAAGGAACAAAGTTGCTTGAAATCGCTAAATTTAGCGAAGAACAGGCACGTCAAGTCATCCTAGAAAGAATTGAACGTGAGATGTCTGAAGAATTAGCATCTTATGTGAGGGATGCTGAAGAACACGCAAAAGCAGAAGGAAACAAAATTGCAAAGAATATCATTGTAAATGCCATTCAAAAGTTAGCACAAGAAGTAACAACAGAATCTACGGTATCGGTAGTAACTCTACCAAACGATGAAATGAAGGGTCGAATCATTGGTCGTGAAGGCCGAAATATTCGTACCATTGAAGCACTTACTGGAGTAGATTTAATTGTTGATGATACTCCTGAAGCGGTCGTATTGTCAGGATTTGATCCAGTACGTCGTGAAATTGCAAAACGTGCAATTGAAACCCTCATCCTCGATGGTCGAATTCATCCAGCACGAATTGAAGAGATCGTCGAAAAAACTCGTGTTGAAATTGATCAATTTATCCGCGATAAAGGAGACCAAGCCATTTTTGAAACAGGTGTTGGCCGTATGCATCCGGATTTAGTCAAACTGTTGGGACGCATGCATTTTAGAACCTCCTATGGTCAAAATGCTCTTCGTCATTCCATTGAAACAGCATTCCTTGCGGGAAAACTTGCAGTAGAAGTTGGCGAAAATGAAGTATTAGCAAAAAGAGCTGGACTTCTTCATGACATCGGCAAAGCCGTTGACCATGAAATGGAAGGTTCTCATGTTGAAATTGGAATTATGCTTGCAAATAAATACAAAGAACATTCCGCAGTTGTCGATGCGATTTCATCCCATCATGGAGATACAGAAGCTAGTTCTGTGATTGGAGTCTTAGTCGCTGCAGCCGATGCTTTATCTGCCGCAAGACCTGGTGCGAGAAGTGAGTCTTTAGAAAACTATATCAAACGCTTAACACAACTCGAAGAAATTTCGAAATCTGTTGCTGGCGTTGAACAAGCATTTGCCATTCAAGCAGGCCGTGAAGTACGAGTCATCGTCAAACCAAATGAAGTAGACGATGCGAAAACGTATGTCATTGCTCGCGATATTAAACAACAAATCGAAGAGAAAATGAGTTATCCTGGAACCATCAAAGTAACGGTAATCCGGGAAACCAGAGCATCAGACGTCGCTAAATAATCTTGTGCCTTCCTTCGGGAAGGCCTTCGTTTTAAGGAGAAAAATATGAGAGTATTGTTTGTTGGTGATATTTACATGGATATGGGTCGGTTGGCTTTTCAAAAATATTTTGAACAAGTAAAACGTCAAACCAAAGCTCAATTCGTCATTGTCAATGGGGAAAATATCGCTACAGGTAACGGGATTACCGAAACCATTTATAAAGAATTAATGTCTCAAGGTGTCAACATCGTTACCTTGGGGAATCATGCTTATACTCAACGTGATTCCATTGATTTGCTAGAAAAAGGCAATATTTGTCGTCCTGCTAATTATGGAGTAGGTGCCAAAGGAAAAGAGTATGTAACTTTGTCATATAATGGCAAAAAAATCACTGTTATTAATTTATTAGGACGTGTATTTATGAAAGATCAAATTGACAATCCATTTACCAAAATGGATACCCTTTTAGCTCAAATTGATTCTGATTATATCATTGTAGATTTTCATGCTGAAGCAACGAGCGAAAAATATGCATTAGCAAATTACTTGGATGGACGCGTGAGTGCAATGGTTGGAACGCATACCCATGTTCCAACAGCGGACTCCATTGTTTTCCCAAAAGGAATGTTGTATTTATCCGACGTTGGTATGACAGGTACGAAATATGGAATCATCGGTGGCGAGATTAAGCAAGGAATTCGTAAGTTTCTTTCTGGCGTTCCTGAACGAGTGAACCCTGAAAATTCAGGCCCACTACAATTCAATGCCGTACTTCTTGATCTTGAACAACGTAAAATTGAACGAATCAATATTTATGAATGAAACAATAATAGAAACGGTGATTAGATGAAACCCAGCATTTTAAACAAACCAGAACTCAAAGAAGCGAGAAGAAGAACCAAAGAACTTGTTAGTACCATTGAGTTTTCTATTCCCGCTTCCGCTATGCACTTAGGAGATGGGAAACGATACACCATTCATACCTATGGTTGCCAAGGAAATGAAGCAGATACAGAACGAATCAAAGGGATTTTGGAAGAAATTGGGTATGCTTATACCGAAGATGAAACCAAATCTGATTTGATCATCTTAAATACTTGTGCCATTCGTGCAAATGCTGAAAACAAAGTGTTTGGAGAATTAGGACGCTTAAAACATTTGAAAGTTGCAAATCCCAACTTGCTTTTAGCTGTGGGTGGATGTATGCCCCAAGAAGAAGTAGTTGTCGAAAAAATATTAAAAACTTATCACCAAGTTGATTTGGTATTTGGAACACATAATATTCATAAAATCGTTGAGTACCTCGAAATATTATCAGGTAAAAAAACTAAAGTCGTTGAAGTTGAATCACAACAAGGAGATGTTGTCGAACAGCTTCCTGCCATTCGAACAAGCAAGCACAAAGCATGGGTCAATATTATGTTTGGCTGTGATGAGTTTTGCACGTACTGTATTGTACCCTATACCAGAGGAAAAGAACGCTCTCGTGATCCACAGCATATACTAGATGAAATTGATCAATTGGTCCAAGAAGGGTATCAAGAAATTACTCTCTTGGGTCAAAATGTGAATTCTTATGGACTTGATTTTCAAGATAAAAAGTATTCGTTTGCGATGCTTTTAACAGACATACAAGCAACAAGCATTCCACGAGTTCGATTCACAACTTCTCATCCCAAAGACTTTTCGATGGATCTAATTGATGTCCTCTCCAAGGGTAAAAACTTAATGCCATACATCCATTTACCTGTTCAAAGTGGTTCCAACAAGATATTGAAAATGATGAATCGAAAATACACCAAAGAATCCTATTTAACGTTGATTCAATCCATTAAACAAGCCATCCCTGGGGTATCTATCACAACAGATATCATCGTTGGATTTCCCGGTGAAACCGAAGAAGATTTTCTCGAAACTCTCGATCTTGTAAAACATGCTGGATTTGAAGGCGCGTATACGTTCATTTTTTCACCACGTAGTGGTACTCCAGCAGCAATGTATGAAGATTTCACTCCAGTCGAAGAAAAGAAAACTCGATTACAACGATTGAATGTATTGGTGAATGAACAATTTAAATCAGGTAACGAACGCTTTGAAGGTCAAGAAGTTCAAGTCTTAATCGATGGATTTTCAAAAACGAATCAACAAGTATTGTCTGGATATACACCTCACAACAAACTAGTGAATGTAGTAGGTGATGCTTCATTGATTGGAAAAACCATCTCAGTACATATTAAAAAGGCGAAAACATGGTCGTTGGATGGAGAATTACTTCATGACAAAACGTGATGAACTTCTATTCCTTTTAGACCAAATTGAAGAAATTAAAACAGCAAAATCCTATAAAGAAGCCATTGAAAATCATCCAACTTTACTTCAAAGTTTTCAAGAAATGACCAAAATTCAACAACAATTAGTACGAGAAACCATTGTGCCAAACAACAAGCAAACCATTCATACACGAAAACAACTTGAGTTAAAAATGCAAGAATTGCAGGAACATCCAACCGTTTCGAGTTTTCTACTCTTGCTTGAAGAACTCCAAAGTATGGCAGATACTATTCAAGACATAATCAACCAAGAATTAAACGAAGAATAGGACATTGGATTTCCAATTTCCTTTTTTCTTTGTGAAAATGTAAAATAATCAAAGGAAATCCCACAATTTAGGACTTTTAACTTGATTAATAAACGAGTATATAGTAGTATAAAAATAAGATTATATGAAAAGGGTGATTGTATGAGCAAGTTTAAGACAAACGAGGAGTACTTCCAATATGCTAAAACACTTTCTGTGATTCCTACGGAAGATTTGGTACGTCTGTTGCAAAACTACAAGTTGAGATTTCCACTTCAAGTACATCGATTTGTACTAAAAGAAACATTATATTCAAAAGTATTCCAAACTCAACTTTACAATACCTATACAGATGAGCTTAAGTATCGTTTGCGTGGGTATCAGGATTACTCGCTCTTTTTACTTGAAAAATTACATGAAGACTTCAATCTTGATTTTGATGCCGCAAAATACAAAGAAGTGTTTTTCAATGTGCTTTTCTTAAATCGTGATTTGTATGGTCTCAAAGACAATTTCTTCACCGATTTGGAAAAACTTAAATATAAATATGCGGTTGATTATGAGAAAATCAGTTATGCGGCTTTCATGACATACTTGCTCCCATTACTCTACGAAGCTCCAAGCTTCCTTGATGGTGTCAGTTTACGAATTTTGAAGGAAGTATTGGTTCATTCTTGTACCCTTGGAGATTTACGTGGACTTGGTGAAAAATACAACGTAAAGGTTCCTCGCAGAATCAATAAAGTTCAACTAATTGAAATTTTAGCTTCTCGTTTCCGTTTAACTGAAGAAGAGTCACTTCTTTTAGGAAACAAATCGGTACTTGAACTTGAGATTTATGCCAAGGAAAAAGGATTTAAAATATCCATAGATCTTAAAAAGACCGATATGGTCGAATATATTTTATTTGCTAAGGATATGTTTCATATTGAGCACATAAAAGATCAACACAACTACAATGTTCCTCGCTCAGAAGATATCGATTCTGTTAAGATTGATGAACAACACTTTGTTGTTTTTAAAGAAGATGATGTATCATCTGCTTCCATTCTTAATGAAGAAGATGATTCGACTCCAAGTGTCGTAGAACCAATCAAACCAATTCTTCGTATCGTTGAACCCATTCAAGTAATCAAAGAAGAGGTTAAAAAAACTGAAGTATTGGTTGAAAAACTTCCAGAATCCATCAAAGACGAACCTCAAAAAGTTATACATGTAGAAGAAAAAGAAGAAGTTATCAAACATGTTGAACCTGTTAAAGAAGAAATTGTGGAAGAAATCATACAAGTTGTCAAAGAAGAAACCGTTTTGATCGCACCTTCAAAAGAAGAGATCAAAAAGGCAACAAAAGAAAAGAAAAAAGAAGTAGAACCATTGGTTGAAGTAGAAACTCTTGATGTTTCAAAAGATTTTACCAACGAAGAACAAGCCCTTCTTGATGAAAAAATCGAACAAATCATTAAGCGCTATAAGAAGAGTCGTCGTTCAAAGGCATTTTGGACCACCATTTTCTTCATTATA
>JAUXXX010000047.1 GCA_030684695.1 bacterium
ATTTTGTTTCGACGCCAATCCCAGTGATGAGTCCAGACTGGCAAAAAAAGATCTAGGTGGAGGAGCATTACTTGATGTCGGAATCTATCCGATAACGATTGCTAATCTATTCTTAGGTACCCCAATCGCGATTGAATCCGAAGTGGTATTTCACCATACTGGTGTAGATTTGTCCAATAAAATCACATATTTATATCCCAGCTCAGAAGCAAATTTAACTAGTTCACTAGGATATGAGGAACCTCGAGATGCCTTTATCTATGGCACAAAAGGATACATTCAAATTCCTCATTTTAATGGGGCGCAGCAAGCAACTATTTTCGATCGTAATCACAAAATTATACGTGAAATTGATCATAAGCATTTGGTCAATGGCCTCGAATATGAAATCTTTGAAACCGTACGTTGCATCAAAAAGAAACTCATGGAAAGTCCCATTATGCCTCATGAGACAACACTTGAAATATTGCGACAAATGGATGAATTTCGAGCACAATGGAATCTCGTATATCCTCAGGAAATCAAAACAAAATAAGTTGACTTCAATTGCTTCATCGTGTATAATTGTTTCGTATGTCATACGCATACCGCACAGACCCGGTTTTTAAAGCCCAGTGGCTACCGACATGGCGTGTCTTAAAAAAAATATGAGGAGGTGCAGTACATGTACGCAGTGATTGAAACAGGTGGAAAACAAGTTCGTGTTGAAGTTGGACAAGTGATTTACGTTGAAAAACTGGAAGTAGAAGCAGAAGCAACGTTTACATTTGACAAAGTCTTGATGGTTGGTGGAGAAAAAACCAAAATCGGGAAGCCTTATGTCAAAGGCGCAACCGTTTCCGCAACCGTTGAAAAACACGGAAGAGGTTCGAAAATTATCGTTTTCAAATATGAACCTAAAAAGCATTATCACAAAAAGCAAGGTCATCGTCAAGCTTATACAAAGCTCACGATTACCGACATTCAAGCTTAGTTTTCCTAAATCACTTTTGGAGGTGTTCCTATGGTAGTTAATTTGCAAATAATCGAATGCATGGCATCGAAAAAGGGCGTTGGATCCACGAGAAATGGTCGTGACTCCGCCGGTCGTAGACTTGGTGCTAAGTTATCGGATGGTCAATATTGCACTGCTGGATCAATCATTTACCGTCAACGCGGTACTAAAATTCATCCAGGAACAAACGTTGGTCTTGGTAAAGACGACACACTATTCGCATTAATCGATGGTGTTGTAAAATTCGAACGTTTGGGCAAAGATCGTAAGCAAGCTTCTGTTTACGCACAAGAATAACTAAAACAGGCTGTGCCTGTTTTTTTTCTAAGTAGAGGTGAATTTATGCTCACAAGATTTGTGCTTTGGTTGATTCGATATCCCAATCAACTAATGCGTGATTTCCACGCATACCGTCTCTGGTTTTGGTTTCAATTATCCATAATTCTAGCAGTCATTGTTATTGTTCTTAATCGTCTCGTTCTTGCAATTGATGTTGTGGAGTTCGTTTTATTGTTCTTTCTTCCCTCGGGAATGCTATTTCTGCAACAAAGAAATAAAACGAATACAACTACCCCCACATCAATCGTTCAATCAATGAAACTTCACCCATTTCGAAGTTTTTTATGGCTTGAGTTTATCGCATTTTTCCTGATTCTTTATACAAAAACATCATTTTCAGCCAGTGCATATGACGAAATCTATTTGTTTATTGGTTTCTTCATTTTACAGATCATTGCCTATATGTATGTGGTAAAGCGAGTTAAAAAGTCATCAAAATCAGACTATTTAACTGTATATCCATTCTATCTATTACTTGGTTTCCTCTTTTATACCTTAGCAATAACGGCATAAAACTAGCAACGATAAAATCGTTGCTTTTTTGATACCTAGAACGTTGCATTTTTCTAAATAATCCCTTATAATAGATTCATGAAACGCGTTACACATGAAAGGTGACCCTATGATAAACAACTATTCTTTTCAAAACAAAACCTTTGTTATTGAACAATATGATAAGCAAAAAACATTTTCAAGCTTCTTGCCAGGTCTTGCAGGAAAAAGAGGAATTCCTCTTTGGGCATTTTATGTCAATCGTGGACAAGGAATCAGCTCGTTTGGACTTCGAGATAAAAATGGAGCGATTATGGAGTTTTACCCTGCAAACTTGGCTTATTTGTATGTATCCAAGATCGGCTTTCGTACCTTTATCAAAGTAAATGGGAAAGTTACCGAGTTTTTTCATCCCGAAACAACCCCCGCTACTAGACAAATGCATATCAAACAAAGTGAATTCTCAATTGTGGAAAGCAATCATGACGTTGGACTTGAAGTAAAAGTCACCTACTATGGTCTACCCAATGAATCCATTGCAGGTCTTGTTCGTCATGTCGAAGTCAAAAACATTACCAAGAGTTTAAAAGACATCGAAATTATTGACGGAATTAGTCAAATACTGCCTTCAGGAATTGATTATGGCGGCTACAAAGCCATCTCCAATCTATTAAGAAGTTGGATGGATGTTGAAAATTTAGATCATCAAGTCGCCTTTTATAAGCTACGCTCTTCCACAGGAGACGAAGCCGAAACCAAAGAAGTAAAAGATGGCAATTTTTACTTAAGCATTCATCATAATAAGTTAGTTACTCCACTTGTGGATTGTGATTTGGTGTTTGGTGAAGATACTGCACTCAATCACCCTGCCGTTTTTACTCGAACTTCATTAAAAAAAATCATCCTCAGTCCGCAATATACGGCCAATAAAGTTCCTTGTGGGTTTACTCCACTCGTTACCCGTATTGGCGCTGGTGAGACATTGGTCATCGATACCATCATTGGCTATGCTGGAGATATCACTTTAGTCAATCAGTTGTCCCAAAAAATGACTCACGAATACTTTGAGAATAAACGTCATCAAGCCGCACAAGAAATCGATGCTTTATTACAAGACGTGGATGTTGAGACCAATGTACCTATTTTTGACGAATACATTCGCCAAAACTATTTGGATAACTTGTTACGAGGGGGATACCCCATGGAAATTGCCAATCATAATGAATCGTTCATCTATTATTTATACAGTAGAAAACATGGAGATTTGGAACGAGATTACAATTTCTTTTCCATCGCTCCTGAGTTTTACTCGCAAGGAAATGGGAATTTCAGAGACGTTTGTCAAAATCGTCGAAATGATGTGTTGATTCGTCCAGAAACCAAAGACTATAGCGTACATATGTTTGCATCGTTGATTCAAAGTGATGGGTACAACCCTTTATCGATCAATGGATCTACATTTGAGTTAAAAAATGTGGAAGATGCCACTACTTTAGCCCATATGCTTTTTCCTAGCAATCAAGACGAAATGGCTTCCTTGTTGAAAGGGAAGTTTACTCCAGGTAGTATTGTCAATACAATGGCAAAGCTACAAATCGATTCTTTGCACACTGATGAAGAATTATTTAAAGAAATCTTTTCATATTCCTCGCAAAACATCGAAGCTAGTCATGGAGAAGGCTATTGGGTAGACCACTGGACTTACATTCTTGATTTAGTTGAAAATTTCTTACATGTATACCCCGATCAAGAAACATCGTTCTTATTTGATCGACTACATTATCGTTTTTATGACAGCGCAGTAACCGTGTATCCACGTAGTGAAAAAACCGTACTTGACAAACAAGGCAACGTCCGTCAATATGGAAGTCTTCGTCATCCAGACAAAGAGAAAATCGCAGCCTGCAAAATAAATGAACATGGAACCAACTGGTTAAAGACCAAATCTGGAGCGTTAGTTGAAACTTCCTTGATAGGTAAGCTCATTGTTTTAGCAGTCAATAAATATGCACTTCTAGATCCTGAGTTGATTGGGATTGAAATGGAAGCGAATAAACCAGGTTGGAACGATGCAATGAATGGCTTACCGGGATTGTTTGCATCCGGTGTATCAGAAACCATTGAACTTGCAAGGTTAATTCGTTTCTTACTTACTCATATGAAACAAGATCAAGTGGTACCTTTACCTGTCGAATTTATTGAGTTTGCTCATGCCCTATTGAAAGTTGAGATTACGTCTCCCTTTGAGACTTGGAATCAATTAGCGAGCCTCCGTGAATCATATCGTGAACACATTCGCTTTGGTACTAAGGAAGTAAAGAGTATTCAAACCAAAGAGTTTATTGCCTTATTTCAAATTGCACAAGGCATCCTTGACAAGGGAATTGAGAAAGCCATTGAAATTGGCAAAGGCATCATCCCAACGTTTTTAACCTATCAAGCAACTCGTTATGAATTGATATTGAATCATGAAGGACAAAAAGTAGTCACACACTATGGATTACCAGCCGTGAAAGTACATGAGTTTGTTTTAAAACCATTGCCTTACTTCTTAGAAGCTCCTGCTCGATTCTTTAAATATTCGAAAAACATGGGTCTTATTCGCCAAATGGCAGATCAAATCAAACACAGTGGTGTTTATGATGCTGTCCTTCACATGTACAAAACAAGTGATGATCTTGATGAATATGGCTATGAAATCGGACGCATTCGTGCGTTTACCAAAGGATGGCTTGAACGAGAAGCAAACTTCTTGCACATGACATATAAGTATCTTCTTGGTTTATTAAAATCTGGAAATGTCGAATACTTCTTTGAAGAAGCAAAAACCAATTTAGTATGCTTCCTTGATCCTGCTTTATATGGAAGATCGACTTTGGAAAACTCCAGTTTTATCGCTACATCAAACAATCCTAACCCCATGGTTCATGGTCAAGGATTTGTATCAAGATTAACGGGTTCTACAGCAGAAATGTTGAGTATCTATATGATTTTATTGTTTGGAACTGACATGTATCAAATGAAAGATTCACAATTGACGCTTTCTTTGAAACCATCTTTACCAGCTCATTATTTTAAAAACGGGCGAATCGTTGCACGGTTCCAACAAGTGACCATTGAATATGTCAATCCAACCAACCAAGATAGTTGGCTCTTAAAGCCCACTAGCTACGATTTAATCCAAAATGGTCATACCATTCAAACCATGAGTGATTCTGTCTTAAAAGGCAAATTTGCATCGATGGTACGTAGCGGTGAGATTGATCGATTGATAATTACATTAGGATAGATTACAAAGGACGATTGCTCGTCCTTTTTTCCATTTTAGAAACTTGATAAATCCCTATATTTAGAGTATAATGATGAAGTTGAGGTGACTTACTATGAAGGAATTAATCAAGCAATTATGGAATCAAACCTTTCCCACTAAAACCCATCCTCGGTTGTTTTTTTCACCGGGTCGAGTCAATTTAATGGGAGAACACATCGATTATAATGGAGGCTTTGTTTTCCCAACTGCCTTATCCATTGGAACGTATGGGATGATTCAACTTCGAGATGATTCATTGATCCAGATGATTTCTGGAAACTTCTTACATCAAGGACTTTATTCTTTCGAATTAAGCCAGTTACAATACCGTAAATCCGATGATTGGACCAACTATGTAAAAGGGGTAATTCATACTCTCATTCAAAAAGGACATGTGATTGATCGTGGATTTGATCTTGTGCTATATGGTGATTTACCAAATAGTTCTGGATTATCCTCATCAGCATCTGTGGAAGTACTAATAGCCGTCATGATGAATGATTTATTTGGTTTAGGATTAACCAAACCTCAGATTGCTGTGTTGGGAAAAGAAGTAGAAAACCATTATGTTGGCGTGAACTGTGGAATCATGGATCAATTCGTTATTGCATGTGGTAAAAAAGACCATGCGTTGTTATTAAATACTACAACATTAGAATATGAAGAAGTACCTCTGAATTTAGGAGAGTATCAAATTGTGATTTGTAATTCACTGGTAAAACGTGGTCTCGTTGATTCAAAATACAATGAACGTCGACGGGATTGTGAAATGGCTTTAACCACTTTGCAAGCACACTTGCCCATCCATGCACTTTGTGATCTAGATATGGTTTCGTTTCAACAAGTAAAACACCTCTTACATGGGAATCCACTGCTTCGAGCAAGACATGCCATTTCTGAAAATGACCGAACCAAACAAGCTGCAGTTTTATTAAGACAAGGGGATTTTGAAGGATTTGGTGCGTTGATTACAAAAACGCATGAATCGCTTCGTGATGATTTTGAAGTTTCCATTTCTCAACTTGATACTCTGGTCAACCTTGCCTTAGAACATGGTTCGATTGGCTCACGGATGACGGGAGCTGGATTTGGTGGATGCACGGTGAATCTTGTAAAGAAATCGGATTATCCAGCGTTTGAAAAAGCCATTCAAGATGGATATTTCAACATGTATCAACAACATTGTGAAATTTATGTCGGTACACCATCTGATGGAACAAGTGAGGTAATCTCGTGAAGAAAAATATTTGGCCATTGATTGGAGCGTTATTTTTAGAATTATTCTTGTTACTTATTTTTGGGTTGTTAGCGGTTATTTCGATGGGATACATTGTATCCAATGTTATTGTATGGACCAATTTCTCCATCTTGCAATATGCAAGTGGCTGGGATGCTTTTTGGATGTTTTGGGTATTTTTTAGTGATGCATTGCTTTATGTGATTTTAGTATTTATGTTTGTAGAAATTGGATTGTATTTGCTTCGTACTTCAGGGAAAGTCATTGTAAAAGGATATGAGAAGTACTCCGGAAAAGTTCAAGATAAATGGGCCAATCGTTTTAAATCCATGTCTTTACTTGTCTTGTTTCGCCTGATAAAGATTAATACAGTAAAACGTGGCATCATTGCCTATGTATCCATCATTGTCTTAATGTTGTTATCGGGATTTATTGGTAAAACGGTATTAACTGGAAAAGATGCACTGATTTATCGTGCCTTTGAAACAATCAATTTATATAGTCATTTAGAAGAAGTCGATTTCACTCCATCCATTAATGATGACCAAGTATTCGATTTGTTGATTGAGGGTGGAGTTGCTAATATACATTTGTATCAAGTGAAAGAATCTTCGAAAGCAAAATTCTATTTGCTTTATGATGATGTACAAATCAAAGACGCATATGTATTTGAAATCGATTATATCAATCAAACCATTACTGCCCGGCTTAATCTAGACCAAGAGTCCTATACAAGATACGTTGATTCTGTACTACCCTCTCTTGAGTTTTATTTGCCAGAGTGGTTAAAGTTAGACCATATTCGAATTGATATTCATACTGCTGGGAATATCACAATTGATTACTTGAAGTATGATTCCATTGAGATTGACGCTTCAAAGTCTGAAATCTACTTACGAACATTATCAGGTGTGAAACCTTCTTTGATACAAATTGATGCCTTCGAATCAAAACTAAATCTACAAGTAGACCAAGTAGATCAACTACATGTTTCTTTACGTTCAACGGAAGCAAACATTCGTATTCGCGTGGTCAATCAAGAAATGGTCTTACACCTCATCGAACAGTCAAGAGTCTTTATGTTTCAATCGACGATTGTTTCATTTAACGCCGTTGCGAACAACTCTGTTTTAGAACTTCGTGAAGTCTATCCCACACAAACAGCAATTCAACTGACAAGCTCGACACTTTATTATGTCAATGGACAATCCACTTACCCCTACGGAGTTTTTTCCATTGATCAAACGCTCTCCAAAGTTACCACGCAAGGTGTTCCCTATGATTCGTCAAGCGAATAATGTAGATCTCGACGAGGTTTCCAGATTGGCGCGAATTGTAACCTCCAATCTTCACTCATTGGGAATTGATCAGTGGAGTGAACTATATCCTCTTCGAGTTCACTTTGAAGCGGATTTGATGAAACAAGGGTTGTATGTATTCGAAGAAAACAATGTGATTGTTGGTGCTATGGCGTTGTTACCAGAACAAGATCCACCATATCTCACGATTCCCTTTTCCAAAGGACGTTCTTACGTTATCCACCGAATCATGGTTTTACCACATCGGATGAGACAAAAAATAGGGATTTCTTTGTTCGAATATGCAATCGATTATTGCAAGGACCAACGAATCGAGTTCTTAAAAATTGATACGCATCCCGACAATTTCAGGATGCGTCAGTTCTTACAAAAAATGGGATTTCAAGAGATTGGATACATGCCCTCCATCCACCGGATTGGGTACCAATTAGACCTCTAAAAACGTTGGAGAATTCCAACGTTTCTTTTTGGAAAAACGAGGCATGTGTGTTATAATTGTTATGCTTAAGAAACGGAAGTGAAATTTATGTTTGTCGATGAGGTTAAAATCGTAGTACGATCAGGAAAAGGTGGCGATGGAATCATTGCATTTCGTCGTGAAAATAATGTACCGAAAGGCGGACCTGCTGGTGGAGATGGTGGAAAAGGTGGCGACATCATTTTTGAAGCCGATCAAGGAATGACCACGTTAGTTGATTTGCGATATATGAAACACGTTTTTGCCAAAAACGGTGAAAATGGGAAGCACAAAAACATGCGGGGAAAAGATGCCGAAGATACCATTGTGAAAGTACCAACAGGCTCGATATTTTACAATCATTTATCCAATGAAGTGTTGGCAGATCTCACCAAGCACGGCGAACGAGTTGTCATCGCTCCTGGTGGAAGGGGCGGAAGAGGAAATCAAGCATTTGCCTCTCCACGAAACAAAGCTCCCCATATCCAAGAAAATGGATCCCTTGGAAAAGAGTTCGAACTTCGGATTGAGTTAAAACTATTAGCCGATGTTGGATTGGTTGGCTTTCCTAGTGTTGGAAAATCTACACTAATCACAGCTGTAAGTCAATCACGTCCTAAAATCGCTGAGTACGCGTTTACCACTCTTATTCCTAACTTAGGCGTCGTTGATGTGGATGGTGTAAAAAGCTTTGTCATGGCAGATTTACCAGGTATTATTGAAGGAGCCCATACAGGGATTGGACTGGGACTTCAATTCTTAAAACACATAGAACGCACCAGAGTGATTGTTCATGTCATTGATATGTCACCTACCTCATTACGTGATCCCTTTGACGATTATGGAATCATTCGAAATGAACTTGAGAGATACAAACTTCAACTCGGAAAACGACCAGAGATTATCGTTGCCAATAAAATGGACATGGATGGCTCACAGGAACGTTTGGCACAACTCAAAGAACAATTAGGACCAGATAAAGAAGTGTTTGCCATATCGGCAATGAATCGATTTAATATTTTGCCATTACTTCGCAAGATTGCACAAACCATCGATTCAACTCCACTCTTTAATATCTATGACGATATGGAAGAAGACAAAGTATTGTATACCTACACAGGTGAAGACATTGGCTATGTGGTAGAAAAACCAAGCGATCATCTGTTTGTGGTAAGTGGTCCAAAAATTGACCAACTGATGTCAAAAAGCAATTTCTTATCCGATGAAGCAGTCAGTCGCTTCATTCGTCAACTTCGTGTCTTAGGCGTGGATGAAGCGCTAAGAGCAGCTGGAGCGGCTAATATGGACACCGTTAAGATATCTGATTTTGAATTCGATTTCGTAGACTAAAACAAAAGGATGAGCCAAGTGTACTCATCCTTTTTAATACCCATTTATTTTCAAAAATACATGTGATATTATTTTGTATTTTTATTGTATTATATATGTACATATTATATTATATTTATATGTTTATTATGTACTATATATGATGTTGAATATATACAATATTGCATATTTATATACTTTTATAACTTTTTATACTCATTTACCCTACATTTTATCTATATCCAATAAAATAAAATGTTGAGAAGAAGAAGTAATAAATATGTCAGTATATACGAAATATGCTAAAAATTACTATTTTTGAGGCTTTTATGACGATAACATTTGAAAAAATAGGTTTTTTTAGAACATCGATTGTTGAATATGCCCTTCATGATATAATAAGATAGGTGATAGAATGTATAGTTATATTAAAGGTAAAGTTTCCGAAATCAAAGCAAACTATGTTACAATTGAGGTTCATGGGATTGGTTACCAATTGTTCGTACCAAACCCATATTTATTTTCAATCGGTGAGGAGACCACCCTTTTTGTATATCAAAAAGTATCCGAAGATGAAATCAGCCTTTATGGTTTCGAGTCTCAAGATCAAAAGGAATTGTTCCTAAAATTGATCAGTGTTGTTGGCATCGGTCCAAAGAGCGCAAAAGCAATCTTAGCAGCTGGTAGTGTTCAATCCATCCAAAACGCCATTGAAACAGGCAATTCAAAATACTTGCAAAAGTTCCCAGGAATCGGACCGAAAGCTTCTCAACAAATCATTTTGGATCTTCAAGGCAAAATTGAGTTAAGTGATCATACCATTCAAACAAATTCCTTAAATGAAGTAGACGAGGCATTACAAGCCCTTGGATACAACGCAAAAGAAATCAAGAAAGTACTTGTTAAGCTTGATCAATCAAAAGCAATTAACGAACTGATTAAGGATGCTTTGAAGTATATGTTAAAATAAGAAGATTCCCTTTCGAGGGTTTTTTTTATACCCATAAAAGAAAGACAAGCCCAAGTAAATTGGGCTTGTTTATTTTTGAATGAAAGAGTTACTCAAATATTTTCTTGAGAAATGCACGTTCATTGGATTGAGCCAGTCCAATCATCAATAAGATTCGAGCCTTTTGTCCGTTGAGATTTGGAGCGAAGATGCATCCAATGTTGGCAAGATTTTTTCCACCACCTGGATATCCATACGTATTCAATACCCGTCCCGATGGGCATCTAGAAGTAATGACTACTGGGATATTGAATGAAATAGCTCGCTTGATAGAATCTACCATTTGAGGTGGGACATTGCCTCTGCCCATGGCTTCTAAAACAATTCCTTTGGTATGGAGGCCATCCACTAGAAAATCAATTAAAGCAGAATCCATACCCGCATAGACTTTTAAAAGATGGACGTTGGGTTCAAAGGTGTCTAGAGTCAAACGTTTCTTTTGATAATTGACTCTTCGGTGAAAGATGACTTCCTTGTTATCAACAACTCCCAGTGGTCCAAAATCCATAGACTTGAACGTATCAAGACTTAAAGTATTTGATTTCGTAACTTCGCTAGCCGCATTAATTTGATCGTTCATAACGACCAATACGCCTTTGGATAAACTTTTTGTGGATTTCGCTACTAGGATAGAACTGACTAAATTATTGATTCCATCGAAGCCAAGTTCGGATGAAGACTTCATCGAACCTGTGACAACAACCGGTTTATCAGTATCTACAACTACATCCAAAAAGAAGGCGGTTTCTTCTAAAGTATCCGTTCCATGAACAACAACTGCCCCAAAGACTTCTTCACGAAGTAACTCTCGTTTCACTATTTTTGCGATGTCTAGCATCATGGAAGGTGTGATAGACGGACTTGGTACTTCAGCGTACTCAATGGTTTCTAAATCTTGGTACAGCTCAGAATTGAAGAGATTCATCATAATTTCGTTTGCAGAAAAGGCTGGAACGACAGATTGATCTCCTTCGTTGATTTTCATTGAAATCGTACCACCGGTAAAAATCATGACAATTTTGCTCATAGTGATCCTCCAGGGGGAATAGGTGACTTCATTATATCATAGGGTCATAAAAAGGTCGAGTTCCAAAGTCGTTTTATAGCATTGTGTCGGATGTTTTTTAGGTCGGTTTTTGTTTGTTTCGATTTTATTGGCTAATTTTTACCAAGTACAAGAACAAGTAAGTTTCCACACTTTCCACAAAAATATCAAGGACATCCAGATATAGAGATAATAATGATGTTAACATAATATATATTATAGGTACTTAAAGCAACTATGTGGTATTTGAAATTTTATCCCCACAACCCATTCATTTGAATATAATGACGCGATAAATACGTGATAAATAATCACTTCTCTTCTTTTAATTATATTCATTTCGCTCTAATGAATA
>JAUXXX010000027.1 GCA_030684695.1 bacterium
GGCTCGGCTCCAAATGGTGGAAGATTATCAAGAGGCTGGAAGAAATGCGTATATCATTTCAAGATTCCGCTTTGACATTTTATGGCCTTTGGTCTACGGAATGGCGTTTCATTCCTTGTTGTGGTTATTTCTTCGAGGAAAACCTTCTTGGATGCTTTATCTTCCCTGGATCGCAGTGTCTCTTGATTTGCTAGAAAACGCATCCGTTATTGAACTGATGTTACAATACCCACAATCGAGTATCGTACTTGCTTGGATATCGTCCTTCTTAACACTGTTTAAATGGATTACCATTTTGATCCTTCCAGTCGCGGTTGTATATGTATTTATTCAATCAAAAAAGCCAAATCATTTGACCTAAGTATCCAAGTTCTATATACTGTTAATATCAAAAGGAGGCACAAGATGAACCCTGTATTCGAATTGTCCAACGGTGTGTTAATTCCTCAATTAGGTTTTGGCACATGGCAAATTAAAGAACTATCTGATATAAAAACAGCATTAACCAAAGCTATTGAAGTCGGGTATCGACATATTGATACCGCTCAAGTGTATGGAAATGAAGAAGGCATTGGTGAGGTACTTCAAAGTTGTGGAATCCCTCGTGAAGAGTTATTTATCACCACAAAAGTATGGAATAGTTCACAAGGATATGAATCTACTTTAAAAGCATTTGCACAATCTTGTCAAAAACTCCAAACAGATTACATCGACTTGTATTTAATCCACTGGCCAGCGGTGAATCTACATGCCAATTATCAACACATGAATCAAGAAACATGGCGTGCCATGGAAGAGTTGTATCGCTTAGGCAAAGTCAGAGCGATCGGTGTATCAAACTTCTTTGGTCACCACTTAGATAGTTTACTTCAAACCGCAACCATTCGACCAATGGTCAATCAAATTGAACTTCATCCAGGAAATCCAGCCAATGAATTGGTGAGCAAATGTCAAGAATTAGGAATCCTTGTGGAAGCATATAGCCCAATGATGAAAGGCAAAGTGTTTCAAATAGATTTATTACTTGAATTAGCAAACAAATACCAAAGAACCGTTCCACAAATTGTTTTGAGATGGATTCTAGACCGTGGAATCGTTCCATTATCAAAATCAATCACCCCCGAACGCATTGAACAAAATGCTCAAATATTTGATTTTGAATTATCCCAAGAAGACCATGAACGAATCAATGAACTTTCTACCATCGGTCGAATTGGCACTCATCCTGACCACGCAACATTCTAAGCAAATCAGTTGGAGGTTCCAACTGATTTTTTATTTGGTTTTTGAAGGTGTGTTGACAACATATTCTTTATTCGCTACACTAAAACCAACATCCATTCAAACAAGTAGGTGAAATCATGTGTGACACACTAATCAAACGAGATGAATCAAGTTTTCTATTTGGGAAAAATAGTGATCGATCTGCCAATGAGCCCAACTTATATCTATTCATCAAAGGTCAAGTTCAAACCTCAAAAGTGTTAGAAACGACATACATTCAAATCCCCCAAGCGTTGAAAACCTTTGATGTATTACTAGTGCAACCCAGTTGGATGTGGGGCGCAGAGATGGGTATCAACCAATATGGGGTTGTCATCGGCAATGAAGCCATTTTCACTAAAACGAAACCTCCCAAAAAGCCTGCATTGTTAGGAATGGATTTATTACGATTGGCATTGGAACGTTCTATCAGTGCAAAGGATGCAATCAATTGCATGATTTCATTACTAGAAACACACGGTCAAGGTGGAAATGGTGGTTTTGATCGACACTTGCATTATGACAATACGTTCATCGTTGCCGATTCAGCCAATGCGTTTGTTCTCGAAATGATCGGTTCGATGTGGGCTTACAAGCAAATCCACGATCATGCCAACATTTCGAATCGAATCTTTTTGTTATCTACCGTTGACCAAAGTTCCTTACAAAACCAAGCTTTTTCAAAATCTACTTCCAATCCATTGTTTACCTTCTTTTCAGGTTCTTCTGCCAGATACCAAACGATTCACTGTGAACTTGAAAATGAAACCATTCAATCTACAGCAGATTTGATTCAGTTGCTTTCTAGTCATCAAGAAAGCGATGTCTCTACCCTTTATACCAAGGGTAGTTCTAAAAGTGTTTGTATGCACAAGTCCTTGTTAGGAGATCATACGACCGCTTCCATGATTGTCAATGCAGACATCGTACAAACCACCATCTGGTTATCCAATGGTTCTACCCCGTGTTTGTCGTTATATTTACCAACTTATTTTGGTGTGGTTTCTTCTTGTGTTTTTGATAATAAACAGGATGCATTGGATTATTGGCTAAAACGCGAGTTCATCAAACGAGCGATTTATGCAAAACAAATCAATCAAGAATCTTACCTAAAGAAACGTAATGAGCTTCAAAAAATGTTTTTATTGGAAGAAGAGTCCCTTCGCTTAAAAGGGGCGACTTTGGAAGAGTATGCAAAGTTTCAAGAACAATGTGGGCTACTAGAACAAGCATGGGTTGAGGAATTACTAATATCGATTGGACACCAAGATGTCACCTCTTTGCCTTTACCACGAAGATGGAAAAAGTTAAGTCTTCGATTAGGAAAACATGTGTTTGAACGATTTTATCGTAAAAGGAATCAAGAATGAAACGTTTTATTGTGATTCCAGATAGTTTTAAAGGCACTTACTCCTCGCAAGAAATCGCTATGTTTATGAAAGAAGGAATTCTATCTTGCATACCAAAAGCCTTGGTAGAGATGATTCCGATTGCAGATGGGGGAGAGGGCAGTGTAGACTGCTATCTTCATGCATTAGGAGGAACACGTATCACACTCCCAAGCAAAGATCCCTTCATGCGTGATATCGATGCCTCTTTTGGATTGCTTCCTAACAAGGAAGCAATCATTGAATTAGCCGCTACTGCTGGCTTGTCACTGGTCAAAGATGATCCAAATCCAAGCATTGCATCTACCTATGGAGTAGGCATCCAAATTCTTCAAGCCATCGAACACGGCGCAAAACATATCATCTTAGCCATTGGTGGTTCTGCTTCCAACGATGCTGGAGTCGGTCTTTTACAAGCCTTAGGGTATGAGTTTTATAATGAGTTTCATCAATTATTCTTTCCAACTGGCGCAACAATCGGTCAGATTTCGTACATCTCAAGTGAAAATGTTTCTTCTCTAATGGATGATATCAAATTTACGACTTTATGTGACGTAAAAAATCCGCTCTTCGGTCCACATGGAGCAGCTTACGTCTACAGCCCACAAAAGGGTGCTTCACCAAGTATGGTAAAAGAGTTGGATCACCAACTTAGATTATTTGCAAACTTTCTTACAAAAAATAATTATGGAGATCCAACATTCGAGGGTTCTGGTGCGGCAGGAGGTAGTTCTGTAGCTTTGAAACTATTCCTTCGTTCCTCCATAGTAAGAGGCATTGATTTTTTTCTAGACATCACTCAATTTAGAATAAAATTGAAACATGTTGACATGGTATTCACTGGAGAAGGACAAATGGATTCACAAAGTTTTTCTGGGAAGGTCATCGATGGAATCGCTTCAAAAACGTTTGAAGTCGGTGTGCCACTCATTGCGTTTGTAGGCCGAACAAATGGAGTAAGTACGATCGATTATCCAAAGGGATTGAATCAAGCCATTTCCATTTCTCAAGAGCCGTTTGACTTACAATATGTCATTTCACATACCAAAGAATTGTTAATCAAGGCCATCAATTCTTTCTTATGTAATCAATAAACGCCAGTCTTTTTCAAGAACTGGCGTTTTTTTTTATGATGTGTTTATGGCTATTTTTAGACGTCTACATTGTATATTTTCTTAAACTCTGAACGTAGACGAATCGGAAACATAACGATCGCACAAAGACTGACTATCGAAGCCATCAAGATGATGTATTGATACGGAATTCCACTGTACTCTGCGGTGAGTCCAATGACAATCGCCCCGATAATGGACCCTAAATTCCAAAGAAGTTGTTGTGTGGAATTGACTCTTCCTCGTATAGATGATGGAATATAGACCTGTGTAGAACTCATTCGAATATTAAAGGAAGTTACGGATAGTAAACCAACGATAAAACTAAAAATCACCATGAATACATAGGGCATAAACAAGAGAGTAGCACTCAAAATTTCAACAGTAAAGTATACACTTACTGCAATCAAAAACTTTTTATGTACAGGGTATTTAAACATGTAGTGAATCGTTCCCCCTATGAGTCTTCCAATCGCACCTGCGCTTACGATAAACGAGAAATCTTGGAGAGTATACACGGGATGATTCACAAAAAAGGGCATCCGTAAGATATCACTCGCTGCATACACAAACGAAAAGCACGCAAATAACAAACCGATTCCTAAAATACCTCGTTCTTTTTTATAATACAGAATTCCTTCTTTGATATCGTTTCGAAACCTGCCTTTTTGCACGGGACTTTGGTTTAGTTTCTCTGTTAAATTTATCTGTGTTTCAATCAAGGCTGTAATAAAGAAGATTACTGCATTTGCAATCATTAGAATGGCAATTCCATTAAGCACTTGCTCTTGTAAATACGCCGCAAGTGGTGTCATAATCGCTGCGGAAATAGGCCAAATAATCGATGAAATTGAGTAGGCTTTGGAATGCATCCCTTGTGTTACTACTTCAGGAAACAGACTCATAAATGCGACTTGATAAATGGTGTCTATCACACCAAACAGCATGGCCAGCACAGTAAATAAAATCATATTAAAATAGCCGGTCCATAAAATCGAACCAATGACTGCAAAAAACAAAGAAATCAGCAAATCAAGGATTACAATGATTTTTTTCCTTGAAGTTCGGTCAATGAACGGACCGATAAACATATTCGTTAAGAGTCGAGGAATGATGTTTGAAACAATAAATAGTGCAAGTAATAAAGGAGATTTGGTTTCTGCATAAATTAAAAAACCAAAAGCGACGGAAGCTCCTGCATTACCAAATGCTGAAATAATGGATCCAATGGTTAAAATTGTAAAATTACGATTCCAGAGTTGTTTCATATCATCAACCTTAGTGCGACATTTGTTCATTCGTTCGAAACTATTATACCAAGAATCATCAAGATAATGAAGAGATTATTCTACACCGTCCATCCATAAATCGTGGTATCATATAAGGAGGTGATACTATGAATCAAGAACGCTTCTTAAAAGCACTAGATGCCCTTAATCAACAAAACCCTCATACTGGTGGAATTGGTGAACTTTCAGAAGGAAAACTACACTCTGTGCTAAAACACTTCTATGGAGAACAAGCCAGTCATGAAATAAAACTAGAACGCTACATCACAGACATTACTTCCCCACAAGGAGTCATTGAAATCCAAACTCGAAATCTGAAAAAGATTCTTCCAAAAATCACTAGAATTCTATCTACTTCCAAACTTACATTGGTTCATCCCATCGTTGTAAATAAGCGAATCTTTTCCATAAATTCAGAGGAAGGAACCATCTCTAAGCCAAGAAGAAGTCCCAAGATTCAAACCATATTTCACCTCTTTTTAGAGCTTTCCTCCATACGGTCGTGTCTCTTACATCCAAACTTTACACTAAAAGTACCAATGCTTCAATGCGACGAGTATAAAAGAGTCATAACTCCAGTAAAATCAAGATCTTCACAATTGGAGCGTATCGAAGTCATTCCGCGTCATTTGATATGTGAATATACATTTCAGTCCATTCGAGATTACTTTGATCTATTACCTCTAGGAATCAAAGAGCCATTTACTTCAAAAGAGATTTCTACTTTGTTGCGTATTCCAACTTCCATCGCTCAAAACATGCTTTTGGTCTTTCGACATATTGGGGTTGTGGAACTTGTTGGGAAACAAAGTAAATACTATCTATACCAATTTCATTCTCAAGTAAAACAGGAATCATCTGCCTAGATGATTCCTGCTTTTTTTAAGGTTGTGGTGGACTCCATGAAGTAGTGTTTCGCTGACCCCACGGCTCTTGAGTGGATTGATCGACTATATAAATCGATAAATCATAGCGTCTTGGTATGACGGTCTCAGGCACGAAAAACTGGATTCCAGGCATCGTAGTGTCTTCAAATACGATGTAATATTGATAACCACTTGGAAGTAAGACATGTACATAAAACGTTCCACTCGAGGTGTTTCTTGACTGGAAGTTGACCCCTAATGGATCCACTCCATCAAATGTGGAATACATGGAAAAAATCGATGAGTCAAAAGTTAGGTCAATTAGCATATAAGAAATGAATACTTGATCAAGTGGGGTAGTTGCATTCATGTACACTTTGATGGTTAAATACACATTATTCGAAACGTCTTGAACAGCAATAAAGTAGTCGGTGTAATGTGTTCCATACGTGGGGTCTAGTGGGATGTAGTCTTCTGCGAAGATCCGGTACCACACGTAATTAAACTCATCTTCTTCGATGGGCGAGAAATCTGTTCCTAAGTCGGATGCAAACGTTGCGTCTGCGTTCATTCGTTCCACAGTGGCTCCTGGAGGCAAGGTCATGTTTGGCTGATAGTAAATCAGATTGGTATCGGCAACTTGACCGACAATATAATAGTCGAACATGTGCATCGTTGACAAAGGAGTAGCGCCATTGTTATATTCAATTCCTATGGTAGGAATTAAGATGATTTGTCGAAGTTGCGGATTGCCCAGAAGTGATAAATATAAGGTAGGATCCATGTACACTGGGTGGATTATCGTATTTAGTCCCGCAAATAATGCGTCACTTGTAAAGGATACATCCGCGAGATGACTATTGGAGTTTCCAATTTTGTTAAACACGATGTCTTCAAACTCAATCAACCAGTTCATGGTTACCCCTTGGAGTGGATAACCTACTTGAGTATAGGTATGACTGGATTGATAATCAAATGATAACGTATAAAAACCGACGGGGGCTGATGATAGAAAATCCATTAAGAATCCATTTGCTTGAGTTAATAACGCATAATCGCTCACCGGCTGTGGAGACCCTCCACCAAAATAATCCACACTTGTAGAAAGACCAAGTCCTAAATAACGATACAAATTAGTTGTTGTGTATTCATAACGGAAGCTAGGGACTTCTTCGCGTTGGAATTCTTGTAATAATACCGATGAGGTAATCAAATTTACTCCTAAATAAGCAGCAGTCACCGTTGAAGGGATGCTTCGTTCTGTAATGGTGTGGGTTACAGTATTTTCAACACCTGTTTCGGAGCGAATCAGATAAGTAACCACATATTGATGTCGATATCCCTCGAGTTTGACTGGCATTAACTGAACTTGCACGGAAACAAGAGTTGAGAAATTAGAAATCGAGATACTCGACAAATACGATGGTCGATTCGCTGCTAGATTCGCTGAAGCGGCAGGGACTTCACTAATGGAAGCAATATTTGTAAAGTTTAAGATTCTCGTATTTGTGGCATCGGCGGGATTGTAATAGAGTCCATATGGGATGTCACTAAACCAGTTGTTATCGAGAGTAGTTACTGTTCCTCCTGAAGATGCCATAGTCATAACAAATGCATCCGTTGACTGCATTTTATTAAATTGGATGCGATAAATGGTGGAATCATCGATTTGAATCTCAATCGTATAGTTTCCTGCCGGAAGTGCTTGAGTAATGGTAAAAGTGTATGAGATTTCCGATGGATTCCATTCGTTTGTAGTTAAGTTTCGGTTCAATGCTGTTTGAAAGTTCGTAAAGACAAACGACATTCGCCCAGATAAAGCTAATGGAACACCATTGGAATCAAGTAGACGAACCACTTGATGCGGAGTTTCAGAAAATGGTACATTGGAGGTAGAATATCGAACAATGATTTGGCCAAGCGTACCACTTGGTTTGAAATGTACTGGGGTACTTGTAATATTATAGAGCAATGAGCTTTGCAAAGGGTCAATGGTCAATGCACTGCCATTCACAGAGGCAGACTGAATGGCAGTATATGCCATATTGGGTAATCGTACAATCCGAATCTCATAATCTTGATAAGTCAGAGGATCAGCATCGGGATTTAGTGGATCGAACTCATATGCTTCAGAATATACACGAACTCGACCAACATGCTGACTTACGGTATCTAGAATATTACCAAAAATGTCACGAACTTCTCCTACATGATCATATGGACCTAAGATATTTTGGATTCTTGCCGGAATGTTAATGGATGAAGACACATCATCTGGATCATGAAAGAAGGAAGCACGATACCCTAAAATATAGGTAGAAGGTTGAAGTGTGTTCACATAAAACTCTCGAGGCATCGGTGTAGTAAACTGTGTAACAGGAACAACAACATGCGTTCCTCCTGCACTTTCAGTGTAAACAGATCCATTGAAAACATGGGTCCCTTTCCAAACACCTGCATCCTCATACGCTCCATAAGCAGTAAGTGTGGGTCCTGCCAACAAATAGGCATTTACACTTGCTTGACTTTGTCCGGAAGTTTGGGCAGTTGGTGAGTTATTCGCTACATAAAAGGTAATAATTTTATTCACTTTATCAATGATGGGATTCAAGATACGATAAACTGGGGTGTTTAAATTATCCACTAATTGAACTTGGTCAATGTTTGTTGCCAAGGATAAACTCAGTTGCTTCATCCCAGCTGTTATCTTACGATTCAACGTTTCATTTCCTGAAACAACAACATTTCTCCACGAACCATCGCCACCATCGGGATTGAGACTATCAAGCGAAAAGTTATCGGGAATGTATAGTCCTTCTTCTCCAATGCCAGTATTGGGACCTAGTGCATAAATCCCCATCGTTTCATCGTCGGTATCAAACAAAAACCCGATTTTCTCTAACAAATAAAAGTTGACTCGATTGGTAGGTATAAACCGAATCATATTGGCTATGGCTGGGGATGTCGAAACTGGAGCTTTAAATGCAAATGATTCGTGGAAAATTCCACCCACTTGAGAATCAAGAGTGTAGGAAGTAACGTTGGTATAAGGATAGGGAGAATTATCTGGGCTTTTAATCGCTGAAACGGTAGCGGCTAATGAATTTGCTAAGGTATTGTTCGTCACAGAAGTCGGTGGTATTGTCCCAAAAGCATCCGTTAATGAGTCGAAGTTGACCCAATATAAGTATCTACTTGCCACAAAGGCATAAGCGCCTGTTGAAAAGTTCCAGTCGCTGGTACCAACATAAATATTGCCAATGATTCCTCCATAAGCTTGATTTCCATTTGCAGTGAGCGATATTGAAACATGACTGGCGTTTAGCGTGATTCCATCGACTTCGTTAAAACCAAATGCACTCGAACTAGTTAATTTACGAATGTCTCCATAATTGATTAGATTTGCTAAAACAACTGAAGAAGGTGTCGTGTATCTTGCAAAGTTAAACATGTCAAGATGGCCAATGATTCCACCTGCTAATGTCTTGGAATACACCGACCCATAGTTAATGGTGGTATCAATCCGAAGTAGTCCAACACCGAGGATTCCTCCAGAAATGGCGAATGCTTCTGATTTAACCGCAAAGTCCTCGACTCGTTCATTCCATGAGTAAATGGTTCCATAATTAATGGAATGGCGGATCTGGGTTGCGAAATAAGAATCACCATTAATCAAGGCCCTTTGATCTTCACGTCGATTGTTTCTTGCTAAAATTCCTGCCGCTACTGCTCGTCCATGAGCGGTTGTGGAATGGGCAATGATGTCTCCATAATTCACAGCATTCATTAAGATCGTACTGGTGGAAGTTGAAACATTCATTGCCGCAATACCAGCTGCATCCACTAAGAAGTCCGTATCCGGATTGAGAGCATCAAGCCGAGGTTTTGTTGCATTCACAGCACGTACATCCCCAGCATTAATCGAAGATTGTATCGTTCCAGAGTTAATCGATACAATTCCAGCCGCACGGACATTACCTTGAATGGAGGTAGATACATCAATGTATCCGTCATTGAGCAAGAGATGGGCAATATTGGTGGTGATGGTTGTCGTGGTGTTGCGATTGCGATGAATAATTCCACTGACAAACACATGAAATTTGATGTTTTTTGTTGGGTCGCTCGTTAGTTTTAGATGTCCACTATTGTATAAAGCACTCGCACGTCGCGATGACAAAATATCTTCTGCTACTCCGGTAATGATGATATTCTTTTGATTTAAAGCTATATTATCTGTAGAAGGTGCATTGGCAAGCTCATAGGGAGCGTCATGGTTAAGTTCAACTGAGATATCTCCTTCATTACGAGCAAGAAAAAGTGATGGTCCTTTCCCTAATGAGATTCCAGAAATCTTAATCAAATAGGTGTACAATGTGCCAGAAGTAAAAGCATGAATGTTTCCAAAGTTGGTGGCTCGATTGAGACCTTGTGTGGCGGTTTGTGAAGGAGATGTATTGTTAAAATAATCTCGGAAATCATTGTTTGTTCCTGTCACGAAGTTTTGGTTCACAAACAAAACACCAGCAAATTGTTGGATATAATTCAAATCGATCTCAAAATCAGCGTAATTTGTTGCTCTATCAAGTGTTAAAGCTAAATTATGAGTTAAGAAAATTCCTGCAACTAACACATTCATTGCTTGGAAATCTGATTCCAATAACTGTTCTTGATTTGGTTTAATCAAATTTAGAGTCCCATAATTATTAATGTTATTGTATGTTCGTGCAGTGGTACCTAACACATTGGCTCCAACCCCAAATCCAACTCCAATTCGTACTTTTTGAATACGATTAATCACAACAGAAATCGTTCCATAGTTGGAAACTATATTGGTATTGCTGGTAGTGGTATTCAATAAATAACCAATGATCCCTCCCATGGATAACCCATCAGCCATGGAGTTTACAGCGTGAGAAAGGATATTTGCTTCATTTACAATATTGACGAATGAAACAAGAACACCTGTTCCGATAAACCCCCCAATATTTTGATACCCTTGAGGAGTTGAGGAAAAGCCAATTCCAGTAATGGATGTTCGATTCACTGAATTGTTTATGTTCATTCCAAGAGTTGCACTTACTAAGTTACCCGAGTAGCCAACAAACCCACCAATTGCCGAATTTGCATGGTCTGATACATAAGGATGAATTCCCCCATTGATGGACCCATTGGAAGTAGACAAAGTAATGGTACCATTTCCAAATCCAACCAATCCACCAACATAGACTCTTTTGACTAAGCCTGGGTCAATGGAAATGGTAGAAAACACATTGACATTGTTAATCGTTCCCCCATTAAGTCGCGTAACAATCGATCCAACAGCAATGAATTCTTCACTTGTAAATGTACTTGAATTATTCAATTTCACATTCACATTAAAAAAGTTTAAATCACGAATGGTCCCAGAGACAGAACCAAACAACCCCATACCTGCATAAGTACCTTGGTCATTAGCTGTTAGCAAACTCAAGTTTAAAATACTAAAAAAATTATTATCTCCTGGTGTTCTAACATACAGTATCCCCGTAGGATTCGTTGAAATCAACCTGCTTTGAAACGTATTTGTATAGTTGGTAATCGTTGAAACAATCGCATACCGTGAAACAGAAGACATATCGATGTCTGCTGTTATTTGGAAGTTGACGGTGTTAAAATTAAACGGTTGATTGATGATTTTCGTAAAGTAAACCAAATCAGCTGCCGTAGAAATATAATGAGCCCCAGAGAGTCGCTTGAATCCTTTTAAAATCGGATAGGTATTGCTTAATTGATTTGCGACCAGGTAACTATTGTTAAAAAACCATTTTGCAGAGAAATTACTTGATACTTGAAAGGCTGAGGTTGATAGCCCTCTTGTAGTCTCATTTGCATTGGGAGTATCCAACCCGATGGTTGAATTATAATAAAGTCTGGCTGTGGAACCAAAGATTTGATGAACTAAATAAGATACTGAAGCATTTGCACTCACACTTGTTGCTTTGATCCGAGGAGTAGCTACAAATGAATCTTCTAATACTCCATAATTGCGAACCACGAGCCCAGACAAATGAAAGTTTCCATTTACGTTTAGTCCAGCTTCACTAGAAGCCCGGTTATCAATATAATACACATGATTAATGTTTCCATGATTTGCCCCAGCTACCACGGAAGCTCCTACCATAACTCCATAGTTGATTGCTTGAACATAAATGGGATTGATGAACCCTACGTTTTGAATCACTCCATTTGAACCAACTACAGAAAACATTGAGAAGTATTCAAGAGAATTTAAATAGGTGGTCGAGTACTCACTGAACGTAATGGATTCTAGTAATAGATTCGAGATTTCAAACCCTTGCCCATCAAATGATCCCTGAAAAGCTAGTGGGTTTTCCGCTTGATTTTGGATAGGGGTTTTCATTGGGTCGGGATTACCATTTGGTGTAAAGCCGACCGTACGAAAGAACCGTCCCAGTCGTGAAGCATCACTATAATCAATGTCATTTCCTAATACATAAGACAAACTTAAATAGACTTGCTTATTTACCCCATTCGCTAGTTGTGAAAACTGAAACAAATCGTTGGCTGTTTCGATCACATAAGTATGGCTATTACTTGGGGTGATGGTTCCATTCCATACGAGTTCAAATGGATAATAAAGTGATTGGTATGTTTCATACGATTTCGTTTCGATTGGAAGATGATTGGTTTGTTCATTCAATGAAGGTATTATCGATAATGACAAAAAAACAAGCAAAAATGCATGTAGAATCATCATTGAGAATCGGTAGATTCGTTTTTTGGTCATATCATATTCTCCTAATCAAAAATAGTAGCTTCCACATTCCATTTTTCAACAATTCGATTTGCCTGAACGACGTCCACAATCACTTGTAAATGAACAAATACTTCTTCATAGTAGTTATCGGTCGTGCGAACAGGATAAGGTAGTCCACCGTTGACAAGTGTAAACTGAAGGGTTTGGTTCTTACCAATAAATCCGTCAAAATAGTAATACGGGTTTGCACTCACACGAAAAAAATCAGGATGGATGGTATAAGGGCTTTGATTGATGCCTTGAACAACTACATCATAAGGGACGATGATATTCGTGGATTCTCCATTGGTAAAATACCTGGTCAAAACCCATTCATCTAACAATCGAAACCGAAGTCTTGAAGTGTTGTGGGCAACTACTTGCATGGTTATCTTTAGTTTTCCGATATAGTTTGGGGCTTGATCATCAAAGGTGTTAATCTGAAGAATTTTGGTAGTCGAGTCATAATATGGGCTGTTAGATAATACTTCAACATCATCAAAATATACCTGAATGGAAACTTCAATACTACCAGGACGAATAATTACATTCAAAAACTCATCGTCTTCAAACCAGGCATAGGCAAACCCAATCAAGATGGGAATCAGGATAAAAAACAGGGGAACGAGGATACGTTTTTTCATTTGTTTACTCCTTCTCCACTTGGGATAACGTGATTTGAAAATCAACGGAATATGTGGTCGTTAGGTAATCCTCTGGGTTTGATAATGCATCATAATCTCCCCAAAACACAATTTGAATACGGATGCTATCTCCTGCAACTAAATGAGTTGCGTATAATTGATTGATTACATTTTGATTGTATAACGCTAATTCTAGTTTGATTTCTTCGTATGTGGATGAACTATCCACATCCCATAAACCGATGATACTAGAGTAATCATTGATGTCTTGATGATTGATATCCAGATTAATTCCTTCAATGATGATGAGGTAAATAATCGATTGATCAATGTTATTGGTATTCATTAATAAATCTATTTTTATAGGAATCGATTCTATTCCTACTTCTATATCAAAAAACAATGAAATTCCAACATCAGCCAATGTATTAGTTTTGTCTTTCACTAAATCTTCAATGAGATCGATATAGAGTAAATTCTCAAGTAAAAAAGCTTCTGTTAAGTAGTTTGATCCCATGGCCAATGAATAGTCAATCGTTCCAATTCGAACTTCTCCTACCGCAGGAGGTGTTCTGTCATAAATCCATGCATAAACAAGCGTAGTCATCGAAATGAACGCTATCAAAAGTATGATTATGTGAGTAAAAACATACAATCTCCCTTTACGCATATACCCCTCTAAATTTATGGAATAATTGGCTCAATCAATAATTGTCTAATTTGAAAAATTTGGTTTTGAAAAGCATTACTATTTCCTGTTGAAACGTCAAACTCATCTAACCCCTTGATTGTTGGATCAAAGTAAATATCAAAGTAGATAATTGCGGACTGAGAAGAACCAGATGAATTTAAAACGAGATGACTTACCAACATAAATTTAAACTCATCGACTAACGTGAAATACCGTGGACCATTGATGCTGTCTCCAGCATATTGAATTGCTAATAAATCTTTCATATCAACTGATTCTTGATTACTACTCCAATACACTACTTTGGTAGTAGAGTACTGAAACGCACGTTGAGCTTTGTTACTTCCTAAATCAAATCCTGTAGATAAAAGTTTTGTTAATGAAACAAGCAATAACCGATTAGTGTCCGATATATTGGTTACTTTTAAAGCAAAAGAAAAGCGATTTGATGGACGTAGTTGTGAACTTGTGGAATAGACATAGGGCGTTTGTTCATCAAACTCAATAAAGCAAAAGTCATCGGTATTATCTATGCATAGATGCTCATGAAGTATTTTACTTCCTGAACCACTAAAAAGTGAATCTTGATAAATAAAAAACTGATACTCGAAATCATTAGGGCTAAATTTAATTTGAATGGGATTGATTAAACTATTATTACTAGAAAGAATCCAGGCAAGGGTAGACCCAATAAACAAAAAGGTAACCGCAATCAGTGATACAAATGATCGGATCAGTGCTTGTTTCATCTCTGGATTACCCCCTTTTTTTAAAATAAAAAGTGCCATTATCGACTGGATAATGGCAACTGGCTACCTCATAAAGGCCCTTTAGCTTTGCGTCACTAAATCACTTTAGTTTTGCGATTTACATCATATTATGTTTAATATACAATGACGTATTAAATAAGTCAAGTGAACATAACGTACATTTTTACTTTTCAATAATGTAAACGTTTTCATTGCAGACTAAATGAGCGTTTTTAACCATGATTTTACTACATCAACCCATAGGGCAATTGATGAATACTTTTTTTCATAAACGAGCGGATCAACATCATTAAATGGAGTGTGTCGATTCGCAAGTGATAGCCCATGAGCTCCCTTGGGAAATAAGTGACATTCTACATGACCACCCACTTGATGAACGGCTTGGACCAATCGAATGGTATTTTCCACTTTGACTACTTGATCATCCATGGTGTGCCAACAAAACAGGGGGCACATATTAGTTAAATCACGTTTCTCAATGGATACTTCATCCACATACAACTCATAGTTGATACCTAAGAGATTGTTAATCGAACCAACATGGCGAATGTCTAATTCGCTAGATACAACCGGATAACATGCAATAATTCCTGAAAACCAACTTTTCTTCGTACTTGCAAGAAGTAATGCATAATGTCCTCCTGCTGAAAAACCAATGATAAATAGCTTACCTACCAAAGGATGTTGTGCGAACTCTTCAATTTGCGCAAGCCCTTCAAGTACTATTTCAGGATATCGATTGAGTTCGTTACGATAGTTCATAATGGCGCAGTGGAAGCCAAATTCTAAAAAAACATCCGCAACAGGCATGGCTTCTCTAGGAGAACAAAACGAGTAGCCTCCTCCTGGACAAATAATCATGACATCTCTTTTATGCTGGTCTTTAAATATCGGTGTTAACGTATTTTTCATCTTTTTTCACCCTCAAATTATTTTATCACACCAACGGATGAAAAAAACAGGCCGGAGCCTGTTTTCTTTATAATATAGAGTCGTCGACGCTATCGAGATATGCCCGAATCGGTTTGACGATTTCTTTGACAGTTCCCTTGGTAAACGGATTTTGTAAAGAAGCTGATTCTAACAATCCCAAGAAACTCTTGGAGCCACCTAAACGGCACAATGCCAAATAGCTGTCTAGTGCTTGTTTACGATTTTCTTGGTGCTTAATCCAATATTGGAAAGCACACACTTGAGCCAATGTATAATCGATGTAATAAAACGGCGCTCCAAAGATGTGTCCTTGTCTGAACCAAAAACCACCTTTTTCTAAAAACGCATCGTCTCCATAGTCCTTAAATGGCAGATACTTCTTTTCAAGTGTTCGCCATAACGTTTTTCTTTCTTCCGGAGAAAGTACTGGATTTCCATACACCTCATGTTGGAATTCGTCTACTAAGACCCCATAAGGCAAAAATGAAACAGCACCCGCGAGATGATTAAACTTATATTTTGCGGTGTCTTCTTGGAAAAATTCATGAATCCACGGCCATGCTAAAAACTCCATGGACATCGAGTGAATTTCCGCTGCTTCCATGGTTGGCCAGCGGTAATCAGGAAGTAAATCCCGACTTTGATAGACTTGGAATGCATGCCCAGCTTCATGAGTTAATACATCTACGTCATGGGACGTTCCATTGAAATTGGCGAAGATAAATGGGGCTCTAAACTCTGGTAAATACGTGCAGTATCCCCCACCTGTTTTGCCTTCTTTTGAGTCTAAATCAAGCAAGTCGCGATCGAGCATGAAATGAATGAATTCCGCCGTTTCTGGGGACATCTCTTCATACATCTTCAGTGCTTTTTGTACTTGCCATTCCCGGTTTCCTTTGGGAGTGGGGTTGCCCGATAAAAACGATAGTGCAAGGTCATAGGAATAAGGACGATCGAGTCCCAAACGAACCGCTTTTCTAGCTGTCAATTCACTGACCAGTGGAACGATATCTTCAAATATTTGATCTCGATAACGTTTTACGTCTGATGAATTATAATCTGTTCTTCCAAACCGATCATACCCTAGTTGAACAAAGTTATCATAGCCAAGTTTTAATGCAATCGTATGACGAAGTTTAACCAGTTCATCATAAATCCGATCAAAATCTTGCTCTTTAGAAGCGAAAAATCCACTGACGGCTAGTTGTGCCATGTGTCTGGTCTCTCTGTTTATGTGTTGAACAAAAGGAGCCATTTGGCTTAGATTGTATACACCACCTTGAAACTCAATTTTCGCTGAAGCGATTAATTTAGAATATTCTGTAGACAACTTATTTTCTTGTTGAAGCTCGGCGATAATTTCTGGCTTAAATGTTTTTTGTGCCAATTCTCCACGAAGAAACAACAAAGATCCTAACTCTTTTTCTAAAGATGCACGATTTGGAGATACCAGTAATTTTGCAATAAATTGATGTTCGTATTGTTGAAGATTGGGAATGTTCTCATCAAAAAACTCTTGTTCTTTTTCATAAAACTCATCGGTAGTATTGATGGAGTTACGGATGGATACAAGTTGAGCTTGAGTAGAAAGCTTGTCGTTTAAAGCAAATACACGCTTGATACTTTGTAATTCTTCTTCTAAAGAAGCTCCACTTCCGATGACAGCTAGTTCTGCTTCCATTGCGGATTTAATCAATTCTAGATCCGGTCTAACATAAGGAAAATCTTTAAATTTCATACATACACCTCTTTTCTATGAGATATATTATACACCAAAGAATTCGTTCGAAGGAATGAATTGCAATTATTATTCCCACTTATTTCGATAAACTACGGCCTTAACTTATAAGGAATGAGCGTGAAACTATCATCTTACTTGTAAAACTAGTCTAAAGTAACTATAATAGTTCAAAAAGGAGAATTACCATATGAAAAAACTATTATATATTTTATTCTTGCTACTAACCATTGGCCTGACATCGGCTTGTCAAAATTCAACGACTCTTCGGGTAGGGATGGATTTACGCTGGGCACCATTTGAAACTCTTGACTCACAAGGAAAACCCACTGGAATTTCGGTCGATTTGGCTTACGAACTTGGTACGTTTTTAAATCGCGAAGTTGAAATTGTCAATTTGGAGTTTGGGAGTTTGATTACTGCTTTGGAAACAAAGCAAATTGACGTCATCATTGGTTCCATGACCATTACGGCTGAACGTGCACAAAAAATCAATTTCTCAGATCCTTACTTTTATTTTCCATTGATTACTGTCATGAATAAGACCTTCTATGAATCCAATACTTTTGAGACCAAAGATGAGTTGTTTGCAATTCCTGGAGTGAAATATGTAGGTCCGAAAACATTCATCAGTTTATCAATCCCTCGTGAAGAAGCATTAAACCCCATCATTCTTGAAGTCAATGATGCCAATGCAGCTGTTCTTGAGGTCATCTCTGGTTCTGCGGATGCCTTTATTATTAGTGCTTCAAGCGCAGTGAATTATGCCAATGCCAATCCCGATACCACGGTCATTTTTTGGGACCCCATTGATTATTCGCCGATTGGAATGGGTGTCTCAAAAGGAAATGATGCTTTACTCGCTTCCATCAACGCCTTCATAGCAACCCTATTCACCGATGGAGTATATGATCGTTTGGGTGAAAAATACAACGATATTATTGCTCAAGGATTGCCAGGACAAACGATTTATTTCTACACCAAAGTTGAAGATGAAAACGAATAAACTTTTCCACGGATTGCTGGCGTTCTTATTTTATGCAGTCCTTGTTATAGGCATTTATTTGTTATACCCTGGCCGCGATAATCTTCAGTTTTCAGCACTACTGCCCTTTTCCAACTTCATCCTATCAGGCTGGCTCACAACTGTATTTATCAGTATTGTCACCTTACTATTCTCTACCATTCTTGGATTTGGTTTATATCTTTTAACAAAGAGCAAACATTTATACCTACGATACATTGCTTCCATCTTTAATGAGATTGTGTTTGGTTCTCCTACTATCGTATTTTTCTTAGTAGTATTTTACTTCATAGGTGTCCCATTGGGTTTAGGACAACAACGATTGTTGGTTGGCATCATTGCCTTTAGTTTATATATGTCTCCTTATATGAAAAATCTATTTTTAGGAGCGATGGAATCCATTGATGACTTACAACTTCAAGCAATGCGAGTATTTGGTTTTTCCAACTCACAAAAGTATCGCTATATAATCTTGCCTCAAATCTTGAAATTAATGCTTCCTCCTTTGATTGGTAACCTGACATTCATTGTAAAAGGATCCAGTTTACTCAACTTCATTGGAGTACAAGAAATATATAATCAACTCACTTCTGCTCAATCATCCTCATTTGCAGTTGTTGAAGGATACTTTATGATGTTCTTACTCTACTTACTCATTACTGTACCTCTCATACGTCTCACAAAATACTTTGAAAGACGGGTGTCCACATGGAACTTATCTTAAAGAACGTCATGAAATCCTACGGATCTACCCCTGTGTTAAAAGATGTCTCCATCCATTTAGAAAACAAGTTCGCTGTGGCGATTATCGGACCTTCGGGAGCCGGTAAATCGACACTATTACGACTATTATCCAAAATCGAAGAAACCGATTCTGGAACGATTCAAGTGAACCAACATGTCTTGAACGAGACACTATCTGATAGCTATTACAAACAGATTGGCTTTGTATTTCAATCACATACCTTGTTCCCACACTTATCGGTTTTAAAAAATATCACATTAGTTCTTGAAAAGGTTCATAAAAAGTCAAAGCAAGAAGCCAATGAAATTGCATTAAACCTGTTACGAAAATTTGATTTAGAAGATCAAGCCAACAAACCACCTCATCAATTATCTGGGGGACAATCCCAGCGAGTATCCATTGTTCGTAGTTTAGCCATTCAACCTGAAGTTCTCTTTTTAGATGAACCAACGAGTTCGCTAGACCCTGTATTAAAACAAGAAGTCCTACGAACTATCTTGAAACTAAAAGACGATCATGCCTCCTTTGTGATTGTAACTCACGAGTTATTGTTCGCTAAGAAAGCAGCGGATTATTTAATCTTCATGAAAGATGGACAAATCATCGAGCACGGGGATATCTCCATTTTAGCAAAACCTCAGTCCATAGAACTTCGTGAGTTTTTAAGTAACGAATTTATCGATTGTAATCAATCCTAAAAATAAAGAGGAGAATGTTCATCTCCTCCTTTTTGGTTACTTTTTCAATATCACAAAATAACTTGTTGCACTATCAAACCCATATTTTCGAATATGGTTCTTAATACGGTTTGCTTTTGTCTTTAATTTCTGTTGATAAATGGGATCTTTTATTCTCGATAACAAGACATCAACGGTATGAATCAAACGTTGAATGTCTTCTGGTGAAGCAGTGACATGCTTGTCAACATCCATGGGCCATATTTTGACAAGGGATTCTTTTGAATAATTCTCTAAAAACAAGATAATCTGCTTTTTAGTCATCGTATCGTCATGAAATATCCCATTTGCTTTGTCAATATCGGCAGCGAAATGATGGAGTAAACGGTGACTCCCTTGTGCTTTTGTCAAATGATCTTTGGCCATTTCATTGACCAAAAGAATTCCACCCACTTTGAGACAGCGATGAATCTCTTCGAATATTGCGGATGGGTTTTCTAAATGGTGAAGCGAATTTGAGATGCTAATCACGTCAAATGATGCATCATCAAAGTCTAGTTGTGCCGCATCCATCACTTCAAACGAGCAATTTTTAAACTCAATGAATCGAGATGTCGCTTGATTTATGGCTTGCTCAAACGTATCAATTCCTATGATTTCAGCGTCATCTGTTGTACATTCTCTTAGTAGTGAAACAAACTGTCCACTTCCTGTTCCGATATCCAAGATCCTAGGGGCTTGGTAATAGGACAAATGGTCTTTTACATGTTTCATTGATTTCTCCTTACACGGCTGGTTCAAAGCCAACTTCAAGCTCTTCAACGGAAGGTAAACTTGCTGAAGTATCCAATGAACGTTTTTGTATGGCTTGAATTTCTGTGTAGAGCAATATAGCACTAATCAGTCCTGCTAATCCATCCGCCATTGCAAATGCAATCCAGACGCCTTGAATACCTAGTAAAAAGGTTAGTAAATAGGCAAGAGGTATAAAAAAGAGCACTTGTCTGGATAAAGCCACGATCATCGCCCGAATGGGAAAGCCAACTGCTTGGTACACGGCGCTCGCAACAATTTGAAAACCAACTACAATAAAGCCAATGGAGATGATTCGAAAAGCATTGGCGCCTGTTGTAACAAACAACGGCATGTTCGTCTCGCTGAATATCATAAATATCTGAGTAGCGAACAATTGAACCAATATAAAGCCGATGATAAAGTAGATCATCACCCATTTGGTCGCAACCAAAATCGCTTCTTTTGTTCGCTGGTGATTTTTCGCTCCAAAATTAAAGCCAACAATGGGCGTCAGTCCTTGAATGATTCCAAATCCGGGCATGAAAATAATCGTGATTACACGATTGATCACCCCATAAATAGAGATATACAAAGCAGGGTCAGAATCTGCATAACGATTGATTAGATTCATAATAATAATCGCTAAAAATGCTCCGATGGCATTTCGTAAAAAAGAAGGCATTCCAATTGTGACAATTTTACCTAGTGTTGGAAAATGAATGTTAAAAATTCGTTTAAAATTGATGTTTAACGCTGATTTCTTCGATATCGAGGAACGAAGAATAAAAAAGAATGCCGCAAACTGTGAAATAACGGTCGCAATCGCTGCTCCTTGAACCCCAAGATTCAATCCCCATTCATAGATAAAAATTGGATCCAATACAATGTTTAAGCCGGTTCCGACCATCATTGAAACCATCGCTACTTTGGCTCTACCTTCTGCTCTTGTTAGGTTGTTTAACACCATGGACAAAGAAAGAGGAATCAAACCAAATAAAATCACACTCATATATTCAGTTGCGTACCCAACATTTAATTCGGTCGCTCCAAAAAAGACAAGCAACTCATCTAAAAATAGAAAGCCTAATACAGAAACAATCAATGATCCCATAATCGTAAATCGGATTCCAGTATTGACAGCTTCGTCCATTTCCGCCTTATCTCCACGTCCAAACGCACGTGAAAATACCGAGGCACTTCCCATTCCAACCATCATTGCTAACGCCATGACAATCATTTGAATCGGAAAAGCAATCGTCAATCCTCCGATGGCATACACTCCTACCCCATTGGACACAAACAGCGTATCGACAAAATTATAGAGCGCATTGACAATAAACCCAATCGCCGCTGGTACACTGAGTTTGATAAGTAATTTCCGAATATCCATTTTCCCTAGCATTTCATTGTTGTTTTTCATATCAACACTTCCAAACTTCTTTTTTAAAATGTAGTTCAATTATACTACGTTTTCTTCTATTTGTTCATAATCCTTTTAAATCAATTCTTACGTATTTTTGTGGATTTGCCGTTGATTAAACCAAACGGTTCCATACACTCCAGTAATAATCATCACACTACCAACGATATGCCACACACTCAACTCTTCTCCCAAAATAACCGCTCCAGCCACAATCGCTACAATAGTCGAAAGATTGGAGTAGATGCTTGAGACATGGGCTTGCAACTTACTCAATGCATAATTGACCAAGAAAAAGCCACCCAAAGAAGCCACGATTCCTAAGTAGAACAGCGGACCTATAAACTCTACTTGAGTAAAATTTGTGATATAAGTAGGTACATTTCCTTCTATCAATAACATTCCAAAATAGATCAGATTAAACACAACTGCGCCAGTCAGCATCATAAAATAGGTTGTTTCAATCGGTTTCACTGCAATCGATGCTTTTCTTGAAGCAATGTTAAAAAGACTAGCCGATAATACAGCCGCAAAGAGTAGAACAAATCCTAATACTCGTGAACTAGATTCTACATCCAATGAAGAAAGTTGAATCAATACAATTCCACATAAACTAAATAATATAAAGAGCATTTGAATGGCTCTGGGTTTCTCTTTTAATAGCAGTCCACTAAACAAACTCACAAACACCGGAATCAAAGCAATCATCATCCCTGCTTCTCCACTGGTAGTATAACTCACTCCATATGTTTCAAATAAGAAGTATAGAATAGGCTGAAAAATCGCTACAGGGA
>JAUXXX010000036.1 GCA_030684695.1 bacterium
GACCATTGGATTACTTCACCAATTGTACACCCAGTTCGCCGTTGTTATCAAACGATGGAGTAAGGACAGAATCATTTTTGTGATTGCAATGCTTGGGGCCCATGCTCATGGAATGGTCGATAATATTTACATCATGCCTCAGTTTATGGTCATCTTAATGGTCATTGTCGCAGTGTTTGAAAATGCCAATAAAGTAGAGACTCTTAATATTCCACAAGTCGGTTAATTCCGACTTGTTTTCTTTTTATTAAGTTATGATATAATACTCTTTGGCGATGAATCGCACAGGAGAACAATATGTTAACAAGAGCATTTAAAGACAAAGAGTTTATGAAAAAAGTGTTGATGATTGCTCTTCCAATCATTATCCAACAACTACTACTTACCACCTTCGGAATCGTCGATACGGTCATGGTTGGATCCATTGATCGCGGGATTGCAGGAGTAGGCCTTGCCAGTCAATTGTCCATGATTGCTTCAACGATTATCTTTGGAGTGAACATTGGGGTAGGACTGTATATAGCGCAATTTATGGGCCGTATAGAATCTGAAAACATCAAACGAAGTTTTGCATTGATGGTGAGCTTGTGTTTGATGGTAGCTAGTATATTTACCTATGTAGCACTGTTTCATGGGGAAGCCATTATTCGGATATTCAATCAAGAAGACGATGTTGTTCATATCGCCAATGAGTACTTACAGTTAGTGGCGTTTAGTTATATTCCCAATATGCTTACGTTCAGTTTTGCCATTACTTATCGAAACATTCAAAAGACAACAGTCCCGATGATGGTCTCGTTTGTTACGATGATTGTGAATGTGATATTTAATTACTTGTTAATTTTTGGAATCTGGTTTTTCCCTCAAATGGGAGTTAGAGGAGCGGCGATTGCGACGATTATTTCTACGTCAGTCGGATTTATCTTTCATATTGTTTATGCCATTTCGACGAAACAAATCTTTGTACCCATGGTTCGTCATTTTAAGGAAGCATTTCAAAGAAAGTTCAACGCTCCAATTTTGAAACGAACCATTCCTTTTGTAGTCAATGAAACCTTCTTTAGCATCGGTTCTGCACTCTATGTAGTAATCTTTAATGGACTGGGTACGGATGCATACGAAGGATATCGAATGGCTGAAACTATTGTCTCGGTGATGTTTGTCATCGGTATGGGCTTGTTTAGCGCCGCTGGAGCGATGATTGGGCAACAACTAGGTAGAAATGACTTTGAACAAGCAAAACGTTATGCAGACAATTTTTTAGCCTTAGGGCTGGTGATTGCGATCGTACTAGGTACTTTAAATGTGGTCTTAGCAAGACCGATGGTCTCGATTTTCCAAAACACCAACGATGCTGTGATTGAAAATGCTGTGAAGGTAACAATGGTGTTTGGATTGCGTGTTGCTTTACGGATTTTTGTTGGCTTGATGTTTTCCATTTTTAGAGCTGGAGGAAAATCCAAGTTCGTCATGTTTATTGATGCTGGAGTGATGTGGTTGGTGGGATTACCGCTTGCTTATATAGCCTATCAGTATGGTGGCATTCGAGATATCGCCCTCTTATTCTTGATCATTCAACTTGAACCACTGGCTCGAATTGTCATATCCATGACAGCGTATTTTAAAAATACCTGGCAACACAATATTGTTTCGAATTTACGAGCATAAAAAAAGATCGATTCTTCGGAGTCGATCTTATTTATTACATTAATTGGGACGATTGCTGTTTCCTGGATTGGTTGGTGCATTGCCTCTTGGAGGACGATTTTCGATGATTTCTTTGACAATGACAGAAGCGTTGACACGAATTTGTGCATGGTATTGAAAACGATACTGCGAACTTGCTTCATCATACACGGTGGTAACTTCAAGGTCTCCGGATTCTTTGTCGACTTCATCTTCATCGAAACGATAACTCGCTTCCATGACTTTTGTGGATTGAACCATGCCTTTACGAATGGTGATTTGAAAGGACTTCCCGTTTAAGGTGGTATTCATGCGAGCTGTAATTTGGTTATCCTCTTTTAAAACATCCAACGTAATGGTACGTTTCACATTGTCACTTTCCATGATATCGTATCGAAAACGCAAAGTATCATTCACAGTGGTTTGATGAATGATGATGATTGTGTTCTCACTCGATTCGATCCGAATCCGAGTACGCTCTTGACCACTTAAGCGTTGAAAAGAAAACGTGTAATTCGATGATGAAAATTCGATGAGTCCTTCAAATTGTTGGATATTACGACGTAGCATTTTCCTCAGATAAATTCGATACACAATATCTTCATCTTGAAGACTTTTCAGTTGTACTTGAATCATTTGTCGATATTGTGGCTTATCACTTTCTAAAAGTTGAAATGTAATATCTTCTTTGGCTCCGATCAAACCTTCTAATACAGCGAATGATTGATTAAATGTATCAATATTATCTTCGAACAATGTGTTGTCTTCAGATAATAATTGCATACTGAGTGGAACGATATCGTTGAGTGGTGATTCGCTTTGTAAGAACATCGCTCCAGTTAGAATTTGATAGCCGTAGTTTTCGGTGTCGCTTTGTAGTGCATATACAGACTGGTCTGTTGGACTGAAAAAGACAAAATAGCTGCTTATTCCAAAAATCAGTAACATGAGGAAGGATAAGCTGACTTTCGAGAAACGGTTTTTTGAATTGGTCCGTTTGGAAAGCGATGGAATGCGGATGGTTTCGAGGGATATTGAATGGCTTACGTCCGGCATTTGAGACAAAGCAACTTCTTTAATTCGCTGCAGAACTTCTTTGTTTTTCATCGGCTATTTCCTCCTTCCAGATGTTTTTTCATTTTTTTTAGTGCTCGTTGATACAACCAAAGCACAGTTCCAAGTGGTTTTGATAGTGTTTGAGCAATTTCTTTAAATGTGGAATCGTTCACTGCTTTTAACAGCATAATTTGACGTTCTACATCATCTAAGGGTTGAAGCATCTGCTCTAAAGAGGGCTTTATTACAGTGGGTTCAAAATCAGGGACTTTGTCAAAGAGGAGGTTTTGTTCCTGAGGATCAAAGGTAGAAACCCTTGATTCTTTACGCACATAGTCATAAGCAAGATTCTTCGCAATTTGAAAGAGCCATGCGGAAAAGTTGCGACCTCGTTGATAAGTATCTAATTTTTCGAGCATTTTTATATAGGTATCTTGCATAAGATCTTCTGTGATGTGTTTGCTTTTGACAATTGCTATGATAATCGAGTAGACGCCTTTTTTGGTTTCTTCGTAGATAAGTTGAAACGCCGCTTCATCACGGGAAGATAGTGCATGTAAATAGTCATCAAGGTGATAAGGCATGTTATCCCTCCTTGATGACTATTATACACCCAACGGAAGAACTTGGATTATGAGTTTAGAATTTTCCTTGTTGAGGATTGGAGGGGCGATTTCCTTGCGCTCCATGACGGTGGTCTTTTTGGTACTTATGTTCATTTTGATTTTGATTTGGTTGCATGGTATTTGTATTTTGACGTTGACGGTCTGGACGAACGACATATTCATAAGTAGTCACTTGGGTTTCTTCGTCAAGAGTAGCAGTAATAAAGATATTGCCTCTTTCAGTAAGAGTACCATCCATTACTTGATACACGATATGAATTTTAGTTATGTTATCGATTGTTTCAGTTGAAAAGTTATATCGTCCCCTTGCATTTCCTTCGACAAATTGAAGCATGGTCCGGACTTTACCATTTTGTACCATGACTTTAATCGAAGTTCTTGATTGGATTTGTCCATTGACGACGATGGTATAAAAGAATTGGTAATCTCCATCTTCACTGGTCATATAACGGACGGCTACGTGATTGAATTCATCCACATAGGCACGAAGTAAATGAATGGTTTTGTCTTGAATGACGATTTTTTTACCTTCTAGCAAATACTGAACTTCACCAACAATGAGTAATCCATCGATTATTGACACGACGTTTTGATCTTCAGGATCGACAAAACGAAAGCGTCCTGGTTGTGGATTGTTGTTGACGGATAGTGGTGTTTGTTCTTCGGTGTTTTCTTCTTCGTCTTCTATCACTTCGTCTTCAACGATGGTTTCATTGTAGTAAAGAGTGTAAACAATGGAAGTACCCGCTAACGTTTTGGTTGTGAAAACAACCATGTGAGCGTAAACTGGTAAGTCACTCTCTACAACGACTACTTGAAGAGCGCCTTCTCCACCCAAATAGGTTTCCATCATCCATAAGTACTTGTCAAGCTCATCAATTTCATCTTCGATTACTGTATTATCCTCTGTTTGAACTTCTTGCACATTTGCCAAAGGCATCGCAGTGACAGAAATGGGGTCTAAAGAAGAAGCAAGTAAGGTCGAAGCACTCACTGCTTGAAAACTTGATAGATCCGTTTCACTTTGAAATACATAATCTTTTTCAATGGGTTGACACGCAATCAGTGTGATAGCTAGTGATATTGTGAGTAAAAATAATGTTATTTTTTTCATGATCAATTCCTCCTAATTTTTTTAACTGCACCTAATATACGTGTGGATCACCAGAATTATTGGGTAATTCAATCAACTATTTTGAATATCTTTGACTACTTGAGGTATAATGAAGACACATGTAATGAAGATGAGGAATGCGATTTATGAAAAAACGAATTTGGGAATTGGATTTTTTAAGAGGGTTTTCGATCATATTGATGTTGTTTGATCATTTTATGTTTGATTTACAAAGCATGCCATATTGGTTTAGTAACTACTATCAAGTGGACAATCCGTTTGTCAGAAGTTTGGTACGTTTTGGATCAAGTTGGTGGTCTGGAGATTTGCGACCCGCTTTGCTTTCGGTCTTTATTGTCATCTTTATGGTGGTATCGGGGATTAGTTTTCAGTTCAGTCGAAACAATTTAAAGCGTGGACTAAAGTTTTTAATTGTGGCATTGGGGATTACCGCTGTAACAATGCCTATCCAAATCTTTACTGGACTACAAATTGGAATTGTTATGGGTATTATACACATGTATGCGCTCGCGACTTTGGCAACGTATGCCATTCGTAAAATCTGGTCTAATCCGATATTTATTAGTGCAATCGGCGTCGGAATTATTGTACTTGCCATCTCGTGGGGCTGGAGAGAATATCAATACATTCCTGAAGTGACACTTGCAGACATTCCTGAATTAATCATTGGTAGAAAAGCATATGGGGCAGATTACTTTGGCTTAGTTCCTTTTCTTGGGATGATTCTTTTGGGCACTGTGGTCGGAGAAACGATCTATGCTAGTAGAAGAAGTTTGTTGCCGAAGTTGGATGGCAAGTGGAATAAATTCTTTTGTTGGGCTGGACAAAGAACCTTATGGATCTTTATTTTCCACCAAATCATCTTCGCTGTTATTGTCGTTGGGTTTGGATATTTGTTTGGATATCGCTTTTAAGAAATATACAAAAAAATAAAAAAGTCTCCTTTCATCGGAGACTTTTTTTGATACATTTTTTAGAACAAACGGTTGCTTACATCACGGAAGTAGAACACAATTAGTTGAACTAACATGTCTTGAATCTTCTTGACGTCATTCACGTTTTCTTTGAACACCACAAACAATGCTTGAATGAAACTAGAACTTACGACTTTGAGGAAGTAATCTTGGAAAACACCCGGATAGTTTTCTCTGATTTTCCCGATGACGAGAGTTTCAAGTTGCATTTTCACTTTTTGATAATGGGTTCCTTTGGAGTTGAAGATCATGATGAAGATTTCTCGAGTGTAGGGGCGTAATACGTTCATCACATATGTGACAATTGAGTTCGCTTCCTTTTGGGTATCAATGTGCGTGATATGAAGTTTCTTATCAAATGACTCGAGATCGTCGATGGCACGTTGTGCTGGTAATAAAACAGCATTGAACAGCGCTTCTTTATTTTCAAAATAGCGGTAAATGTTTCCAACAGTAATGTTGGCGCTATCGGCGATTCGGCGCATATTCGCATTTTGATAACCATGATCGAAAAATTCAACAACGGCTCCATCTAAAATTGCTTTTTTGACCGATTCTTTTAGGACTTGCATAAATAACCCTCCCTGGCTATCTTTGATGCATATATGATACTACTTGATGTGAACAGTGTCAATTCATAAGGTCCGGAATTTATTTATTGACGTAGTACCAATTACATTATAGAACAAATATCTACATGCTGCAAGTTATTATTCGCTATTAATTCTAAAAAACACAATGAAATTAAGTGAGAATTGTATTTTTGTTTGAAATTCAAACTATAAAGGTATATTTCACGATTGAATTAGTTATTGACATATGTTCAAAACCATATAAATATATTATTATATTTCGAGATTACTTTAAGCGCAAAGGTTGACTAATAAAGATTCGCATATTATAATCAATTTATCAAATATAAAGAGGTGAATGTTATGAAAAAGTTTTTCGCCAATTTCTTACTTATTTTTTCTGTCTTGGCAGCTGGAATTATCGCTACTCCTTGGAAAGCATATGTAGATTGGGTGCCCGCTTTAAGTGGAATTGAAGCAATAGTGGAACCATATACTTTGTTTATTAAGAGCGGATTAGGTGCATTAGTTCTAGTATTAAGTGTAGTGTATTTATTTGAAACCTTTTATGAAGTTAAAAATTATGGAAAAGCAAAACGATTAATCACTTCGGCTGCTTTTCTTCCCATGTTGGTTCTGTCTTTTGCTTATTTATTGTATGCTTTTCCAATGGCGTTTCAAGATACATGGGCACCAGGCTTTAATTTATTCGCTCGATTACCTATTGTCGCTCTTCCACTAGCAATGCTTAACATTGTAATCTACGGTCATTACTTTGCAGGGCAATTTAGAAGAGGATCCAACAAATTACGAATATTGTTGTTCTTTTTTGCTCTTCAACTTATGTTAGTATCTGCGTTTGTTTCATATTTGTTTTTCCAACGGACAAGTGGTGGTGTATTCATTATTAGTGTCCGATATTACGCATTTATTCTTCCACTCTTCTTAGTTTTCTATTTTATTCATTTGATTGTTGTATCCATTCAAAAGAAGAAAAATCCCGTAGAAGAAGTCAGTTTAGAAGAAGAAGTAAAAGAAATTAAACAACAAGTCAAAGAGAATCAAGCAAAAAAAGAAGAACCTTCTAAGAAGCCATCCAAACATGAACTAAAAGTGCAAGCGAAACAACAAGCCGTCGCTCAACGTGATGGCAAAAAAACCTTAATTGTCTCCAAGCAACAAACCATTATTTCCAGTGAACATGATGTGGATCCTACTAATCTACTATACGAAGATGTGTCAGTTGATCCAGAGTTCAATAAAACTCAAAATATGGAAAAGCAAATTTCAACCATCGATTACTACATTGAGAAGCCTAAATTACTAAAACCGCTTGATCCTCAATTTGATGAGTTGGTTCAATACATCCGAGATTTACCAACCGTTGTCACCAAATTAGCAGATGAACGTATTACGTTTTATGTGGATCGTAAACCTTTTATGGTACTCATGAATTTTGGAAATTATTACCGAATGGTATTTCGTGCTGATTTAGAAAAAGGAATCCGTTTAATCATTAAATATCCAACCATTTCTAAAAACAAAGCTTCCAAAGAAGATTTATGGTTTAAAGCAAACAACTACGGAGATTTACCACGAGAAATCGTCTTTGATATTGCCAAATCTGCCTTTGATAATGTAAATCTTTAAGACGACCGCAAGGTCGTTTTTTCTTTCATGAAAAAACTGTCGAGTCCTTGAAAGGAAACGCTTTCTATGATAGACTTTACTTAGAGGTGATTGATTATGAAATTACAAGAGGTAGAAGCGCTCAAACAGGCGCTCATAGACAAGAAAAAAACACTTCACGAAGCGACAATGAATGAATGGTGTCAAGAGTTTGACAAACGTTACATCTTTGAATCAACAAGCTTCGACAATGGGAATTTCAGTTATGAAGATGTTTGTTTCTTGTTGGAAGATCATTCCCGTTTATTCCCCGATAAAGATGAAAATGTCCGAAAGGCAATCATCAACAATTATCATGCCATTAGTTTGGTTCACAAACTAGCTCGAAACAACGAGCAAATCTCCGAATCCATCGTCAAAGATTTACATCAAGTTTTGGTCGATAATTTGATACCAGGAGGAATGTATCGTACCCGCGATTTATTCATCTTAGGTGCGAAACACGTACCGCCATCGTATTTAAAGATTTTTACCAAAATGGAAAACTTCTTCTTTGAATTAAACTCAGGAAAATATCAAGGATTAACGAAAGCAGCCTATGCACATCTCGAAATTTTGAAGATTTATCCATTCATGGATGCCAATGGTCGGATTGCTCGACTCTTGTTAAACTATCAACTCGAGTTGGAAGGATTCTTACCAGTGTCAGTATCAAAAGGACACCGAGATGAGTATTATCGCACAATTGATGAATATAAAATTAACAAGAATATTGAGCCATTCGTTGAATTCTTAGCTGACTTAGAACAAAAAAGAATCGAAGAATTTTTAGCTAGAGAGTGATTTTCACTCTCTTTTTTTTGTAACGTGATAATATATTATCAAGGAGTTGATACAATGAAATATGTAAATTTCCCAACAAATGAAGTACGACGGTTACCCTTTTACCTTTCGACTGAAGAATACCTGGCCACTCACTATCCCAAGGATGAGTATTTCTTTATGTGGCAAGTACAACCCACGGTTATTTTTGGTCGGAATCAATTGATTGAAAATGAAGTTAACCTCGAGTTTGTGAAAGAAAACAAGATTCAGTATTATCGACGCAAGTCAGGTGGCGGTTGTGTCTTTGCGGACTTTTCAAACATCATGTTTTCCTTTGTTACCCCTCATTTTAATAAGGATTTTGTTTTTGATTCCTATTTAACAAGAGTAGTTAATATTTTAAAGGGATTGGGCCTCAATGCTGAGTTTTCTGGTCGAAATGATATCTTAGTGGATGGATTGAAAGTATCTGGAAATGCCTTTTATCAGGTCAATAATCGCAGTGTTGTCCATGGGACAATGCTGTTTGATACCGATATGTCTTTGTTGATAAGATCCATCACTCCATCCAACGAGAAACTAATATCAAAAGGCATTGATTCCGTAAGGAAACGTGTGACCAATTTGAAAGAACACTTATCCATTGATATCGAAGAGTTTAAGCAAGTGATGAAGAATCAGATTGCTGATGATCAAATTACCTTAACCAGTCACGACATGGAAGAAATCGCCAAAATTGAAGAAACCTATCTAAAAGAAGAGTTTATCTATGGAAAGAATCCGAAATATACAGTAATCAAAAAAGGTCGAACCGAAGCAGGGACCATTGAAATTGCTTTTGAACTAAAAAATAACGTTGTTAAAAACGTCAATATTTTAGGTGATTACTTTGTATTAGGTGATATTGAAATTCCATTACGTCATCTAGAGGGTATTCAGGCAACCCTTTCGTCGTTTCAAAATGCATTAAAAGAAGTGGAAATGAAGGACTATATTATGAACTTCACCACTCTCGATTTTCTCCAAATTATCTTTGATAATAAAGAGTTTATGATATAATTTTCACTATAGAGGTGACTAACATGGAAAACGCTATCTTTAAGACCTGTCTCTATGATTCCCATGTTCAACTTGGGGCTAAAATGGAGCCTTTTGCATCCTTTTTAATGCCCATACAATACAAGGGAATTGTTGTAGAGCACCAAGCAGTACGTAATAATGTCGGTATTTTTGATGTATCCCACATGGGAGAAATTCGAGTCAGCGGACCAGATGCGATGGATTACATCGATTACGTCTTCTCCAATGAAATTAGAACCAAACTTCCTGGTCAAGTTACTTATGGGTTCTTCCCTAACCCACAAGGGGGAGTAGTCGATGATTTATTGGTTTATAAGGTGTCCGATGTTGAGTTTTTCTTGGTTGTAAACGCATCGAACATCGGAAAAGATTATGCCTGGTTGGTGGATCAAACAGAAGGATTTGATGTGTTGGTTGCCAATTTATCAGATGAGTACGCAGAAGTCGCTGTTCAAGGACCCAATGCACAAAAAGTCATGCAAGAAGCATTTGGTGTTGATCTATCCAATTTGACGTTTTTCACGTTTGAAAACATTGAATTAATGGATTATCCAGTTTTAATTTCTAGAACAGGTTATACCGGTGAAGATGGGTTTGAAATTTATGCAGATCCTGATGCAATTGTAGCACTATGGCATCATTTGGTTCACAACCATCAAGTAGAACCTTGTGGACTTGGATGTCGGGATACACTACGGTTTGAAGCTGCACTTCCACTATATGGACATGAACTCTGTGAAACCATTAGTCCTTTAGAAGCTGGTTTTTCCATCTTTGTATCCTTGGATAAGCCAAAAATGATTGGACTGGATGTTTTAAAGCAGCAAAAAGAAGCAGGTGTAAAGCGCAAGATTGTTGGCCTTGAACTAACCGAAAAAGCCATCCCACGCCAAGGATATGACGTATATGCGGGTGATGAGTTGATTGGCGTGATTACGACAGGATATTTATCAATCTCAGCGAACAAACCATTGGCACTTGCCTTAATTGATGCTAAGTACTCCAAAAAAGACACGATTGTTTCGGTTCAAATTCGTCAAAAAAGATTTGCTGGATTTGTTCGAAACAAGCAATTTTATAAGAAAAACTATAAACCTAAAGGAGAATCACTATGAGTAACGTGAAATCTGGATTATTGTATTCAAAATCGCATGAATGGGTTCAAGTAGTAGGAGATGTAGCCACTATTGGTATTTCTGATTTTGCTCAAGCAGAACTAGGAAATGTTGTTTTCGTAGACTTACCTGAAGTAGGAGCTTCCTTGCATAAAGAAAAAGAATTTGGTGCTGTGGAATCCGTCAAAGCTGCTTCAGATTTAATTAGTCCAGTGAGTGGTCAAGTTCTTGAAGTAAACGCAGGGTTGGTAGGCGAGCCAGAACTATTGAATCAAGATCCATATACCCATTGGTTATTAAAAGTGAAATTATCCAACATCGATGAATTAAGCAAATTACTCGATGCAAAATCTTACGAAGCTTTTATCAAATAGGTGATCATATGCACAAGTATTTTCCTCATACCGAACATGATTTAAGGGAAATGCTCTCGTTTTTGGGAATCAAAGACATCAAAGATCTCTTTGTAGATATCCCTGAGCATGTACGATTCCACGGAGATTACGATATCCCTACTGGAATGACTGAAATGCAATTGCGTCATCATTTTCAAGAATTAGCGAAACTAAACCGCACACTTACCGTTTTTTCAGGATTTGGGGCCTATGATCACTACGAACCTAGTGTAATCAATCACCTTGTCAGTCGACAAGAGTTTTTGACTTCCTATACCCCTTATCAACCAGAAGTTGCCCAAGGAACGCTCCAATATATTTTTGAATATCAAAGCATGATTACTGCTCTAACAGGTTTAGATGTCTCCAATGCCTCGATGTATGATGGTCCCACTGCCGCTGCGGAAGCGATGTTTATGGCAGAAGGAATGACCAAGCGCAAACGGTTTTTGGTTTCTACTACGATTTTCCCACATGTGAAAGAAGTGCTTCGTACCTATGCTCATTATAAGGGAGTTGAAATTGACTACATTCCCATGAAAGATGGACATACCGATATAGAAGAACTAAAAAGCATGTTATCCAAAGAGCACTCTGCTATTTTTGTTCAAAAGACCAATTTATTTGGGATCATTGAAGATCATTCCACACTGGGTGCACTTGCACATTCGATGGGGGCTTTACTAATCGTATACGCCGATATCTCCACCTTAAGTATCTTACGTACTCCTGGTGAAGATGATGCCGATATCGCCATTGGCGATTGCCAAAGTTTAGGAATTCCTTTGTCATTTGGAGGTCCATATTTGGGATACATGGCCGTTAAAAAAGCACATGTTCGCAAAATGCCAGGCCGTATTTGCGGCTTGTCCTATGATAAATTTGGGAAAAGAAGTTTTGTCCTGACATTACAAGCTAGAGAACAACACATTCGCCGTGAAAAAGCCAATTCGAACATTTGTTCGAATCAATCTTTAATGGCGCTCTATGTAACCATTTATTTATCCTTAATGGGTCCTCATGGAATTCGTAAAGTCAATGAACTTTCCTATCAAGGTGCCCATTATCTGTATGATCAATTATTGAAAACAGGAAAGTTCGAAGTAGCATTTGATCAACCATTCTTGAAAGAGTTTACGATAAAGAGTCTGATTCCCTCGCATTTAATCCAAGAAGCATTACAAAACAATGGATTTTTTGGCGCGTATCCACTTGAGCAAGTAAATGAGGAATTTGAGCATTTATATAACTTTGCGGTTACTGAAAAACGTACCGTTGAAGAAATTGACCGTCTTGTCAGCGTCTTAGGAGGTTTATCATGGTAAACTATACCAAATTAATCTTCGAACAAAGTGTTCAAGGACGTATGGGTTATTCGCTTCCTGAAGCGGTATTCCCATGTTATTCCATCAAGCAACTTTCTTCTTCAATTCTTCGTCATTCTTCTTTGGATTTACCAGAAGTATCTGAGCTTGATGTTTTGCGTCATTTCACGAATATTTCAAATAAGAATCATGGCGTTGAAACAGGTTTTTATCCGTTAGGATCTTGTACAATGAAGTACAATCCAAAAATGAATGAAGAAATTGCATCGTACCCAGCATTCAATCAACTTCATCCGCTTCAATCTCCTTTGCAAGTGCAAGGGGTATTAAAAGTGTATGATGAGTTATCTCGCATCTTGTCCGAAATTTCTGGATTGGCTGCATACAGTCTAAACCCCTTTGCTGGATCACAAGGCGAGTTGACTGGATTAATGATTATGAAAGCATATCACGAATCGCGTGGCGATTTTAAACGAACCAAAGTATTGGTACCTGACTCTGCACATGGAACGAATCCTGCTAGTGTCGCTGTTTGTGGAATGCAAGTCATTGAGATCAAATCGACAGACAAAGGTACCGTTGATTTAGAAGATTTAAAGAATCATTTAAGTGATGAAATTGCTGGAATGATGCTAACAAATCCGAATACGATTGGAATCTTTGAAAAAGACATTTGTGAAATCTCCAAAGTGGTTCATGAAACTGGTGGACTCATGTATTATGACGGTGCAAATTTAAACGCTCTCCTTGGTATGGCGCGTCCGGGAGACATGGGATTTGACATCATGCATATCAATTTACATAAAACCTTCTCTACGCCTCATGGAGGCGGAGGACCAGGATCTGGACCCGTAGGAGTTGTTGAAAAACTTGTTTCTTTCTTACCAAATCCACGTGTCAAACACCAAGATGGTATGTATTACGTTGAACACAGTAAAGATGCTTTGGGTCAAGTAAGTGGTTTCTTTGGAAACTTTAAAGTATGGCTAAGAGCCTATGTATATATCTTATCACTCGGAAAAGAACACATCAAAGAAGTGGGACCTTTGGCTACCTTAAATGCAAACTACATCAAAGACAGCATCAAAGACGATTATTATTTACCCATCGAAGGATTCTGTATGCATGAATGTGTGTTTGATGGACTAATCGATCAGTCCACTGGTGTCAAAACTCTAGATGTTGCGAAACGGCTTCTTGATTTTGGTTTCCACGCACCAACCATTTACTTCCCACTCTTATTCCATCAATCGATTATGATTGAACCCACCGAAGTCGAATCCAAACAAACCCTTGATGAGTTCATTCAAGCAATGAAGTTGGTTGCCCATGAAGCAAGAACCAACCCAGACGTCGTGAAAAACGCCCCACATACAACACCAATTTCTCGAATTGATGAAGTATATGCGGCTAAAAAGATGATTCTTACTTACAAAGACTACCTCGCTGAATGTGCGCTTCAAAAATAGGGGGTTTCAAAAATGACAATTGTAAGCTTTGGTTCATTTGGTATTGGTATTATTGACATTGTAATGGTATTATCGATTTTGATCTTTGCAATCATCGGATGGAAGACAGGATTCCTACTCAACATTGTAAAAATGGCTTCAGGTATTTTTGGAATTGTGGGATCCATTTTATTAGCAAGACCTTTTTCCACCATTTTAGATGGATGGATTGGAGAGACGATTAGTACTGGAATCAATTCCTTCTTGGTTGAAAAGATTGGGAATCTGACTTCTGCATTCACTCCAGAAACCATTCGTGAATCGGTTGTAGAAGCATTTCCGACCTTCCCTGCCTTTTTACATGACATGATTGCAGGTGCAATTACCCCAGAAATGGTCGCGGATGGCACGAGTTCAATCATTAATACCTTACAACCCATGTTAACTTCACTCGCATTACTAGTCATTAGTTTCATTGTGCTATTTTTTGGATCGATCATCATTTTCTTCTTCCTAAAAATCTTAGCAAAGATGATCACTTCACTTCCGATTATTAAGCAAATTGATAAGGTTTTGGGTCTTATATTTGGATTGATTAAAGTTGCGGCAATCTTACTCATCTTGTTGTTTGTCTTAAGTTTGTTATTAACCATTCCAACAGTTTACAACATGATAGGTACCTTTGTGGAAACAGATATGGCACTTACTGTTACTGAAGAGTTCCGATTATCTAAATGGCTGTTTAACAACAATATATTACAAGTGATAATTAGTGCGTTCCTATAATTAGTAGGAATGTCATGTCAATCATCTAAACGATTACAAACACAAATAGTCGGATCTTATATACCCTGTAAATTGGACAATCCAAAGCGTCCTTTTACAGGGTTTTATTTCTAAAGAAGTTTAGAAACTCCACATGAAAAAAATCTATGTGAATCAGAATGAAACAAGCACTATATTAGGCATGAATCCATTGTAGTGGTATAATTTTTTTGTAGTCTGATTTTGGGGGGACATTATGAACTTTTTACAAGTGATAGAACAAAGGCGTTCGATTAATCCATTGGATGCGACATATTTACAACCAAAAGAAGAATTGATTGCATCCTTGCAATCGATTCTTACCTATACTCCTAGTAGTTTCAATAAGCAGACTCAACGGATGGTACTATTACTAGAACATAGTCATCAACAGTTTTGGGACTTAGTGATTTACGCTATTCAACGAATTGTACCTGTGGAGCAGTTTGAACGTTCAAAAGCAAAGATTTCCTTGTTTCGTAACTCACTTGGGACTGTCTTGTTCTTTGATGATACCTATGCGACAAAAGCACTTGGAAATCAATTTCCATTGTATCAAGACTCAGTGGAAACCTGGAGTGTGGAACAAAATGGAATGCTTCAAATAAATGTTTGGAATGGTCTTGTTAGTTTAGGATATCAAGCAAATTTACAACACTATACAGAGTTAATCGAAGAACAAACCAAAGAAGCATTTCTAATACCAAGCCACTGGAAAATGATGGGTCAAATGCCTTTTGGTGTTGCTAAAATAGCACCGAATCCAAAAGAATACATTCCGTTGGTCAATCGTTTTTTGGTGAGAGATTAGTCAAATGAAAGTTAGATTCAAAACTATATAAGAAAAGCACAAGCTAACCACCATTTATTTGCAAGAGAAAAAAGATAAAAGAACAGTCTAGTGAGACACCACAAGACTGTTCTTTTTATGTTATATTGTTAAAAACGCCAAAGATGAAAAGTACAAAAGCAATGAAAATAACCATGATAAATGTAATGATTATGAATCGTTGAGAATGTTTCAGTTTGGTACGCCAGTAGATTTGAAGATCCGAACAACTGATGCTGTTGATAATGGATATTTGGCTGTAAGTAGGCAATTGTTGGTAAACAGGTTCTTTCTTAATTTTTTCAAGTTCATCTAGCATTGCTTGTTTCGCAGCATCCAAATTTCCTTTCAAATATACCTTACCGTCGTTGTCGTCATCGACAACTTTTTTTGCGACTTTTAAACCACACTCATAAATTCGCTTTTTATAAGTATCAACAACATACAATCCCATCGTACCCTCCCTTTCATATAACATCACGAATATATCACATTACTGTATGTAAATCAATGAATCTTCCAAAATGAAAGCAATTTTTTTCAATTATGAAATATTAAGTTAACAAGATTAATAATTAGTAAAAGATGAAAAAAACCTATCATTTTTTACATTCAAAAAGCATAAAATACGATAGTTATT
>JAUXXX010000037.1 GCA_030684695.1 bacterium
GGGAAGATGATAGATATCTATCAAAACAATCACGTTTCGATTGCTTCGGAACAATGGTTCCAAGCCCATGGTGTGGCAATTGATTTGGGACATCCCCTCAAAGAAGAAAATCTCTCTTTACGGGAAGAGTTAAAAACAGTTTTTTCTTCCTTTTATGGTGAGCATGTGGATGAAAGTGATCTATATACGAATTTTTTACAAATCAAACTAACTGAGGCAATCCTCTTTTGGAAAGGTCAGAAGATTCAAATTGATTTTAGGAAGTTATTCACCGCTCCAACATAGAATCAGAATTCATTGATATGACCCAATAGCCACAATGAATACTTTGAATATGATTATACCGATCTTAGAAATCAAAACAATAGACAACATCTTTCCAATTTGGAATAAGAGGATAATTTTATGAACTTATCAACTAGACGGATAAACATTTTCATATATGTTATATTTTTTATAGTATCAACATTCTTACCCCTTATCAGCTTTCAAGGTTATTCAATTATCACGAATACAACAAGTCACTTAGGAGCTCAAGGATCTCCATATGCATGGGTTATGAATCTAACATTTATTTTGCTAGGATTGACTTCATTAAGGATATTCATCAAAACCAACATTCGATTTCATCAAGTAATAGGTTCGATATTTAGCATTAGTCTATTATTAACTGGTATCTTTAGGCATTCAGCACTGATAGAAGGATATTCAAGTATCATCATAGAAGACACTCTTCACTCTATCTTTGCTACTACAACTGGTACAAGTTTTGTTCTATTGGCATTTGGTCATGGTTTCATTAGTTCATCTAAGCAACGCATCAGTGGCTTATTACTTGCAGGTATCGCTACAGTTTTATCACTTACTATGATGTTCTTTCCGTTGTACATGGGATTGTTTCAACGTATCATGATCTTTAGTTCGTTTGGATGGATATTCTTTTATATGAAACCACCCATGGATAAACAATTCACTCAATAATCTTTAGAAGACCATATATATGAAATGATTAATCTAAGATTAATTTGTTATCAAAAGATTAGTAAAGTGAGTATTAAAGTTCAGTGATGCAACATATACCTATTCTTGGCGAAAAGTGATGTATCTAATATGGAGGCAATTATGAAAGAGTTGATTCAAAAATTCAAATGGCATTTATACATTTTTTTTATCGTTTTCTTTGTCTTATTTTTAGTGTTACCCTTCGCTACAAAAGTTCATGTGCATCAATGAACCCCTTATTATACTAAAAATGAAGTTTCACTCTATATTATGGAATACAGTGAACTTCCAAAGAACTTTATTACTAAGGGTGAATCAGAGAGTTTATTTGACAATCACTATATCGCAATTGATTATGGGTTTAATATAGGTGGAGATGTATTTCGATACGAAGGACCTATTGTACATAAGACAAATAAGACAGAGCTCACAGAATGTGATTTATATCCAAGTAAGGAAGAAGGTGTTTCTTTAAACAATAGAGGTCCATACCGACTTGTGTTTGTTAATGATGGATCCGAAGTATATTATACTGAGGATCATTATCTATCATTTTCAAGAGTTACACTACTTCAAATTCAAAAGGTAAGTTTCTTTTGGTGGATTGTTTTTGGCTTGTACAACGTTTTGTTTGGTTCTTTATATTTCTATGCATTTAAAAACAAGATGATTACTTATAGTGAATTTAAAACTGATATCAACATAGCTACTAGGGGTATTATAGGTTTTGGAGTCGTATTCATAATCATTTTCAAATATTTACAACTAATAACAAAGAAAATTATACAAAACATGTAAACATTCACTTCGATTTGAATCGTTGATTATTTTGAGTAGTACTTAATTTTTGAAATTATCTACATCTTTGAAGCTTTATTCATGTACTTCATATGTAGGACTATAAGTATGTTTCGATTCACAATAGAATAACTTAGTTTAAATTCATTTCTAAAGTAGCAATGATTTTTTATATAGTAATTCAATAAAACAAACAATAAAAAATTAATGTGTGCTATAATTTTATTATGGCACGCTTTTTATTTCGGAGGAATACAAGAAGATGAATACTCGATACTATTTTAGGTCCATTATTGTGATTGTTTTCATGCTTTTCTTAATGGTTGGTTGTTCTTCAACCACACTTCCTTACTTGATTGAGTTTGAAACAAATGGAGGAAGTGATGTTCCATCCATTCCAACCAACGGGAAATCACTCATTTCACTGCCACTTCCACCAATTAAACCAGGGTATTCTTTCTTAGGATGGTACCTAGATGATACACTGTTCACTACGGAACTGACTGAGGAGTATTTAGTAACACATCCAACACAACATAACATTAAAGTGTATGCTTTGTGGGAACTCACCCAGTTTACCATCACATACCACACCAATGGTGGGGTCAATGATTCAAATAATCCTATCTTATACACATTTGATAGTGATTCAATTGCTCTAACTGCTCCAGTACAAGAACACTATGACTTTAAAGGATGGTATTCACATCCACATTTTTTAGGGGAAGCCATCACTTCTATTCCCAAGTTTTCTAGTGGAAATTTATCACTATATGCAAGATTTGAACTTCAGAAATTCTTTATCCATTACTATTCGGTTGAATCATACCGTGCGAATATCGATTATGTCCTACATTTTGATGAACAGATTATAGGAGTTTATGCAGGAGCATCTCATAGCGGAGCTTTGACTTCTAAGGGTCGTTTGTTTATGTGGGGAGATAACTACTATGGTCAGAATGCGGATGGTAATTTAGATTTAAATCGCACTTATCCTGTGGAGATCACGCCACTATTTGGATTCCTTGATGGAGAAATGATTATTGATGTATCGCTAGGTTTTGAGCAATCTGCAGCAATCACTTCGAAAGGCCGAATATTTATATGGGGAAGTAATTATTATGAGTATGAAGGTGTTCATCGATGGACAGTTTATCCTCTACCATATGATCTTACTCCTTGGATTAGCTTATCAACTGACGAATGGATTGTTGATGTTGAATTGTCGAACACCGGTGACCATTACGCAGTCCTTACTTCAAATGGAAGGGTGTTTATGGTTGGACCAAGTGAATCTCTTCCATTTAATAATCCTACCACGGATTACTATTACACCCCTGAAGATGTTACGTCCACGTTCTCACTTTACCAAAACGAGTACGTAACTCAAGTATTGATTTTTGGTAGGCACAGCGCAGTGCTGACATCTAATAATCGTTTATTGATGTGGGGAGACAATCTAAATGGACAACTTGGAGATGGCACAACCAAGTATTCAAAAACACCCATAGATGTCACTGCGAATCTTCACTTAAGTACAGATGAAAAAATCCTAATTGTATCTTTGGGATTAACTCACTCCATGATATCTACATCATTTGGACGTGTTTTGATGTGGGGGCAAAACTCAAATACAATATTAGGGGATGGCACTACTTCAAGCATTCTTATACCTAAAGATATCACCAGTTATTTTGGATTTTTGGAAGATGAAGTAGTAGTCAGAATTATGAATAGTTTTGCTTGTTCCACAATGGTGACTTCAAAAAATCGTATGTTTAGGTGGGGAAGCAATATCGGACCTCATCATTGTGCCGGTCCAACGAATCAAACATCCATATATGAAATAAGTAGTTCTTTTTTGTTAGGTGAATTCGAGGATTTCATTGCTTTTTCAAGTGGAACTTACCATTCCATTGCGTTAACCTCAGAAAATAGAATATTTACTTGGGGAAGAAATAATGAAGGGCAATTAGGAAACAGCACATTAGTCGATGAAATTTCACCTACTTTGGTTTCTTCAATTTTATCTCCTAAAGTAATCAGTTCGGCTTCTTATTCGTATGGAGTTAGTTACGAGTTTTTTAAACCCGTCAAGGATGGCTACACCTTTATGGGGTGGTATGAAGATCCGTTCTACAACACCCTCTATATCCACGATACTATGCCCAGTAAGAATCTTATATTGTATGCAAAGTGGGTCGAAGTAATTATAGAAGATAAGTAGTTTCAAACAATAGTACTTTAACCACACTATGATGAAAATTCTTAACTCTATTGATAAGCAAACATTCAATAAGGTTTCGAATCATTCATAAGAATTTCATATAGTCAAAAACAAACACAAGAGGAACGAGCCAAAGACTCATTCCTCTTGTTTTATTGAGTTATATTGATATCATTATTTTTTGATATCTTTGCTAGGCGTTTGATTAATCCTATCCATCACCAATGCTGCAATTTCTGGTGTAGAGAGTTCCTTATATTCTTCATACTTTAAAAGAGGCAAGACTGTAATATATCGAACTGTAGAACGAAAAGGAGTACGATGCTTGGTTAATTGATCGCCATCGAATCGAACAATTGCAATGTCTGCTTGTGCACGAAGTGCTAGTTTAAATGCACCTGGTTTCATTTGAGTCACTGTAGGTTCACTTCTATACTGAATTGTTCCTTCTGGAAAGATGGAAATAGCAATTCCTCTTTTCACAGAATCAATTGCTTTTTCTAGATGAACTGCGGTTTCTTTAACACTTTTTCGGTTAATCGGGAAAACTTCATAGGACTTTAACCAATGACTTAAAATAGGAACTTTCATCACAGAACTTTTTGGTGTAAACGCAAAAGGTCTACTTATGACCTCAAGCAAAGCAAATCCATCGGAATAGGATTTGTGATTGGCGTATATGACCAATTTCCCTTCTTTAGGAACGTTTTCTAGTCCAGATGCAATGACTTTCAAACGCAAGAAAAAGTGATTAATCAACGACGCAATGCTTCTCATTAGGTATGCCTTGTATGGATGAGTTGCACTTAAAGATAACACCAAAGGAAACTGAAGAAGATAGATTACAACGACGGATACAAAACTAAGAAAATAACTCACAAGGATCCATAATGGAATAAATGCGGGTGGGAATGACATCGATAGCAATGCCACATATATTACATTGAATGCAATAAAGAGAATGGTT